>CALBOV010000132.1 GCA_937896565.1 uncultured Salinisphaerales bacterium
GATCAGTACCACGGCCATCCGGTACAGCGACCGCCTCAGCCGGATCAGCGAGGGGCGCCCCGGATCGGGAAGCCGGGCCAGATGCTCGTTGGAAAAATGTCCGATCCGGGCAAGCACGCGGAACAGGTAGAGCCCGGCGCAGATCAGCGCCGCGGCGCCGACGTATGGCGTGAGCGTACGCATTGTTTTCAGCGGCGCGAACGCCCAGAGGCCGATCGATGTGCCCAGCGTGACCGGCAGGATTCGGGTGATTTCGAAGCCCCACCGGTTGGGGCGGGCGAAGCGCGCATAGGCGCGCCGTTCCAGCTCGGGTGCGCGCTGGACGAGTTTCTGGCGCAGGGCGCGCGGTGTCCGCGGTGGCGGTTTCGGGCGTTGAGGCTTGTTCGCGTTCATCGCTCGAGCACCTTCGAGTCCTCGCCGTATCCGGCTCAGTGCCTGACGTACGGAATCACGTAGAACAGCACCGCGAAATAGTGCAGCAGGCTGCCGGCGATCACGAACACATGCCAGATGGCATGGTGATACTTCAGCGAGCGCCACAAGTAAAAGACCACGCCCAACGTGTAGGCGATGCCGCCCCCCAGCATGAGCAGAATGCCGCCCAGGGGGAAAAGCTCGATGATGGGCTTGGTGGCCACGACCGCGACCCAGCCCATGCCCAGGTACAGCGCGACGGAAAACCAGTCGTATCGGCCGGCGGTGAACACCTTGAAGATCACGCCCACCGCCGCGAGGCTCCAGACCACCGCGAACAGGCTCCAGCCCCAGGGCGGTGTCAGCACCGACAGGGCGAAGGGTGGGTAGGTGCCGGCGATCAGCAGATAAATCGATGCATGGTCGATGGCCTTGAGCACCGGCTTCGCGGTTTCGTGCGGAATGCCGTGGTAGAGCGCCGAGGCCGTGTAGGTGACGATCAGTGTCGCGCCGAACACGCTGCAACCCACCAGCAGCTTGACGTCGCCGGTGGGGACGGCGAAGCCGACCAGCACCGCGAGACCACCAATGCCCAGCACGGCGCCCAGGCCGTGCGTGATGGTGTGGGCGATTTCTTCGCCGACGGAGTAGCTCACGCTCGTTCGTGAAATCGGAGGTCTCCCGGGGCATGCTGGTGAAACCCGGACATTGGCAGAAGCCCCGGCGCTTGTCATCCGTCGCAGGGGCATCCGGCCAGCGCGTGTCGCGAGGGCGGGTCGCGGAGCATGCGCGGAACAGTGGTGGTACGCTCGCCGCATGCGATGGATGGCTCTACTGATGGTCGGTTTGAGCACGCTGCTCACCGTCTCCGAAAGCCGGGCGGAAACGTCCGGACAGGGCGTGATCGTGGCGCTGGACGGCGCCATCAGCCCCGCGACCGCGGCCTATTTCGAGGCTTCGCTGGATGCGGCGATCGAGGGCGGCGCATCCCTGCTGATCCTGGAGCTGGACACGCCCGGCGGGCTGGACAGCGCCATGCGCGACATCATCAAGCGCATCCTCGGCAGTCCGATTCCTGTCGTTACCTACGTGTCGCCGTCCGGCTCGCGCGCGGCCAGCGCCGGCACCTACATTCTCTACGCCAGCCACATCGCGGCGATGGCGCCGGCGACCAACCTCGGCGCGGCGACACCGATCCCGGTCGGCGGCTCGCCGGGCGGGCAGCCCGACAAGCCGGCGCCGTCGGATGGGGACGCCGAGTCGACGGATTCCGATTCGGAACAAGCCGAAAGCGACCGGCCATCGGAACCGGCCGATGCCGGCACCGCGTCCCGGCGCAAGGCGGTCAACGACGCCGTGGCCTACATCCGCGGACTGGCCGAACGTCGGGGTCGCAATGCCGACTGGGCCGAGCGCGCGGTCCGCGAGGGCGTGAGCCTGTCCGCCGATGCCGCATTGGCCGACAGCGTGATCGATCTGATCGCGCGGGATGTCGGCGATCTGCTGAAACAGATCGACGGCCAGACCGTGGAGGTCTCCGGTGGTGAGGTGACGCTGGACACCGCCGCGCTGACGCTGGAACGCGTGGAGCCGGACTGGCGCATCGAACTGCTGTCGATCATCACCAACCCCACCGTGGCCTACATCCTGATGATGATCGGAATCTACGGGCTGCTGCTGGAGGGCTACAGCCCCGGCGCGATCGTGCCCGGCGTGGTCGGGGCGATCTCGCTGCTGCTCGCGCTGTTCGCGTTCCAGGCCCTGCCGGTCAACTACGCCGGTCTGGCACTGATGGCGCTCGGCGTCGCGTTGATGATCGCCGAGGCCTTCGCGCCCAGTTTCGGTGCCCTGGGGCTGGGCGGGGTCGCCGCGTTCGTGTTCGGTTCCATCATGCTGATGGACGCCGATGTGCCGGGCTACGGCGTGAACCTGGGCGTGATCGGGGGCATCGCCTTCGTCGGCATTGCCGGCGTGGGGCTGAGCCTGTGGATGCTGATGCGGGCGCGGCATGCGCCGGTCTCGACCGCGGCCGAGGCGCTGGTTGGGGAAACCGGTACCGCGGATACGCCGCTGGCGGCCGGGGAGGCCGGATGGTCGGTGGTGGCGGGCGAAACCTGGAAGGTCCGCCCCACGCAGTCGCTGATGGCCGGTGATCGATTCCGCGTCGTCAGCCGGGAAGGGCTGGAGTTGCAGGTTGAACCGATTCACCGTCCCGGTTGACCGGGGTCGGTGGTCCAAAACGGAGGTCTCGAAATGACACCAATGATTTCCATCGTCGTCGTGGCGTTCATCGCGCTGATCGCCTCGTCGATCAAGATCCTCAACGAGTACGAGCGCGGCGTCATCTTCACCCTGGGGCGATACACCGGAACCAAGGGGCCGGGCCTGATCCTGGTGATCCCGTTCCTGCAGAAAATGATGAAGGTGGACATGCGTGTCATCGTCATGGACGTGCCGACCCAGGACGTCATTTCGCGTGACAACGTGTCGGTCAAGGTCAACGCCGTGGTGTATTTCCGCGTCGTGGACGCCGGCAAGGCCACCCTGCAGGTCGAGCAGTACTACGCGGCGACCAGCCAGCTCGCGCAGACCACGCTGCGATCGGTGCTGGGTCAGCATGAACTGGACGACATGCTCACCGAGCGCGACAAGCTCAACCAGGACATCCAGAGCATTCTCGATCGTCACACCGACGCCTGGGGCATCAAGGTGTCCAACGTCGAGATCAAGCACGTGGACCTCGATGAGTCGATGATCCGCGCCATCGCGCGCCAGGCCGAGGCGGAGCGGTCGCGCCGCGCCAAGGTGATTCACGCCGAGGGTGAGCAGCAGGCCGCCGAAAAGCTGACGGAGGCGGCGAAGGCCTTGTCCTCGCAGCCGCAGGCCATGCAGTTGCGTTACCTGCAAACGCTGCTGGATGTCAGTACCGGCACCAGCGGCCAGAACTCGACCATCATCTTCCCGCTGCCCATGGACCTGATCCGGCCGCTGATGGAAAAGCTGGAACGGGATGAGGCCTGATCCCGTGCCGGGCCGCCGCCTGTTCTGGCTGGCGCTGATTCTGCCCGCCTGTGCGATCGCGGCGGTGGCCGGCGGTCTGACCGAGGCCGATGTTCAGCGCTGGATGCAGACCCGGCTCGCACTGCACGAATCGCAGGCGGCGGAGCCCGAGTCCGGGCTTCGAGACGAACTGATCGCCGAGGCCGGTTACACCGGTGCCGCGCAGTTCCGCGCGCACGGCGCGCGCATCGCCGAGGCCAGGGCCGCGTTGACCCGCGGTTCCGTCACCGATCCGGAACGGCAGCGCCAGATGCAGCGGCTGAAGGATTTGCGCGCCGCCGGGCTGATGGAGCAGGGCGAGTTCGAGGCGGAGATGATCGAGCTGCAGAGCGCCGCGTCGGCCGCCGCACCGTCACGCAAGGACTGGGCGGCGGTCAAGCCGCATCTGCCTCGGTTGCAGGCGCTGGACGACTACGTCAGCGGCCGCAGCGAGACGCCCCCGGCATGGTGATCGAGGAAGTCATTCTCGTCGGCAAGGTGGCCGCGGCCATGGCGCTGGCCGGCGTGATCGGATTCGAGCGCGAGGCCGACGGCAAGGCCGCCGGGTTTCGCACGCACATGCTGGTCGGCGGCGCGGCCGCGCTGCTCGTGGGCTCGGCCGATCTGCTGATCGACCGCTTCGGCGCGGATGCCGGCAATGCGATGCGCACCGACCCGATCCGCGTGGTCGAGGCGATTGTCGCCGGCGTCTCGTTTCTCGGTGCCGGCACCATTTTCGTGTCGGGCGACGACCGCGTGCGCGGCCTGACCACGGCGGCCTCGCTGCTGATGGTCGCGGGCGTTGGTGTGATCGTCGCCGTCGAGGCATGGATAGTCGCGCTGGGCGTGACCCTGCTGACGCTGTTCACGCTGCGCGTCCTCGCCAGGGTCGGCGCCGGCGGTTCCGGTTCCTGACCGATAGACATCGCCGGCCTGGCCCGGCGACGCCCGCCGCGCCGCGAATCAGTACTTGACCGAGCAGCCGTAGGGTCGCGTGGAGGCCGGGTCCGGGAGATCGCCCTGGGCCAGTGCGGTCATCGACGTATCGACGTAGTTCATCGCCTGCTCGATGTCGGCGGGATTCGCGCTGGGAATGGAATCGATGGCGCCCATGTAGGCCAGCATCGTGCCCTCCGTGTCGATCACGTACATGTGCGGCGTGGTCTTGGCGCCATACATCCGGCCGACGGTGCCGTCCTCGTCAAGCAGCACGTGCGTGGGCGTGGCTTCTCGCGCCGTGGTCAGCGCCATCGCCTTTTCCGGCGTCACATGGCCCTGCTTGCCGGGTGCGGACGAGATGATGGACAGCCACACCACGTCATCGCCCGTATAACGGGTTTGCAGCGACTGCATGTTGCCGCTGTCGTAGTGCTTCTGGACGAACGGACAACCGTGGTTGGTCCACTCCAGGATCACGGTCTTGCCGCTGTAGTCGCTGAGCGAGACGGTCTCGCCGGAGGCGCTGGGCAGCGTGAAGTCCGGTGCCGGATTGCCCGGGGCGACCTTGGCCTGGGCGGTGCCGAGGCAAAGCGCGAGCAGCACGAGCGGGGCGAACAGATGACGCATGATCAGGCCTCCTTGGCGTTGAGATCAGAGCGCGTCGATCGCCTCGATGACGCGCTGTGGTGTCAGCAATTGTGGCAGTACTCTGGGCTGGGCACCCGCTTCTCCGGGGTAGAGCAGATAAAGGGGCACGCCCGTCCTGTCGTACTGTTCCAGAACCGTCGTGATCACCGGATCGCGGTTGGTCCAGTCCCCTTTGAGTCTGACAATGCCGGAGCGTTCCATCGCCGCGATCACCTCGCCGGTGTTCAGTGCCACGCGCTCGTTGACATGGCAGGTCACGCACCAGTCGGCGGTGAGGTTGACGAAGACCGCCTGGCCTTGCGCCTGCAGTTCGGTCACGGCATCCGGCGTATAGACGCCCCACTCACCTCCGTGCGCGGTTACCGCGGTGTCCGCCGCCGTGCCCGGCGGCGCCGAGCGCAGCATCGGCGAGGCGAGCAGCACGCAGGCCAGCACCACCGACGCCCAGGCCATTGCACCCAGGATCACGCGCTGCGGGCCGTCCAGCGGGCGCCGGCCCCACAGCCAGACGGCGAAGGCCAGCAGCACGATGCCGGTCAGGCCGATGGCCATGCCATTGACGCCGGTCTGCCGGCCCAGCACCCAGATCAGCCAGACCGCGGTCAGGTACATCGGAAACGCCATCAACTGCTTGAACGTCAGCATCCAGGCGCCGGGTCGCGGCAGCATCCGCGCCGCGGCGGGAACGAATCCGATCAGCAGAAAGGGCAGAGCCATGCCCAGTCCCAGCGCGGCGAACACGGTGAGCGCCACCGCCGCGGGCTGGGTGATGGCGAAGCCCATGGCCGGCCCCATGAACGGAGCGGTGCAGGGTGTGGCAACCAGGCAGGCGAGCAGTCCGGTGATCAGCGCGCCGCGGTTGCCGTCTTGATGGGTTAGCGAGTCGCCCACGCCCATCAGTCGGGTGCCGACCTCGAAAACCCCCGCCAGACTGAGCCCCAGCACGAACATCACCCAGGCGAGAATGGTCACGAACACCGGCGATTGCAGCTGAAAGCCCCAGCCGATCCGTTCACCGGCCTCGCGCAGCACCAGCAGGCCGACGGCCAGCGCCAGGAAGCCGCCGACCACGCCGGCGGTGTATGACAGCGCGTGGGCGCGGCGATGGGCCGATTCGCTGGCGGATTGCTGGGCGATCGATACTGCCTTGATCGACAGGACCGGGAACACGCAGGGCATCAGGTTCAGGATCAGCCCACCGAGCAGGGCGAAGGGAATCGCGAGCCAGAGGCTGAATTTGGCGCCGGCTGGTGCGGACGCCGGTTCGGTGGCGACCGGCACCAGCGCGTCCGCGCTGATCAACCGTGCTGTGAAGCGCACCGCCCGGCTGTCGTCGAGTACCACGACATGCTCCGTGCTCGCGGGCGGCTCGCCGAGGTACTCGCTGGTCGCCACGGCGATTTCCAGCACGTGATCGGAGCGCCGGAACACGGGCTGGTCGGTGTTGCTGGCCAGCTCCGGCGTGGCCGGGAAGTACAGCGTGGATGCCGGATCACCCAGCGCGTCGGGAGGCAGCTGGATGCGAACGCGGTCGCCATCGATCGCATACTGCGCCGGCACCGTCAGCGGCGTGGCGACATGCTCGCGCGCCGCTTCGATCTGCCGTGCCCAGCGGCTCGGGTTCGCGCTGTCGCGGACCGGCAGGTCCAGGGTCAGATCGGCGGAGCCGGGAATGCAGACATCGTCGCAGACCAGCCAGCTGGCCGCCGTCGCCAGTGACAGCGAGTCCGCGTCGAAGTCCGTCGGCACGTTGATTTCCGTCAGCAGGAAATGCTCGCCCGAGTAGCCGAAATTGGTCAGCGGCCCCATCGGCTGGCGTTCCGGGAACGGCCACAGGATGTCGCTGGTGGTCACGCCGTCGGGAAGCGACCACTCCATGCGGGTTGGCAGGCCGGAGTCGCCGGGGTTGCGCCAGTACGTGTGCCAGTGGTCGTCCGGCTCCAGGCGCAGCGCGACGGTCAGCGTCTCGCCGGGGACCGCCGCGTCGGAGGCCGCGACCAGTTCCACGTTGATGTGGTCCCGTCGCACCGGCTCGGCGTGTAGCAGGGGTGGCAGCAGTGCCGCCGCGACCAGGAACAGGTCCAGCCATCGGCCGGGGATGGCGGACAGACGTTGCGGTGGGGCGGCGCGCCGTGCAGCGTAGCGGGATGATTGTTTCATCGATAGGGTCTTGTTCGATGGGCGACGATGACCGGAAAGGATTGTCTCACAGGGTATGAGACCTCGATTTCACGCAATCTTGGCATTGCTCATGTTGACGGCGTGTTGTCACGCCGAGGCCGCGTTTCGTTGTGACGGCCAGATCATCGAGACCGGCGACAGCCGCCTGCGGGTGCGCTCGCTGTGTGGCGAACCGGACCTGGTCGATGCGGCGGGACATTACTACCTTGGCCATGTTGCCTCCGCGGACAGCGAGACCTGGTACTACAACTTCGGCCCGCGCCAGCTCATCCGGGTGCTGCGGTTCCGGCGGGGTTCACTGGTGGAAATCGACCAGGACGGCTACGGGTTCCGCGATACCGGTAACGGCAGTTGCGATTCCTTCGACGTGGTCGAGGGGCTGTCCAAGTTCCGTCTGATCGCAAGCTGCGGCCTGCCCGATGACACCGAGATCGCACGCGTGCTGCGGCCCGTGGACCATCACGACTACCGCGGCTTTGGCGCGCACCTCAAGGGTCATCGCATCGAGGTGGTGCGTGAGCGCTGGATCTACAATTTCGGGCCGGATCAATTGCTGCGGATCGCCTGGATCGAGAATGGACGCGTGGTCGATGTCGAGGTCGGCGAGCGTGGTTACCGAAACCGATGACGAACGAGGCGTACCCATGAAGCACTGGATGATGACGGGCCTGGTCGCGGCCGCGATGGCGTTCGGGCCGGCGGCGGGGGCGAGCTGCGACGGTCCGCTGGATGTCACCAAGCGCCGGCTGGCCGGCGACGAGTCGGTTCGCCTTTGCGAGGCCTACGCGGATCAGGTTGTGCTGGTCGTGAATACCGCCAGCAAGTGCGGATACACACCGCAGTACGACGGACTGGAAGCGCTTTATGACCGCTACCGTGATCGCGGTTTCGTGGTGCTGGGATTCCCGTCCAACGATTTCGGCGGGCAGGAGCCGGGCAGCGAGGCCGCCGTCGCGCGATTCTGCCGGCTCACCTACGGTGTGCGCTTCCCGATGTTCGAGAAGACATCCACTGCCGAAGGCACGCAGGACGCGCTCTACACCGCGCTGGCCGCGGCGGGTGGCGGTTACCCGCAGTGGAATTTCCACAAGTATCTGCTCGGACGCGATGGCCGGGTCATTCACGCGTTCCCCAGCGCCACCCAGCCCTCGGACCCTGACCTGGTCGACGCGATCGAGACCGCGCTGCGGCCTTGAACGCCACCTGGCACCAACTCTGGACCGCCCTGGAAGCGGCGGTTTCCGACGCCAGCCATCCGCTGCGCGTCGGTGCGCTGGCCACCTGTGATGCGGACGGGCCGTCGGTTCGCTCGGTGGTGTTGCGCGCGGTGGATCGCTCCGCCCCCCGGCTGATCGCGTACACCGACCGTCGCAGCGCGAAGGTCGGTTCGATCGGAATGCGGCCCAGGGTGGAGTGGATGTTTTACGATGCGTCGGCTGGCATGCAGCTGCGGCTGGCCGGGTCGGCGTCGGTCGACACGGATGGCGCCGGCGTGGAGTCGGCCTGGGCGGGCCTGCACGATGGCCAGCGTCGGGAGTACGCGCTGGCAGTGAATCCGGGGGCGCGGATCGACCCCGGATCAGCGATCGCCACGGTCGAGGACGCGCGGTCACATTTCGCGCTGCTGCGCGTGGATGTGTGTTCGGTGGACTATCTGGAACTCGGCCGGATCGTGCATCACCGGGTTCGTTTCGAACAGCACCGGGACTGGGTGCCGGAGACGCTTGCGCCATGACACAGACGATGGACATCGAAAGCGGGCCGATTCCGGTCTGGCCCCAGCATCTGGCCATCGATCTGGTCCACAGTTCGCCGACCATCGGGCGGATTCGCTTCGACGATCACGCGCGGTATCACGACAGTCTGTTCGAGGCGCTGGCCGAGGCCGAGGAGGATCGCAGTCGCGCGGCGCCTCGGGCCGGAGGGCACGCGCGGATCGAGGAGTTTGATGGCTGGGAGGTGCCGGAGGCTGAATTGCTGCGGTTGCGTGCGATCAAGTTCTGCCGAGCGTTGATGAACTCGCCAGCGATTGCGCTGCAATCCGCCGACGTGCTGGTCGTGCGTCGCGGTCAGCAGATTCCGTCGCACCAGCCGGAACGCAGCATCGCGTCGCTGACCTATGTGCTGTCCGGCGACACCCGGTTCCTGTTCCAGCATTCCAGTCTGGCCCAGCACCGGTTCATCGTGCCGGAGGACACCCGGCCGGGTGATTGTTTCGCGGTGCCGAACGACATGGTGCTGAGCGTGCCGGCCGTGGCCTCGCACAGTCCGCTGATCCTGGTCAGCTTCGGGTTCCGGCGGTTGCCCTGACCAGCGCCAGACGCAGGCGCTGTTCGCGAAGCAGCTCGCCGGCGACGGGGAAGAACAGCAGCATCGCCAGACCGTAGTTCCATTCGACGATGTTCTGGATGGCGTCCGGGTCGGCCAGCGCCAGCGGCGCCGGCAGGCTGGCCAGGCCGATCAGCAACTGAACCACGCACAGTCCCAGCATGACCCGCAGCGCCAGCGGGCGGCGTGGCGCGAGCCCCGTCCAGGCGCCGGCGGTCAGCAGCAGCTGGGCAAAGGCGGTTAGCGCGAAGAACATCCGCGCGCCGAAGCGGCGCAGCCAGTCGTACCACATGCCGTCGGAGCCCAGGAACGTCGCGTACACGATCAGGAAGCCGGCGCCGACCAGCCCGGCGATCAGCAGGCTGATGCCGGCCAGGCGGCGGCCGAGTTCCAGGCACCAGAGCCCGCTGACAACCCAGAACCCCATCAGGATGACGCCGGACGGAATCACCATCGCCTTGAAGATGAAGTAGGGCGCGCCATGGCGGCCGGTGGCGCTGACGGTGGTGCAGCCTTCGATGAGGGGAAGGCACTGCGGGATCAGTGCCTGCTGCATCGAGATCACGGTGCAGATCAGTACGGCGGTGAACGGCAGCAGGCCGCTGAGCCAGCCCAGTGGCGCAACGGGGAGCGAGCGTGCACCGGTCATCGATCGAGACGAATCGGTTAGCGTCGCGGGATCAACCGTCGACGCGAAACTCCACATGCGCCCGGCGCATCCAGCCCCAGCGGTCCAGGTCGCCCACGTACACCCGGTACCAGTCAGGCAGGCGATCGAATACCAGCACGGTCATGCCGCCGGGCAACGGGCGGCGCAGGCCGTAGCCCGTCAGCGCCTCGGGGCGGTCGTAGAGCACGCCGCCGTCCATGCGGACCTGGTAGTCGCGGCCGGCGATCAGACTCGCCTCGCGTCGCAGCGCCGGCTGATAACCCTGATTGGCGGCGGCCTGATAAAGCGAGAACGCCGCCTGGTCCGACTGCTCGACTCCGATCCCTTCCTCGTACATCGTGCCCAGCTCGTACTGACCGGCGGCCATGCCGTCCCGGGCCGTCACCGCGTACCACTTCGCGGCCTCGGGACGGTCACGCGGGATGTACTGGCCGCGGTCGTAGTGCGTGGCCAGCGACCACTGCGTGGTCTGGTCGCGCGCATCGATGCCGGGCCGCAGATCCGAGATCAGCGTCGGCACATTGCGGGTCATCGGGATGCGGTCGGTCGGCTCGTCGCAGATGGCCGGTTTCGCCACGTAGTCCGGAGTCAGGCAGACGTCGTACCAGTCGGGATTCTTCCAGGCCTGCGAGCGGAAGTACTGACTGGCCGAGTCGACGAGTTCCGGGCCGGTACGGTACGTGGTGATCGGATCGTTGATGACCGTGGAGACGGGTTCTGGCCCCGCCGCAAACGCCTGTTGCAGCAGACCGAGACCGATGATGAGCAGAACCGAACGCATCCGCGCAGGTTACCCGTCGCATCAGCCGTTGGAAATCCGCCGGACCAGGGATTCAATCAGTGCTTCCCTACAGATCGCCGACCAGTCCCAGGCGGCTGGCCTCCAGCGCGGCTTCCGCCCGGCTGGAGATGTTCAGCTTGCGATACACGGCTTTCACGTAGCCGGCTGCGGTATTGCGGGTTACGCCCATGGTTTCGGCGACATCCGGCAGGCGAAAACCCTTGGCGATCAGCGTGAGCACCTCGCGTTCCCGTGGTGACAAGGGCGCCTCGGGCTCCTCCTGCTCGTGCGCGAAGATGCGCAGCAGCCGCTGCGCCACGCGCGGCGACAGCGGCGGTTCGCCGGCCGCGATGCCCCGCAGCGACCGGGTCACGCGCTCCCGGGACTGGTCCTTGAGCAGGTAGCCGGTCGCACCGGCGCGCAAGGCCGGAAACAGATGGCGGTCGTCGGCGTAGATCGTCGAGACGATGATGTGCGGTGTCTCGCCGCCGTGGGCGAGCTTGCGGATCAGCTCGATGCCCGAGCCGTCCGGCAGGCCCAGATCGATCAGCGCGAGTTGCGGCACCGCGGTCTCGATGGCCTTGCGCCCGGATGCGATGCAGTCGGCCTGCTGGACCGCCATGTCCGGAAACACCTCCTCCAGCACATCGCATAGCCAGGCGGCCGAGGCCGGCAGGTCCTCGACCACCAGACCCTGTCGCAACGCGACCTGTTCGTTGTCTGACGACTCGCTCATGACCTGATCATCGCCTGTGGTGGGGCTGCGCTGCTCCCCTCAGATGGGGGGATCGGCACGCGCAGCACGACCTTGGTGCCGCCCTCGGTGCCCGGATTCCAGTCGATGTCGCCATGGAGTTCCTCGGCGCGCTTGCGCATGTTGGAGGTGCCGCGACCCTTGCCGATGCGCTCCTGCGGAATGCCTTCCCCGTCGTCGGTGAAATCCATCAGCAACAGCGGCCCGGTGGCGCTGACCCGGATGCGGATGCGCGAGGCATGCGCGTGGCGCACGCTGTTGCTGATCGCCTCGCGGGCGATCCTGTACAGATGCAGCGCGTCGGCTTCGGGTAACTGCGGGTCGGGCACGTTCGGCGCCTGCTGCCAGATCAGCGTGACGCCCATCGTTTCCAGGCGCTGTTCCATCTCGTCATGGATCTGGGCGAGGATCTCCAGCAACGTGCCTTCGGCGGACTGGGTGCTGGAGACGACGGCCCGCAGGTCGTGCAGAACATCCCGGGCCAGCGCGCTGACCGCCGGGTCGTGATCACCATGCGCCAGCGTCAGCAGCCGGCCGCCGATGTCATCGTGCAGATCGCGATAGATGCGCTCGCGTTCATGCACGACGGCTTCGGTCTCATTCCGGGCCGAGGACAGTGAGTCGGCGGCCTCGCGCAGTCGGCGAATCACGCGCCGCTGC
The DNA here is from genome assembly GCA_937896565.1 of uncultured Salinisphaerales bacterium. GTDB lineage: Bacteria > Pseudomonadota > Gammaproteobacteria > Nevskiales > OUC007 > Abyssibacter. The sequence continues at coordinate 12,415 of CALBOV010000132.1, forward strand.
CGCAGGCAAAGCGGCGCCAGCACGATCACACCCACGCCCAGCACGATCGCCGCGACCAGTTCGAAAACAGGCATCCGAGATTCGCCCCCTCCCTTTGTAACCAGGATTGATAACCGACGGAGTCGGCGTGTTCAAGCTGAACAATCCTGTTCAAGGCCGGTCACAGTGATGCGGGTCACGCGCGGGACGGGGTCGACCGGATGGTGCGAGATGAGCGAGCAAAGACGATCCCGTGCCGCGATGCTGCGGATCGCGACAGCCTTGCTGCTGATGATGGGCAGCCCCGGGGCGACGGCCTGGGACGGCAGGAACCAGTTGCTGATCGGCGGTGCGCATTTCTCCCCGCGGGAGCACAGCGATCCCGTATATACCGAGTTGCAGGACAGCGCGCTGGGTACCCTGCTGGGCATTGATCCGACGTTTTCCTCCCCTGGCACCAAGGCCCACGTCTCGGAATCACAGACGCTGTTGCTGGCCTATGCGCGGGCGTTCACCGATCACATCACGGTCAAGCTGGAAGGTGGCATTCCGCCCAAGTTCGAGTTGAAGGGCGAAGGCGTGGTTCGGCCCACCGGACCATCGGGCAACGTGATCGAGGTCGATCTGGGCGCACCCGAGAACAACCCGCTGGCCTCCGCCAGGCTCTGGTCGCCCACCGTGCTGTTTCAGTACGTGTTTCGCGATCCGTCCCGCGCGTTTCGCCCGAGTCTGGCACTGGGCACGACCTACACCTTCTACACAGACGAGGAGCTCGATCCCGATCTGCGCGACTCGCTCAACCAGCAGTTTGGCCAGACCTTGGCACTGGCGACCGGGAATCCCGGCGAGACCAGCGTGTCCGCCGAGGCCGAAGGCGGGTTCGGGTACATCGTCAACGCCGGTTTCGACTGGCGCTTTTCGGCGCGCTGGTCTGTCATCGGCTCGGTGTCGTTTCTGCGCCTGGATCAAACCTCCATCATCGAGATCCACGACGACAACGGCGAACGCCTCGCTCGCAGCGAGACCCATGTCGATGTGAATCCGGTGATCTCCGCCCTGCTGCTGGGATACCGGTTCTAGCTGAACCGCTAACGATCTCCCGTCGCCAGGGCGGGGAACCGGCCATTCACACGAGAACTGCGCCGGCTCTCGTCCCGCCCTTCCTGTCGCATGCCGGGCTCCACGCTGGGTCTGCGGGGCCGGATATCGCGGTCGAGCAAGAGCACCATAGTTGCGCCGGCGTGCCGGCTTGTTTTCCAGCCGGAATTCGAGTTTCCGTCCGCGCGTGCAGGGATTGTCTCTATCCGAGCTCATCTTGATCGGCAGCTCAGGGTGCCGTCGTCACCGCCAGGATTTCCGAGCGCTTCTGGGTGAAATCGGTGGTCATGTCTGATTCACCGGTTCTTACACCCCCGTCTGGGGGGTATGGGCCCGACGATCCTCCACCTACCTTTGGGCGACCTGATTTTCCCCGGGGAGTGGGTCCATGTCCGTCAATCTCAAGCGCCTTGTCTGCGCGGCCGCCGTCCTTGCCCTCGCCGCCTGCGGCGATCCGACCGAGATCAATCTGGAAGGGGTCAGCGACAACCAGCAACAGTTGACGGTGCCGGGGGGGGGCACGGTGACGCTGACCACGTCGGCAGGAACCCTCAGCGAGGCGCGTGTCATCGACAACCCGGCCCCGGGTGCGGCGCCGGCGGGCGTGAGCTTCGACAACGGTTTCTACGATTTCAGTGTCACGGGCCTGACGCCCGGGGCATCGGTGGACGTGACCATTCAGCTTCCGGCGGGTTCGACCGCGAATACCTACTACAAGGTGCAGGACGGCCAGTTCACCCAGTTCGATTTCAACGGCACCGACGGCGCCCGGTTCAACGGGCGCACCGTGACGCTGACGCTGGTCGACGGCGGGCGGGGTGACGACGACGGTGTCGCCAACGGCGTCATCGACGATCCGGGCGCGCCGGGCACCAAGACGTCCGGGGCCGGGGTGACGACGCCGGGCACGATCAACAGCGCGCTGGTGGGCAGCTACACGCTGACCTACCACGAAGCGGCCTCGGGTGGCCCGTTCTCCGACGGCGACACGGTCAACGTGACGGTGGCCGCGGATGGTCGTCTGACCGTGCCTGCCGGGACCTTCGGCAGCCCGTTCTATCGCAGCTTCGGTGGCACTCCGAACACGGCCGAGATCATCTGGCTGGATGCCGGAGCGCAGATCGAGTACGCGCTGTCCGACAACAACAGCGGCAACTTCAACGAGATCAACATCGGCGACGCCAGTCAGCCGCAGGGCAGCGGCGTGCCGGCTTTCCTCGGCCAGTTGCGCATGGGCACGACCGGCGGGCCGGACACGACGCCCGACGCCTTCGCCTTCACCGATCAGACCGGCGTGCCGCTGAGCACGGTGGTGACGTCGAACACCGTGACCATCACCGGCATCGATTCCACCGTGAACGTCTCGGTGCAGAACGGCGAGTGGTCGCCGAACTGCCAGCCCAGCGGGTTCACGACCGCCGACGGCGTGGTCGAGGTCGGCCAGACGCTATGCGTGCGTCACACCTCGGCCAGCAGCTTTGACACCACGGTGACCACGACCCTGACCGTCGGCACGGTGATGCAGGCGTTCACGTCCCGCACGCAGGCATCCGCGGCCAGCTACGACATCACTGGTGGTATCAGCGGCGCCGGTACGAGCGGCAGTTCGGGCCAGTGGGAACTGTTCATCAACGGCAGCTTCGCCAACGACGGCCCGCTGAACGACGGCAACGTCACCTACACGGCTGCACCGGTCGCCGATGGCGCGAGCTATCAGGTGGTCGCATCGCCAGTCAGCGGCTTGACCTGCTCCGTGGCCAACGCCTCCGGCACGGTCAGCGGCGGCGACGTGACCGGCGTTGACATCACCTGCTCGCAGGCCGCGGGTTACGACATCAGCGGCACCATTGCAGGGTTGCCGAGCACCGGTGCGACCGGGACTTACGAGGTGGAGGTCGACGGCACGGTCGTGGCCGGCAACGCCATGGCCAACGGCGCGATCACCTATAACGTCAGCCCCGTGCCCGACGGCTCGAACTACATCGTTCGGGCCTTTGCGCCCAGTGGTTATAGCTGCACGGTGCTGAATGCGGCGGGTACGGTCTCCGGCGGCGACGTGACCGGCGTTGACATCAACTGCATGACCACGCAGGTGGCGACGTACTCGGTTTCCGGCAACATTTCCGGTGTCGGCACCGGTGGCAGCAACGGCCAGTGGGAAGCCTTTGTCGAGGGTTCCCTCGTCGCCGATGGTCCGCTGACCGATGGCGCCGTGATCTACGCAAGCGGTGTGGCCGATGGCGCGAGCTACGAAGTGACCGCGTCGCCGTCCGGCGGGCTGGTCTGCACCGTGGCCAATGCCACGGGCACCGTCTCCGGTGGCGACATCACCGGCGTCGACATCAGTTGCTCCACGCCCAGCACCTTCAGCCTCTCCGGCGCCATCTCGGGTATCCCGGGCACGAACTCGATGGGGCAGTGGGAGCTGCTGTCCGAAGGGTTCATCGTGAACGACGGAGGCCTGCGCAACGGTGCGGTGACCTACACGGCCAGCATCGCCGACGGCAGCGACTACGAGGTGCGGGCGCAACCGTCGTCCGGGCTCACCTGCACCGTCGCCAACGGGTCGGGAACGGTCAGCGGGGCGGACATCACGGACATCGACATCAGCTGTTCGCAGGCCGCGAAATCCAGCGTCGACCTGTTCATCAGTGGCATGGATGCCGGCACGACGCTGGACTTCCGCTTCACCCTCGGCAGCCAGGTGATCGAGGACACGTACACGCAGAGCAATGCCTCGATTCGATTGATCGACGGTACGGCCGAGGAAGGCACGTCGTATACCTTTGAGGTGCTGCGTCATCCGGAAGGCAAGCTGTGTCTGCCGACGCCCAACTCCGCGTCCGGGACGATGCCAGGCTTCGACCTGATCCTGAACGCACCGTGCGAAGATGTGATCGGCGGCCTGGCACCCATCGCCAATCCGCCCAGCGGAACCATTCTGGATGCGGAGTGGGGGAACGGTCGCTTCGTGATGGCCGGGCAGTTCAACAGTCTTCCCTTTGTCACCACGGACGGCCAGACCTTCACCGGAGGTGGAAGCTTCCAGGGTGGGCCGACGGATATTGCGTTCGATGGCAACCAGTTCATCGCGGTCCGAAGTGCCTTCCTTTCTACGAGCACCGATGGCAGCAACTGGACCGACCTGCCTGGGAATCAGGCCATCCTCAACATGCAGTATCTGCATGGCAAATCGGGTCAGTACGTCGGCGTGGGGCTGGGCGGGCGTGCCTTCCTGTCCAGTGACCTCAGCAACTGGACCGAAGTCGCGACCGGGAGCACTCGCAATCTGCAAGATGTCACCGAGCACAACGGCACCTATGTCGCCGTTGCATTGGACGGTGACATAGTGACGAGCGTGGACGGTGGCCAGACCTGGACGCTCGCCAACCCGATTCCGAACACACCGGACCTCCGGTCGGTGATCTGGGATGGCAGCCAGTTCGTCGTGGTGGGCCAGAATGCACTGGCAATCAGCGCCGACGGTTTCAACTGGCTGTCACTGGGCGGTATCAATGGCCACATCCGCGACATCACCGTGGCGAATGGCCTGTACGTGCTGGTGGGTGACGATGCGATGCTGATCGGACCGAGCCTGCGCGATCTGACCGGCTATCCGCTGACCAGCGACCTCTACACCGTGGCGACCGGCCCGATTGGCACAATCGCTCTGGGGCAGAGTTCGGCCGGGTATTTCGGATTTCCACAGGACACGGCGCCGCCCAAGGCTTCGGACGGTTGGCGCATGCTGTCGCCGCGTCAGACCTACAACAATCTGAATCGCGTGGTGTGGGATGGCCAGCAATTCATCGCCGTGGGTGGGCGTGGTCAAATCTTCCGCAGCACGAATACCGAGCTTTGGGTGGCGGCAAACACGCCGGCCTTGAGGGATTCGAGCTCTGGGAGTTTGTCCACCTTCGCCACCGATGGGCAGACGTTCGTCGCGGCAGTGACGCGCGGAACGACAGTCAAGAGTTTCGATGGCGATTTGTGGGGTGAGGTTGAGCCCACCGAATCCGTCACCGAGATTTTCTACAACGGGACTGAGTTCGTCGGGATCAACGGCAGCACCACCTATGTCAGCCCGGACGGCCATAGCTGGACGACTGCAGCCGACAATGCACCGTACATTGCGGCTTTGCAGGCGAATCAAAGTCCCACGGTGGCCTATGACGGCACCATGTACTACCGAATCCTCAACGGTTCGACGCTACAGACCAGCTCGGATGCGAGCACTTGGCTGACCGTGAGCCCGCAACCCTTTGTCAGTCGCGGCACACCCAAGGCCATCGCCTACGACGGCTCGCAACTGATCGTGGTCGGAAGTCTCGGGTACGTCTACAGCAGCGCCGACGGCACGAACTGGACCACGCACGGTCGCGTGGGTGAGGCGGTTATGCAATTGAACGACATCGCGTTCAACGGCACGGACTATGTGACAGTGGGTCACAACGGGCAGATCTGGGCGAGTACGGATCTGAACAACTGGGATACCCGCAGCCACCACGCACCGTTTCAGATCAACGATGTTGTCGTGGCCGGTAGTGAACTCGTTGCGGCTGGTGCAAAAACCATCCTTGACGAGAACGGGAACGAACAAGAGACGGTGCCTGCCATTGCCATCAGCTACGACGGCGGGTTTACCTGGCAAGAGCAGACCGTGCCTCTGGATTACACGGGGATCAACAACACCGTTCCGTTGTTGGATATCGAGTGGAACGGGTCGCAGTTCGTGGCGGTAGGTGGGCCCATCAATCCATCCACCTTTGGGGAGACGGGCGATGGCCGCGTTATCGGGTATGTCAGTGCGGATGGCCAGAACTGGACGTTGGAGAACACCTTGAATCGCGGGACGTACTCCGGTCTGGATGAGGCCGCCGGCACCTTCCTCGCCTATCCGCAGTTCGGGTTCTCGAGCAGCGAAATCCGTCGCGATATCGGGACCGGCTGGACGGACATCACCGGGACGCTGCCCGAGCAGGTCTACAGCGGGAGCACGGGTCGGTTCCATCCGCTGGAGGTCATGCATGACGGCAGCCAATACTTGTTCGGTGGCGGCAGTGGCATGCTCTACAGTTCCGCCGACCTGATGAATTGGACGGAACTGCCGCCCGGTGTGCCCAGCCCGATCAACGCGATTCGTCTGATCAACGGCCGCTACTTCGTGCCGACAACCGGCGGGCTGTCCTACAGCGATGATCTGACGAGCTGGACGACCGTGATCAACCAGATCACCTCGGACGCCAGAGGCGTCGGAAATTACGTGGTTGTCACGGCGCCGGACGGGCGGCTCTACGTCAGTGAAGACAATGGCGACAGCTTCGAAAATGCCACTCTGCCAGGGTCGTCCACCGACAGTCCTGATTGGGAACAGGCGCTGGAGGCCTTCGGTCAGCCGGTCGTCCGTTCCGGTCGAATCTTCATGGACTACCGACCGTAGTCGGATCCTTTCAACGCCGCCGGACCAGAGGGTCCGGCGGCGCCGTCATCTTTCCGGATGGTGAGCTGGCGTAGAATCCGGCGCCATGTTTCCCGCGATCCTGATTGGAGCCGTGCTCGGCTTCGCGTTCGGCCGGTTACCCGGCCTGATTTTTGGTGCGCTGGCCGGCTGGTGGCTGGGGCGGCAGCTCGGCCGGGTCTCGCCGACACGGCTGATCGCCGGTGCCGCGCAGCATCAGTTCCTGGAATCCACATTCGCGGTGGCCGGTGCGATCAGCAAGGCCGATGGCCGGGTCGATCAGTCCGAGATCGCCGCGCTGGAAACCATGATGCAGCGCTTCCGTTTTTCTCCGGATCAGCGCAAGCAGGCCATCGCCGCGTTCAATCGCGGCAAGCAGACCGGGTTCGATGTCGACGCCGAGGTCCGGCAGTTCCGCGCGACCTGCCGCGGCCAGATGCATCTGATCCAGGTCTTTCTGACCGCCCAGATCCAGGTTGCCATTGCCGACGGCCGGATTACCGATGCCGAACGTGAACTGCTTTTTCGCGTCGGGCGCGGTCTGGGTCTGTCGGAGCGTGATCTCGCGCGTCTGGATGCCTCGCTGCGCATGGCGCAGGGCGGTGGTGCGGCAGGCGGTCGCCGTCCCCCTCAGCGGGATGAACTGGCCGATGCCTACAAGATCATCGGGGTGGATTCCTCGGCCAGCGACGCCGAGGTGAAAAAGGCCTACCGCCGGCTGATGAGCGAACATCATCCCGACCGGCTGGCGGCCAAGGGGCTGCCCGAGTCGATGCGCGCTGTCGCCGAGCAGAAGACCAGCGAGATCACGCGCGCCTACGACCTGATCAAGCAGGCCCGGGCGTCCTGACGCCTCGCATCCGGATCGGCGGTGCTCTCGGGCCCGGGTGTCGGCTCCGGTGATGGCGGCGGTCGGGCTGGCCTGGTTTCTGCTGCCGGCTGGTTATCCCGACCCGGTTGGCGGAATCAGATGCGCAGGATTGTCGGAACGCTGGTTGGCCTGATGCTGGCGGGACTGTCTCCGGCCTGGTCCGCGGGTGGTTTCGCCTTGCCGTTTGATTCGGTGGGTGCCAGCGGCATGGGGTTCGCCGGTGTCGATGCCGCCGACTACGATCCCGGCGCCGCGGTGCGCAATCCCGCACTGCATGGTCTGGCACTGGAATCCGGCCTGGCGAGCGGGGCGCATTTCGCGCATCTGTCCACGCAGTTCGAGGGCGAGGCGGTTCGCGAGGGCACGGATGGCTCGACCATCAGCGGCGGCAACAGCGGCCGCAGCGGTCGTGTCGACGCACCGATTCCGGACTGGACCTGGACCCGGCGCCTGAACGAGCGCGTAGCCGTTGGTGCCACGCTGGCCGCACCCTACGGCACCTCCCAGCATCGGGATGCGGACTGGAAAGGGCGCTACAACGCCATCGACACGGTGATTCGCGGCATCGAGCTGACCCCCGGCGCCGCCTGGCAGATGACGCCGCGCATTCGTGTCGGCGCCGGGCTGCGGCTGCACTGGTTCGACTTTCAGTATTCGAACGATGTCGATCTGGGGGCCGTCGTCCAGCGCGAGGTCCAGGCGCGCACCGGCGTCGATCTGGTGACACCGGCCTGTCTCGTGGCTGGGGAGGACGCGCTGCCAGGTAAATACGATTTCCGGCACCGGGCCGAAGCCAGCCGTTTCGCCGCGGCCTGGCAGGCGGGCCTGCGTGTCGCGCTGACCGATCGTCTGGCGGCGGGGATGAGCTATCTCGCGCCGATCGAGCATGGTCTGGATGGCGAGGCGACCCGGCAGCGCCTGGGCTGGACCGTCGAGGAGTTCGAGAACGATCCCTGTTTCCTGACCACGCGAACGGCGTTGCTGGCGACGGGCGGGTCGTTCGAGGACGAAGTGGTCGCGCTGGTTCGGGCGGCGACGACGGATACCGGCTTCGGCCTCACGCTGACGCTGCCGGAGACCCTGTCCTCTGGTGTGACCTGGTCGGGTGAGCGCTGGACCTTCGCCGGCAGCCTGCGATGGACACGATGGTCCCGGTTCGACGAGGTCGTCATCCGCTTCGACAACGCCACGCCCACGATCCGCCGCCAGCTCGGGTTTCAGGATGCCTATCTGGTCGCGCTCGGGCTGCGCTACCGGCTCAACGAGCGCTGGACGCTGTCGACCGGCGTGGCGGGCGAGTCGGCCGCGGTCAGCGATGCGAATCGCAGCGCGAGTTCCGCCGATGCCGGTCGCCTCTACCTGACCGGCGGCTTCAGCTGGGTCGTGAACGAGCGGCGGACCGTGGACTTCAGCACCGGCGTGTTGCGCAGCCGTGAGGGCGAGGTCGACGACCTTGATCCGATGACCGGAAATCGCGTCACCGGTCGCTATCAGCCGCTGACATTGTTGTGGTTCGGTCTGCGAATGCGCTGGCGGATGTGATGGATGCGACATTCCGGTGATGTGATATCGCTCCCAGGCGCCAAAAGCGCAAGAGATCGGCGTTGAATTTGCATTGAATACGGCGTCGTGCATGGCGGCGTTGCCTGCACTATCGACCGTGTCGCGTCTTTCCGTCCGAATCGGATGGCGGGGTTGTGGCAGATGGAACTGCGGTTGATTTATCCGAATCGGGAGGATTCACGCGATGTTGAGGATGATTGCGCTCGCCGTGGTGGCGAGTCTGTACGTCAGTAGTGTCTCGGCGGCTGCCAAGCAGCGGGTCTGGATCGAGGTCAAGCCCGGAAAGATGGCCGCGGTGGCCAATGTGCTGGCCAGGGAGAAGAACCTGGAGCGGCATCACCGCTTCGACAGGATCAACGCATTCGTCGTCTCCGCGCCTGCGGGCGTGATTGACCGGTTGCGCCGGAACAGCCGGATTCTGTCCATCGAGCCGGACGTCAAGCGCTATCCGATGGCGCAGGAAGTGCCTTATGGCATCGACATGGTGCGTGCGCGCGATGTCTGGGACCTGGATCGTGACGGTGTGATCGATCCTGGTGCCGCGACCGGCGCCGGGGCCACCGTCTGCATCATCGACTCCGGCATTTCCGCCGCGCACGATGATCTTGCCGGCCTGAATCTGGTCGACGGGACGCCAACCGGCTGGGATACCGATACCTGCGGTCATGGTTCGCATGTCGCTGGCACCATCGCCGCCGTGCACAACGACATTGGTGTGGTCGGTGTGTCGCCGGGCAAGGTGAACGTGATGATCGGCAAGGTTTTCGACGGCGCGGAATGCGCGTGGTCCTACTCGTCCACGCTCGCCGACATCGCCTTCCAGTGTGCGGAGGCGGGCGCCAACGTGATCAACATGAGTCTCGGCGGCGGTCGTGCCCAGCGCATGGAGGAAGCGGCGTTTGACTGGATCGAGAGCGTCGGCACGCTGTCCATCGCGTCGGCCGGGAACAGCGGTACGCGAGCCTACAATTACCCCGCGAGCTATTCCTCGGTGGTGTCGGTCGCGGCGGTGGACGACACCATGTCTGTGGCCCGCTTCTCACAGAAGAACGACGCGGTGGAACTGGCGGCGCCCGGCGTTGGCGTGCTGAGCACCGTGCCGTACACCGAGCAGGCGGACCTGGAAGTGGCCGGCACGGTTTACGCGGCCAACGCGCTGGAGAATGCGGCCTACGGGATGGTGTCGGGTGCGCTGGCCTATGGCCGTCTGTGCAAGCGTTCGGCCTCCTGGAGTGGGCGGGTCGTCCTGTGCGAGCGCGGTGACAACTCCTTCGCCGAGAAGGTCGCGGCCGTCGAGGCCGGCGGCGGAGCCGCCGTCGTGATCTACAACAACGAGCCGGGCGAGTTCCTGGGCACGCTGGGCGAGGACAGCTCGTCAATCCCGGCGATTACCATTTCCCAGGAAGACGGCACCGCGCTGCTGACGTCCATGGGTGTCGATGCGACCGTCACGACCCTGCTGAACGAGTACTCATACGAGTACTACAACGGCACGTCGATGTCGGCGCCGCACGTGTCCGGCGCCGCCGCCGTGTTGTTCAGCAGCAATCCCGGCCTGACCGGGAGCCAGGTGCGCGAGGCGCTGACGGCCACGGCCATCGACCTGGGTCGACCCGGCGTGGACGACGCCTATGGCTACGGTCTGATCGATTTGTATGCGGCCTGGCAGTATCTCGGCGGCGGTTCCAGCCCGGTGGTCGCGCCGGCAACGGTTGCGCCGACGGCGACGCGTTAACGGCTAACCGCGGGCCGGTTCAGGGAAATCGGCGCGTCAGCGATGCGATTAAGCCATCGCGTGACGCGCCGTAGCCGAGCTCGCCCTGCAGGTTCCAGCCGTTGTGCATGTCCCAGTTGGCGCCGAGCACGTAGCTCCAGGGATCCCGATTGCTGATGTCGGCGGTCAGGGTCACGACCGTGCCGCCGTCGGGCGTCTGCACGTTGACGCTGCGGCTGAACGCCACGCTGGTGTCGATGTGCAGCCCGCCAACGTAAACCGCGAGTTCGCCGTCGTCGCCCAGATTGAAGCGGCGGCCCACGCGAGGTGTGAGTGCCAGGGTTTCCATCGGCGAGTCGGACGTGTCCAGATCAGCCCAGGTGAAGGCCGCGCCGCCGATCGCGAAGTAAGGGCCGCGGCCAAGCGCGAGCAGGGCGCCAAGCGTGTAGACCTCGCCTCCGGGGTCCTGCTTTCCGACCGCGGTGAAGGTCTGGTCGCAAAGCGCCGGGCGCGGGGAGGCGTCCGGGTCGCAGCGGCTCTCGTCTCCGACGAACGCGACGATGTCCTCTCCATCCACGGTGACATTCGTGCTCAGGCTGTTGTCGGCGGTGCCGATCTGCGCAAACACGTTCACGAACGGGAGCAGCCAGGCGTCGGCGCGCAACTGGAGTTGACGGTTGGTCATCTCGGAGTTGTCGGACTGGATGAAATCGATCCCGCCGCGGCGACCATCGTCGGCGGAGATCTGCAGCTCGTCGATCTGGATATCGTGGCTGTAGCCCACGTAGATCAGGCCGACGCCGAAGCGCGGGGGCAGTGTCACGCCGCGTTCGGCGGCCAGGCGCTCCCACAGCGAGGGCTCGTCGGTTTGCTCCGGGGCCTCCTGTGCGGAGGCGGTGGCGAGGGCTGCGAGGCAGGTGACCGACGAGAAGACCAGGTTGCGGACTGTTTTCATTGCCGTTCCTCCGGATGCGGCGTACGTGGACTGGCAGACGGCAAGAATCTTGCCGTCGCATGCAGCGTGCGTTCCCGAGGCCCGGCGCCGGTTCGACTGCTGGCGCTTGAGGTCTATGACCGGTCGCGGCGGTTCGGGTTCAGCGGCGGCGGCCTGAATCGTGTTAACAAGCCCTAAGACTGGCCATGGCAGGCAAACGAGGTGCATCGAAATGAAGGGTCTGATGGCGAGAGCCGTTGCTAGCCGCCGGAACGAGTTCCGGTCCCGGGCATCCATCCGATGCGGTCTGCTGCTGGTGTTGGGGATGGTGGCGCCGTCGGTTCAGGCGTTCGATTTCGACCGGCTGCGCGATGCGTCGCAGGCCGACTTCCGAGCGATTGCCGAGGATGCGGCCAACGCGTACCAGTTTCGCCAGTGGCAGCACATTCGCCCGTTGACCGGGTACTGGGGGCTGGGTGCTGGCGTGTTCTCCGCGTCGTCGGTGCAGCATGACGATGCCTGGTCGCGCGTGTTCGGACAGGACACGTCCCTGCTCGGGCAGATCGGCGCGGCGGGCGAGATCGCCTTCGACTCCGGCTGGTCGGTTGGAGCGACCGCCGCCGCCATCCCGGATTCGGGTTATGGCGTGCTTGGCGCGAGTCTGGGCTGGACCTGGCCGGTCGCGGGGCAATCCGGCTGGGAGATCGCCGCGCGCGGAGCCTACTCCTCGATGATCGGCGAGAACGATGTCGAGCTGGATACCGTGGGCGTGGATCTGGCGTTGCGCCGTCGGCTCAGGGTCATGACCGTCTACGGAAGCGCTGGCTGGTCCACGAGCCGCTTCGATGTGTCCTTCGATGAATCGGCGCTGGACGCCGAAACAGTTGACGCCGGACGTCTCGCAATCGGTTTGTCGCGATGGCTGGGTGCCATATTCGTGAACGGCGAGGCCAGCGCGGGGTCCGATTACGTGAATGCGACGCTGTCCGTGGGGTTCGGAATCTGATGACCAGGATGGTTTTGACGGTTGGGCTGGCCTGGATGCTGGCCGTTCCGGTTGTTGCCGGTGCCGCCGACGATGAGCCGGCTGTCTCCAATCGCGACCAGGCCGCGGCCATGCTTCGCCGTTTCGTCGGCGAGGTTGAAGGCTTTGACGCCTACACCGCGATCATGACCAAGCAGCAGCGCATCGAGGGTGAACTCCAGCCCGTCGAAACCCTGTTCATGAAGCATCGGCGGGCGCCGGAATGTCGGTACATGAAGTGGTTGCCCGGCCCCGAGGAGGGGCGCGAGATCATCTTTTGCGCCGAGCGCTACAAGGGCAAGATCAAGTTTCACCAGCCAGGCTTTTTCGGGTGGACCATGTCGCTGGACCCGGACGGGTCGTTCGTGAAGCGATCAGGCAATCTGCGGCCGCCAACCGAGGGTGGCATCTTCAATCTGGCCGAGCGCCTGCAGCTGGGCATCGAGGCCCAGCGTTCGGAGGCCGAGTCGGACGGTGATGAACCGGATGTAGCCATCTCCGCGATCACGGTTCACGATGCGCCGGCTCGCTGTCTGCTGCCGGCCGGACCGCCGCCGGACGACGGGCATGCGCCGTATCCGATCGGCAAGCGGGAACTGTGTTTCTATGACGACAACGGCCTGCCTGCGCAGATTCGCATGTGGCACGAAGACGGGCGGCTGATGGAGCACTACAGCTTTCGGGATTTCGCGGTGAATCCCGGCCTGAGCGATGCCGACTTCGATGTCGACAACGAGGACTACGACTTCTGATGCCTCCGGGCGCCTGAATCAGAACTCCAGGGTGATCGCGCCGTAGACCCGGCGCCCGACAGTGGTCGTGACCGCACCATAGTTGCCCGTCGCCACCGGCATGTCCGTGACCTGACTCAGCACGCGCTCGTCGGTGATGTTCTGCAGGGAAACCGTCACGCCCCAACTGCGATCGACGGCGCCGATGGACAGGCGCGCGTTGTACGTGATGCTGTCGTCCTGAAGGGTGGCGGGATCGAGGTCGACATCCAGAAACCGTTCGCTGATGTAGTTCGCTTCCAGATTCACCATGAATCCCCAGGATGGTGAGAATCCGGGGAGGAGCAGCTTCGGCAGTACGCTGAATGACCACTTTGGTGCGTTCTGCAGGGTCTTGCCGGTGAGGTCCTGCGTGCTTTCGTCGCTGAACGCCGGGGCGGGTGCGTTGGGGTAGCTGGTGTAGTAGGCGTCGGTATACCCGACGCTGGCGTCGAGTTCGAAGGCCCGGATGGGGGGCAGCCAGCGCAAGTCGGCTTCAAACCCGCGCGTGCGCGCCGCCGCCGCGTTCAGTACCGAAAATGCCGACCCCGTGAACGACGACACCTGGAGGTCTTCGAAGTCGGTCTGGAAGAAGGCGATGTTGGTGTGCAGGGTGTTGTTCAGGAGCCGCGCCTTGTAGCCGATCTCGTAGCTGTCGGCGCGTTCGGGTTCGAACTCCAGGTTTTCGTCATTGAGCGGCAGGCCGTTGAATCCGCCGCTCTTGAATCCGCGCGCCCAGAGCGCATACGCGGATGCGCGTTGCCCGAAGTCGTATCGCAGCCCCAGTTTCGGCGAGAGCTCGCTCTCGGATCGGGACAGCGATGATTGATGATTGGACTGCCCGATCACCGCCGGAATGAAGATCGCGCCATCGGGAGCGGTGGAGGTCAGGAAGGCATCCTTCTTCTCCTGGCCGACGCGCAGACCGACGATGGCATGCAGGTTGGTGAGAATTTCGGTCGTGATCTGTCCGAACAGCGCCATGGACTGCTGTTGTTGCGACAAGGTCAGCAGTACGTTCTCGTTCTGGCCCTGGAGGGCGAAGATCTCGTCGGCCAGGGGGGACATGACGATCTGGGTCAGGGCATCCACCACCACCGGAGGGATCGGGATGCCGCCACCGAGCGTCGGCGTGGGCACGACATCGCCACCCCCCGGGTTGTCTGCCTGATTCGCGAGCACAAGGCCCGCGAGTGCGCCGAGATCCTCGATTTCAATGAATTCGTTGTTGTAGGAATCGGCGTCAAAATAGTACGCGCCGAGAATGAACTCGGTTTCTCCAAACAGACCGAACAGGCTGTCGGAAAAACCACTCAAGCGAAATTCTTGCGAGTACTGCTCGTAGGGGCTGGGTTCCTGCAGCGTGTATTTGATCGCCGGCACGGGCGAGAAATCGAAGTCGATGTCGCGCTGTATCGTCGTGGTGCGGGCGTAGCCGGACACCGAGGTCAGATCGATGCTCGGGATACCCAGCCAGCCATTGATCGGATATTCGACCAGGGCCTGCGCCGAGCGCGTCTCGACCTTGGCGAAGGCCGGGACGTTGCTGGAAACCAGATCGTTGCGCGGGTTCGTCTCCACATCGGGATCGAACTGCTGCATGTACTCGAAGACGGTGGGTGTCAGGCTGGCGATCTGAAAGGCGTTGTTGTTGAACGACTGATTGGCGATGTTCGCGCCCAGCACGATGCGCCCGCCGTAGCCGAAATCGGGCAGCTTCCATTTGATCCGGCCGTAGGTCGCGACGAAATCCGCTTCAGGCCGCTCGAGAAACGTGTTGTAGAGCAGGCCGTCGATGCCGTAGGACGCACCCGCAATCCGGATCGCCGAGGTGTCGGAGACCGGGATCGTGACGCCGCCCTGCGCGATGCGCTGATCCAGATTGTCGGTACCGACCAGCCTGATCGAGGCCTCGCTGTACGGTTCGGGATCGCGCGTGGTCAGGTTGAGTACGCCGGCGATGGTGTTCTTGCCGAACAGCGATCCCTGGGGGCCGCGAATGACTTCGAACTGGCCCACGTCGTAGAGCATGGTCGACAGGAAGGTCGATCGACCGTAGTAAACGCCATCGATGACGGTCCCCACGGAGGACTCGGCGCCCAGATTGGAGATGGTGGTCCCGTAGCCGCGGATGCGAACCTCGCTGAGGTACGGCGACACCTTCATGGTGAGGTTGGGGACGTAGTTGTTGACGTCGTTGGGCAGCAGCACGTTGGCCTCGGCCAGCTTCTCGCCACTGATCGCGGACACCGATGCGGGAACCTCGCGCAGGGTTTGCCGGGTCTTCTGCGCGGTGACGACCAGCTCCTCCAGCTCGACGGGATCGGCGTCCATTTCCGTTGGCACATCCTCGGGATCGAGCGCGGCGACCGGTATGGTCGGCACGGTTTCGATCTCGTCGGTATCCGATTGCGCCGTTGCCGTTTGTGGCAGCACCAGCCCCATCCCTGCGATCGTGCAAAGTGCGCGCAGCCGGCGCATCGTGCTCGATTCGATCATGACCCCACCCCGTGCATCGCACCCGAAACGGGCGCGAGTTCCCTGGAAACTGAACGAACTGTTTGTCGATTAAGGCACCGTTCTTGCAACATGGCCTGATAGCGTCGTAGGCACAGGTTGCGACGGTCTGGGAAGTCGTAGGCAAGAATCAGGCAAACATGGTGTTTCAGGTGGCGGGATGCCACCCGACCATTGACGGTTAACGAAAGTCCAGGGGACCGCCCGGGGAGTAGGTGATGTCTTTTCGTGGTTTGCGGTGGGTGCAGGCTGGAATGGTCTGCGCGGCGTTGGCGCTCACGGGCTGTATGTCGCCCGATGAAGACGACACGCTCAATGAAGTGACGACACTGTCCGGCACGGTGACCGGCACGGTGCTCGACAGCAACGGCAGCCCGATCGAGGGTGTTCTCGTCCGGTACACGGGTGCCGTGACCAAGGCGGCGGTGTCCGCAACGACCAACGACGCGGGGCAGTTCGAGCTGCCTGGTGTCGTGGTTTCCGGAACATCCAGCGTCGGCACCAACGACGCCAACGGGCCGATCACGCTGGTGCTGGACACCGGTGAGCTGGAGCAGCCTCACATGGGCGCCACGGTTCTGGTCAGCCCCGATGCTGACGTGATCGCCAACCCGGGTGATGATCCGGTGTTCATCGACAACTTCAATGTCGATACTGGGCCGGTCCGTCTGCCCGCGCTGAACACCGAGGTGCGGGGCACCGTACGCAACGTTGACACTGGCGCCGCGGTGCCTGGCGTGCAGGTTACGCTGGAATTCCAGGGCGTGGAGTTCGATCAGGACGGTAACGTCGGGGTCGCGGCGACCTACGATTCCGGAGCCAATCGCACCGCCACGACCGATGACGGCGGGCTGTTCAGCTTCGCCGATGTCTACGCCGATTCCTGCGTGCGGGTCTCAGTGGGCGGGCACGAGATCGTGACCACGGCGGCATCGCTGCCGAGTTGCACCGAACTGGACGACGAGGACACCGACACCTCGTCCATCGCCTTTGCCACCACGAACGATGGCGGGGTCATGGATCTGGCCACCGTGACCGTGGACCCGTATCCCAACGGCGATGGCATCCCGCCGCATGTCGCGTCCACCGATGGCGTGGTCGACGACAGCGTCAGTCCCGCTCCGCTGGCCAGCCGCATCGACGGCGTGGCGCCGAACGGGTTCGTGGTCGAGTTCAGCGAACCCTTGCAGGCGGGCATGGATGCCGATGATGCACTGGTGTTGATCGGCGAGGCGCCGACGCAGACATCGGTGACGGTCGCCGCGGCCTCGGTGTCCGGCAGCACGGTGACGGTGGAGACCGATGCCGCCCTGCCTGCCGGCGAACGCGTGCAGCTGTGGCTGGCGCGCGAGGCCCTGCTGGACAGCGCCGGCAACATCGCCGCGCCGTCGGCGGAGGTCGCCTACGACGGTCTGAGCGGTGACAACGCCTATCTGGTGCTGGACTACCGCAGCTTCAGCTCGCCCGACCTCTCGCCGCCGCGCGCCCTGGGTGTCGCCGGTGTGGCCGACCCGGCCATGAGCCCGGCGACGCTGGATGATGCCGTGACCGGTGTGGTCTCCGCCCCGATTGTCATTAGCTTCAGCGAGGCGCTGAAGGACATCGTCGAACCGGGTGACGTCACCGTCGAGCTGGATACCGGTTTCGCCAGCGTGCTGACCACTGAGCTGGTCGGCGAGAGTCAGTTGCAGATCGCGCTGGACGAGCCGTTGCCAGCTGGCAGCGAGGTCACGGTGCGCATCGATCGCGGCGAGCTGCAGGATGCCGAAGGCAACGGCATCGTGCTCAGCGACGATCTGGCCTACGACGGTTTCACCGGCGCGAGCGCCGAGTTCTTCACCCTGTTCCTCGCCACCACCGGTGCCGACGATGAGCAGGCGCCCTTCGTGGAATCCACCGACGGCGTGATCGATCCCGCCGTGAGCCCGGCGCCGCTGGCCTCAGGGATCGACGGGACCGGTGCGGGCGGCTTCGTGATCCGCTTCAACGAGACCTTGCAGGCTGGGCTGGATGCCAGCGACGTCACCGTGCTCGTTGGGCCGTCCGGCAGCCAGACGACGGTTGCCGTGGCGACGGCCACGGTGTCCGCCGCGACGGTCACGGTCGAGACCGCGGCCGCGATCGGTCCGGGTGAACAGGTTGAACTGCGACTGAACCGTGATGCGCTGCGCGACACCTCGGGCAACGTCGCGGTGCTCAGCGACGAGGTCGCCTACGACAGCTTCAGCGGGTCGAGTGCCGAATTGGTGCTGAGCTATCGCACGGCCGGCGCGCCGGATACCGAGGCGCCGACCGCAGCCAGCGTCACCGGCGTGGCCGATCCGTCCACCCGCCCCGCGGAACTGGACGACGTGATCACCGGGCTGGCGGCCGCACCGCTGACCGTGGTGTTCAGCGAAACCATGCAGGACATCGTCGAACCCGGTGATGTCGCGGTGCAGGTCGAGGGTGGCGCCGTGGCCGTCAGCACCGTTGAACTGATCGGCGGCAACGAACTGCAGATCGTGCTGGACGAGGCGTTGCCCGACAGCGGCGATGTCACCGTGCTGATCGCGCGCACGGAACTGCTGGATCTCTCGGGCAACGGCATCGCGCTGAGCGACGCGCTGGCCTATGACGGCTTCACCGGTCCGGAAGCCACGCTGTTCACGCTGTTCCTCACCACCGGCGAGGCTGCCGACGAGGAGCCGCCGTTCGTGGAATCCACCGACGGCGTGGTTGACGAGGGTGTGACACCCGCTCCGCTGGAAAGCCGGATCGATGGTGCCGCCCCCAATGGCTTCGCCATCGTGTTCAACGAGGCGCTGCAGCCCGTGCTCGACACCGGCGACGTGATCGTGCTGGTTGGCGAGTCCGGCGATCAGGCCTCGATGACCGTGGCGTCGGCTGGCATCTCCGGTGACACCGTGAGTGTCGAGACGGCCGGCCCGATCGCGAGTGGACAGCTCGTCGAGGTCTGGCTGGCGCGTGAGGCGTTGCTCGATACCGCCGGCAATGTGGCGGTGCTCGGAGCCGAGGTGGCCTATGACGGTTTGAGCGGTGACAGCGCCTACCTGGTGCTGAGCTATCGCACTGCCGCGGTGCCCGATACTGGCGCACCGATGGTCGACGGAGTCGATGGCGTGCTTGATCCGCTGCGCAGCCCGGCCGAGCTGGATGCCTCGGTGACCGGCCTGGCCGCGGCACCGCTGGTGGTCCAGTTCAGCGAGGCCATGCAGGACATCATCGAACCCGGTGACGTGACCGTGGAACTCGATGCCGGCGTTGCCAGCGTGCTGACCACGGAACTGGTCGGCGACACCACGCTGGAGATCACGCTGAGCGACGCGTTGCCCGCGGGCAGCCAGGTCACCGTGCGCATGCCGCAGGGACAGTTGCTGGATGTCGTCGGCAACAGCATCGATCTGAACGACAACATCGCCTACGACGGCTTCACCGGTGCCAACGCGCAGTTCTTCACGCTGTTCCTCGCCACGGGCGGGGCCGCGGATGATCAGGCGCCGTTCGTCGAGACCACCGAAGGCGTGGTCGATGAAACCGTGGACCCGGCTCCGCTGGAGTCGCGCATCGACGGAACCGGCGCCAACGGCTTCGTCATACGGTTCAACGAGAGCTTGCAGGCCGGCTTCGATGCCGCCGACGTGATCGTCGAGGTGGGCGCAGGCGATGAGCAGTACCTCGCCGACATCGCCTCGGTGTCGCTGATGGGCGATACGCTGACGGTCACGGTGATGAATCCGATCCCGCAGTCCACTCCCGTGGACGTGCTGCTGGCGCGCGAAGCGCTGGCTGATCCGGCGGGTAACGTGGTCGTCGAAAGCCCCGAGGTGGCCTACGACAGCATCAACGGCACCAGTCAGTATCTGGTGCTGGCATTCACCACGTTCACACCGGCGGATGCCACGGCGGAGGCGCCTGTGATCACCGGGCAGGCCGCGACCACGCTGTTCCCGACCGATGGCGCCCATCTGACGACATCGGCGATGCTCGATACGGTCGCCGCGGACAGCGAGGACATCCGCGTGGCCCGTGAGCCCAACGGCGCAGCCATCGGTTACGCCACGGCCCTGGGCCAGACGGACGGGCTGGAACAGCTCAATGCGCCGGAGGCTGACGCACCGCTGAACGACCTGCTGGACGCCATCGAGACATCCACGCGGACGGTGTTCACCGGTGTGGCCCGCGTTTCGATCGCCACCAGTCCGAATGCGGCTGACTATCTGGTCAGGCTGGAGCGGACCAACCAGCCGCTGGACGTGCTGTTCTTCCCGGTCTACACGGGTTCCGGCGTGCCGGCCAATAACGGTCCGACGTCGTTCGGCGCGCTGACCTACGTCATCGATGACGGTGGGGCGAGCAGCTTCGACCTGATCATCGCTCCGCGTGGTGACGAACCGCAGCCGGGCGACGTGCTGACGATCACCTCCCGTGCGCCGGGTGGAGCGGTTGGTGGCGCGGCGACCATGGCGATGCTCGATGTCTCGCCGCCGACCGTGTCATTGCAACTGTTCGATGAGTTGATCGCCGGCGCGCAGGGTGAAGGCACCACGGGTGGATCGGGCAGCGCCATCGTCGACAACGGTCCGGACACCGCGTCCACCGTGCTGTACTCGATCACGCCGCAGGCCGCTGACGTCAATGACGCCGAGGCCGGTTTCGCGAACGACGACTGGAAGGGTCCCGACGAGCTTCAGGGTCTGTCCAACGCCTTGCTGGAGACCTTCGCCGGCACGCTGGGCACGACCGCGGCGGTCGGTGACGCCGACGGCACCGCCGCCTTCCTCCAGACGTCACCGCGTATCGGCATCGCCGTGACCGAGCAGATCGCTCCGATCGGCGCGCCGGTCACGACGAACGTCAGCGCGACGCTGTCGAATCTGACCGCGCTCAACGGTCTGGTCGGCGAGGACGGCACCACCAGCAACGTCGCGGCCTTCGATGTCGATGACATCTTCACGCTCCAGGCCGACGCTCGTGACGGTGACGCCGAGATCGCGCTGACCGGTGCCATCGAGGACATGGACGCCAACGCCCCGGATGCGGACACGCGGGCCTTCGTGCTGCTGCGCGACCAGACCCCGCCGCTGATGTCGCTGGCGTTCTACGACGGCACGAACTTCGTGTTCCGCTTCAACGAACCGGTGCGGGCGACGGGCAATATCGTGTTCCAGGATTGCGACGTGGCCGGTCCGAGTACCGCGAATGTCACGGTCGACCTGTCCTCGACCGCCGACAGCAACGCCGATCTGACCCAGGATGTCAGCCAGTCCGGTGACGGGACCACGTTCACCGTACAGGCGCATGTCGTGACCGATCAGCTGGGTCTCCAGGCGGAGAGCGTCTGCTTCGATCTGCCGGCCTATGCCGAGACATCCTACGAACTGGGCAATCTGGGCGGACTGACTGCACTGGGTTCGGTCAATCCGACGCCGACCCATGGAGTCGTGACCTATGTGCAGGTGCCGGACACCGCGGCGGATGCCGGCAACGGGGCCATCGACAACACCTGGGCCAACTGGGCCGTGAACGGATTGGGGATTACCAATCCACGCTTCGCAATGGCGGACATCCGGCCTTAATCGCCTCTTGTTGACGATGCGAATGAACGGTCCGCCTGATCCGAGGAGGTCGCTGGCTCATGGTCAGCGGCCATCCTCGTGGTTCGCAGTCGTGATGGCTGCGACGCTGGCCTCCGGGTGCGCCATCTTCCAGCACGAGCTGCCCGAGGAGAGCACCGAGCTGCTGCCCGAGATTCCCGAGCAGTGGACGACCGAGCCGAGTGGCAGCCTGGTCAGCGAGGCTGGCTGGCTGGCCGATTTCGATGACCCGCAGTTGACGTCGATCGTGGTCGAAGCCTGGACGCAGAACAACAACCTGCTTGGCGCGATCGCGAAGCGCGACGGCAACGCCGCGCTGGCGGAGATCGAGGTCGCGGGTGCCCGCCCCACCGTTGATCTGCAAGCCACGGCGGGTCGCCAGAAGGTCATTAACGACTTCCTGGGCGATTCCAACGTGATCCCCGAGCGGGTGCATGTGTCCCGGCTCAAGCTGGGGCTGGGTATCAGCTGGGAGCTGGATGTCTGGAGCCGCGTGCTCGACGCCGGCAACGCGGTGGAAGGCGAAATCCGCGCCGCGTCGCTGGACCTCGTGGCCGCCAAGCACTCGCTGGCTGCCCAGGCCGTGTTGCGCTGGTACGAGCTGGCGGAATCGAGGGCACGGGCCGAGCTGCTGCAAAGCATGGCCGAGCTGCGTGGCGATCAGGCGGTGATGATCAAGGAGCGCTACGACGCCGGCCTGACCACCGCCGCGGAGTTGCAGCAGGCAAGGGTGATCGAGGCGCGGGAAGCGGCCGCCCTGCAGGCGGCGGAGATGGAGGTCGACAAGGCGGCCCGCGAGCTCGAAGTGCTGCTCGGCCGGTACCCGTCGGGAGCCATCGAGGCGGGTGAGGTGCTGCCATCGCTGCCGTCACTGCCGGAGACGGGTGTCCCCTCTGAGCTGCTGGAGCAGCGTCCGGATGTCCGCGCCGCCGAACTGCGTCTGAGAGCGGCCGACGACAAGCTTCGCTCGGCCAAGAAGAACCTGCTGCCGCGTTTCTCGATCTCTGCATCCGGTGCGTCGCAGGCCAAGTATCGTGACCTGTTGTTCGACGACGATTCCTTCATCTGGTCGCTGGGTGGAGGCGTGTTTCAGCCCTTGCTGGCCGGGGGGAAGATCCGCGCCGGCATCGCCGCGCAGCGCGCCTTTCTGATCGAGGCCATCCATTCCTACCAGGGCAAGGTGCTGACGGCGTTTCGCGAGGTGGAGGATGCGCTGTCGGCCGATCAGGCACTGGGCGAGCAGAGCCTGCGGCTGCGCGAGACGTTGCAGCTTATCGAGGACGGACAACGTGACATCGAGGAACGTTTCCAGCGGGGCTCGGTGGATGCGCGCACGCTGCTGACCGCCCGCGCGAACACCTTGCAGGCGCGGCGCGAGCTGATGGATATCGACATGGCGCGGCTGAAGAACCGGCTGGCGCTTTATGTGGCGCTGGGGGCCGCGCCCATTCTTGAGGACGAGGGCGCATTCGATTCGGCCGAACCCGCCGAACCGGTTGAAGTGTCCGAGCCCGTGGCGTCCGTCGACTCGACGGAGGAGGCCGTGTCGGAGGCGCCCATGGATTCGAGCGAAATCACCGAACCCGTGGCGTCCGTCGATCCGACGGAGGAGGCTGCGTTGGAGGCGCCCATGGATTCGAGCGAAATCACCGAACCCGAGAACTCGGAGGACGTGCTTGCGCCGGAGCCCGTTGCGCTGGAAACGCCGGTCCAACAGGACGGGCAGGCGGATGCAGATCTGGAACCGGCCGAGACCGTGGCTGACGGAGACGCGGTCGAGGTGGTGGACTCGGCGGCTGAATCCGCAGATCTGGTCGAGGCCGATGAATCGCAGGAAGAGCCGACCGAACCCGTCGAGGTTTCCGAGCCGGCGCAAACGCTCAAGCCGGGCGACGCGGCCGAGGCCCCCGGGGAGGCCGCATCGAATGATGCGGATGACGTCGGGGAGACCGCCGAGTCGGTTGAAGCGGTCGAGGCCGATGATCCGGTTGAGCCCGCGGAGTCGCCGGGTACACCTGTCGCGTACACCGGTGTCGACGCCTGTGGTGAACGGTCGGATATCGGGGGCGTCGACGCCTGCGTGCTGTCTTCGTCCGCGGCACTGAATTGGGGACCGCTATGAACACGGAAGCAACCACGTCGTCCGGCGCGGATGCCGCTGATTCCACGCCATCCTGGAAGCGCCAGGCACTGGTCGCGGTGCTGATTCTCGCGGTGTGCGTTGTCGCCGCCGTGATCCTGATCAAGAGCCGCAAGCCGGCCGAACCCGAGGAGGCGCTGGCGCCTCCGCCGCTGGTGTCGGTCGTGATCGCCGAGTCGGAATCCCTGGTGATTCCGGTGGAGGTCCAGGCCACCGTGCGCGCCACCGGCGACACCGAGATCGCCCCGGAGGTTTCCGGTCGTGTGATCTGGATGGCGGACAACTTCGTGCCCGGCGGCGTATTGCAGCCTTCGCAGCCGCTGCTGCGCGTCGACGCGCGGGATTACCAGTTGTTGCTTGATCAGGCGCGTGCCCGGGTCGCGCAGGCCGAGCGGGCCCTCGCTCAGGTCGAGGTCGAGGCCGAGCAGTCGGTCCGGGAATGGAATCGCTACGGGCAGGGCGAGCCCCCGCCGCTTGCGCGCCGCGAACCCCAGCTCAACGAGGCACGCGCCGCGCTGGCCACCGCGCAGGCCGATGTGCGCCGGGCCGAGCTGACGGTGGCACGCTCGGAAGTCCAGGCGCCGCCGTATCGGGGGCGCGTGCAGGGCGTGGCGATCGGGCTCGGGCAGTTCGTGTCCCCGGGGCGCCCCATCGCCAAGGTATTCCCCGCCGACGAGCTGGAAGTGCGCCTGCCGCTGACCGACAAGCAGCGCCAGTTGCTCGGTATCGAGGGTCTGGGCGGGCCGCTGGAGGAGCCCCTGCCAGTCAAGCTCACCGCCAACAGCAATGGTCGCGCACGGACCTGGTCCGCCGGGATCACCCGCGTGGAATCGACGTTCGATCTGCGCACGCGGCTGGCCTATGCCATCGCCGAGGTGAATCCGGATCAGGCGCTCGACGATCTGGCGCCTGGCCAGTTCGTCAACGCGAGGATCGAGGGCGCGGGGTTCGACGACGTCTTCTCGCTGCCGCGTGCCGCGTTGCTGCCGGACAATCGGCTTTATCTCGTGGACGGGGACTCACGGCTGCGTGTTCGTGATGTCGACGTCGTATTCCGGGATGATGAGCGGGTTGTCGTGGGCGGGGGATTGGAGAACGGTGAACAGGTCATCGTGCGGCCTCCGGAATATCCGGTGGAAGGCATGATCGTGACGACGCGAACGGCCACCACGCCGTGATCGCCTGGTTTGTCCGGCACAGGGTCCCGGCGCAACTGCTGACCCTGCTGCTGCTGGTGGGTGGCCTGTGGGCGGCGCCCAACCTGCAACGCGAGGTCATCCCCGCCATCAAGCTGCAGCGCGTGCAGGTCACGGTGGCGTATCCGGGCGCCGGTCCCGACGAGATCCAGTCAGGTCTGCTCATTCCCCTGGAAAACGCGATCACCGAGGTCAACGGTGTCGATCGCACGGTCTCGCTGGGCCTGGAGGGCGTGGGGATCGTCGTCGCCGAAATCGATCCGAAGATGGATGTGCGACCGGTGATGGAGGCGATCGACAGCCGGGTCAAGGGCGTGGTCGATCTGCCGGAGGGGGCGGAGTCGCCGCATGTCACCGAGCTGTTGCTGGAGATGCCCGCGATTTATCTGACCGTCTATGGCGCGGTGGATGAGCGCACGCTGAAGACCCTGGGCACCCGTGTCCGTGACGAGGTCCTGTCGCTGTCGCCGGTGACCCGCGCCAAGCTCGCCAACGTGCGGGCCGACGAGATCGCGATCGAGTTGTCGGAAGCGGCGATGACCGAGTACGGCATCAGCTTTGATCTGGTCGCCGAGATGATTCGCCGTTCGTCGCTGGACGTTCCCGCCGGCGAGCTGCACACATCAACCGGCGGCGTGCTGCTGCGAACCAACTCCAAGGCGCGAACCGCCGAGGAGCTGTCCGGCATCGAACTGGTGGCCGGGCCCGACGGCAGCCGGGTCGTGGTCGGCGATGTCGCCAAGGTGACCGACGGGTTCGCCGACACGGATCGCTCGGTCCGTTTCGACGGGCAGCCGGCGGTCACCGTCCAGGTCTTCCGGGTCGGCGATCAGGACATCGTCGAAGTCACCGACGCGGTGAAGGAGTACGCCGCCGAACTGCGGCCACAGCTGCCGGAAGGCATCCAGGTGGCGCTGTGGCGCGATTTCTCCAATCTCTACCGCAGCCGGGTGGACACGCTGGTGCGCAACGGCCTCCAGGGCATGTGCCTGGTCTTCCTGGCGCTGATGCTGTTCATGCGGCCGCGGGTCGGTTTCTGGGTCACCGGCGGCATCGTGCTCACGTTCATGGGCACGCTGCTGGGCATGTACATGCTGGGCGTGTCCCTGAACATGGTCACGCTGTTCGGCTTCCTGCTCGTGCTGGGCACGCTGGTGGATGACGGCATCGTCGTTGGCGAGGCGATCTTCGTCGAGCATCAACGCGGGCTGCCCGGGCCGGAGGCCGCGATCGTCGGGACCCGGCGCGTGTTCTGGCCGATCATCGTCGCGGTACTGACCAATATCCTGACCTTCGCGCCGCTGATGTTCCTGCCGGGCGTGCAGGCGCAGATCTGGGCGTTCGTGCCGATGATTGTCGTGATCGCGTACGTGGTCTCGCTGTTCGAGTCGATGCTGTGCCTGCCGGAGCACTTGTCCGGGCTGAAGCCCGAGCGGCGTGACGCGCGTGGACTGGCGTGGCTCAAGCGCGTTCAGCAGATGGTGGCCGACAGCCTCTCCCGATTTGCCAGCGAGGTGTATCAGCCGGCGCTGCTCAAGGCGCTGACCTGGCGCTGGGCCACGCTCGCCGGCTTCGTCGGCATCATGGTGCTGACGCTGGGGTTGCTGATTGGCGGCAAGGTGAAGATCGTGTTCTTCCCGCTGGTTGCCGCGGATTCCGTGATCGTCGACATCACGCTCCAGGGTGGCGTTCCGGTTACCGAGACCGAGGCCGCGGTGCGCGAGGTGGAATCCCGGCTGCGGTCGGTAGCGGACCGCGTGGACAATGGCGCGGGCCTCGACAGCGAACCGACGATTCGTCATCTGATGCGCTCCATCGGCGAGGCCTCCGATGGTCTGGGCATCCGCGTCCGCGAGGGCACCAACGCGGCGCAGCTGTTCGTGGAACTCGCGCCCTCCGAACATCGCAAGGTCGACACCCCGACGCTGATCGAGCACTGGCGCGAGGCGGTCGAGGGCGTGCCCTATGTCACGTCGATCAACTTCGACTATTCGCTGAACCAGCCGGGTGCGGATATCGAGATCGCACTGTCCTCGCGGGACGATGAGATCCTCGCGGCGGCGGCGGCCGCGCTCAAGGAGCGTCTGGCTCGCTACCCTGGCGTGCACGAGGTCAGTGATTCGGAGCGGCCGCCCCGTGACGAGATCCAGTTCTCGCTGCGTAACGAGGCGCAGGCCTTGGGGCTGACCAGCCTGGATCTTGCTCGCCAGGTGCGTCAGGGCTTTCTCGGTGAGACCGTGCAGACCATCCAGCGTGGACGCGAGGAAGTGCCGGTCGTCATTCGCTACGACGCGGAGAGTCGCCGTTCGGAGAGCGCGCTGGAAGCCATGCAGGTCCGCACCCGCGACGGGGTCGCGATCCCGCTGGCGAACGCCGCGATCCTCAAGTCGGAGAAGACCAGCACCAGTGTCACGCGGGTCAATCAGCGGCGGACCAACATCGTCACCGCCAACGTCAATCGCGACGAGGGCAACACCTACCGGATCCTCGACGACCTGAAGCTGAACTACCTGCCGGAACTGTTGCGGGAGTACCCGGGACTGCACTGGGGTTTCATCGGCGCCCAGCAGGAGCAGGGTGACGTGATCCGCGGATTGGTGATGTACGGCGGCGCCGCCATCCTGCTCGTGTTCTGCGCGATCTCCATCCTGTTCCGCTCCTACGTGCAGACCCTGGTCGTGTTCGGCGTGCTGCCGTTCGCCGTCGTCGGCGCGATCTTCGCCCACTTCGTGTTCGGGCTGACGCTGAGCATGCTGTCCTTCGCCGGTATCGTCGCGGCGCTGGGTGTCTGCGTGAACGATTCGGTGGTGCTGATCGACTACATCAATCGCGCCCGGCGAGAGGGCATGAGCCGTGACGAGGCGATTCGCACCGCCGGCGTGCTGCGCTTCCGCCCGATCGTGCTGACGACGCTGACGACCTTTGTCGGTCTGTCGACCCTGCTGATGGAACGCTCCACCCAGGCGCAGGTGCTGATTCCGATGGCCACGTCGCTGGCCTGGGCGGTGCTCATCACCACCTTCATCGCGCTGTTCCTCGTGCCGGTGCTGGTGAGCCTGGTGTGGGTGGATACGCCGGAGCTGGCGGGTTCACCGGAGCCGGGTGGCCACACAGGCTGATCCTGGCGTGGACGCTTGTGTTGCTGAACACGCCGTTTGCTTGATGTGAATCAACGGGCGGCCGTTTGACTCGCGCGAAAGTTGGGTTCCGGTCGTGATGTTTCAGGAGCACAACGGTGACGTCATCAGCAGCGGTCGTCGAATCCGTCGAGCAAGTCAGCCCAGAACGCGTGAAGGCGCGTCCACCCCGGTCCGAGACGGGTCCCACGGAGGAGACGGTGCTGGAGGTCCACCACTGGACCGACCGCCTGTTCAGCTTCCGCACGACGCGACGTTCCGGTCTGCGTTTTCGCAGCGGCCAGTTCATCATGATCGGCCTGATGGTCGAGGGCAGGCCGCTGATGCGCGCCTACAGCATCGCCAGCCCGAACTATGACGACCATCTGGAGTTCTTCAGCATCAAGGTGCCGGACGGGCCGCTGACGTCGCGGCTTCAGGCCATCCAGCCCGGCGATTCGGTGCTGGTGTCCAGAAAGCCGGTCGGCACCCTCGTGCTGGACGATCTGCGTGACGGCGAGAACCTGTACATGCTCGCGACCGGCACCGGGCTCGCGCCGTTTCTGAGCCTGATCCGTGATCCGGAGGTCTACGACCGCTTCGAGCGCATCATCGTCGTCCACGGCGTGCGCCGTGTGCAGGATCTGGCCTACCGCGACCTGCTTGAGCGGGCGTTGCCCGAAGACGAACTGATGGGCGAGATGGTCCGCGGACACCTGCTGTACTACCCGATAGTTTCCCGCGAACCGTTCGAGCATGCCGGCCGCCTGACCACCGCCATCGACAACGGTCAGCTCGCCCGTGATCTGGGCTTGCCGCAACTCAACGCGCAAAGCGACCGCGTGATGATCTGCGGCAGCATGGCGATGCTGAAGGATGTCCGCCAGCGGCTGGACGCCACTGGTTTCGAGGGTTCGCCGCGTCAGGGCGTGCCGGGCGACTACGTGTTCGAGCGCGCCTTCGTGGATAGCTGAACCGGCGTCGTGACGGGAAAAATCGCGCCTCCCAGGTCAATCCCATCGTGCGCCCGAATGCTAGACTGAAGAGATGATGATGCGTCACCGCCGTTTGGCCGCCACGCTCGCCGTGCTGGCCATTCTGTCGCAGCTCTTCCTGCCGATGCTGCATGCCAGCAGTTGGGCGCGGGACAATGGTGATGCGCGTCTGTATGCCTTCTGCGGCACCGGTTCCCCGGAGTTTCTCGCCAAGCTGCGAGAGGTTTCGCCCCAGCTGGATTCCGGTGCCCAGGATCACGGCCAGCGGCTGGCCGAAGGTTGCCCGCTGTGTCTGACCGTCGCGGCGGTGGCCTCCGCACTCATGGCCGGCGCTGTGTGCGTGTTCGCACTGCAGCGACGCTCGGCCACCGCAATATCGTTCCCGCGACTCCGGCGTCTGTCGGTGGCCATGTTGCGGCCCTACCAGTCCAGGGCTCCGCCCGCTCTCTCCTGCGCGTTCTGATTCGATAGCGAACACGTTGGTCGCGTCCGCGGCCTCAACGCAGGAATTCCATGATGTCCATTGTCCGGCTGGCCGTGTCTGTCGGCCTGCTTGCCGCCGTGGCGGCGCCACAAGCCGTGCTGGCTTGTTCCACCTGCAAATGCGGGGACCCCACCATCACCCTGATGGGTCAGGAAAAGGGCTTCTCCGGTCGACTTCGGCTGGGTGTGGACGCCTTGTGGCGTACCGAAACCCAGGGTGCGGGGGCGAACCGCTCCGAAACCGAGGAGACACGCTACACCCTGGGTGCGGCCTACAGCTTCGGTGAGCGTCTGACCGCCGCGGTGCAGCTGCCCTTCGTCGACAAGACGCTGACGCAGAGCAATCTGGACCGGCAAAGCGCCAGCGGTCTTGGCGATGTCGATCTGTCGGCCCGCTACCGGTTGTGGAAGCAGGGGCCGATGTCGGGTCGCCGGCTGGCGGGTGTCAGCCTGGGCCTGCGCCTGCCGACGGCGGAGACGGTACGGGATGGTTCCGGCGCTCCGCTGGACATCGATGTGCAGCCCGATGCCGGTGCGCCGGCCGGGCGGTTCGGTGGCTGGTACGCCTGGCACCGGTTCCCGTGGTTCGCGACGGCCTCGTTGCAGGCCTATCTGTTCGGTGACGGCGAGCAGGGGTTCGAACCCGGCCACGCCGTGGTCGGAAGCCTGTTGAGTCAGTACGCCCTCACTCCGAAATTCGCGCTGGTCGGCAGCCTGGACGGCCGCCATGCCCAGCGCAATCGCTTCGATGGGGAGTCCGATCCGGATTCCGGCGGCACGCTCGTCCTCGCTAGCGCGGGCATTGCCCTGCGGGCGACGGAGGAGCTGGTCATTCGCGCCCTCGGGCAGTGGCCGGTCATCGATGCGCTTTACGGCGAGCAGACACAGGACCCATCGATCCGTGTCGGGCTCGCCTACGACTTCTGATTGCGTCCCGTCATCACGGGACCAACCCAAGGGAATTAGGGATATGCGGACTACGAAATGCTTCGCGGCGGCCATGGCCGCGCTCGTGCTGGTCGCTTGCAGCGACGATGACGGTGATGGCATGTCCACCAAGGCCGTGACGGTCACGTTCGAGCCGACGGTCGCCGGTCAGGCGCCGGCCTGCAATGGTCAGTACCTGGCCAGCGTCGGCGATCCGGTCGTGGATTACCAACTGGTCGAGTACCGCTGGTACGCCAGCGATTTCCACCTGCGGACCGCGAGCGGCGACGCGACACCGATCCTGCTGGATGACCGCGGCGATGGCCTTCAGTACCAGGGCGAGACGCACAACGTTTCGCTGCTGGGCTTCGTGTCGGGCTGCGACACTGGGGATGCCGAACCGGCGAGCAACTTCACCGTCACCGGCACGGTGCCGGAAGACGACTACACCGAGCTGTGCTTCACCCTCGGCGTGCCGTTCGACTTGAACCACAGTGACCCCACCGCCGGCGACACGCCCAGCCCGCTGAATCTGCCGGCGATGAACTGGAACTGGAAGGGCGGTCGCAAGTTCGTCCGTTTCGACGGCTTCGGCGACCCGAGCGGCGTGAACAATCGCTTCAACCTGCATCTGGGCAGCACCGGCTGTGACAGCGCCTCGGCCACCGAGCCGCCGAGCGAGCCTTGCGGCGCCCCGAACACGCCGACGTACTGCTTTGCGCTGGGTGCCAGTGCGCAGTACACGCCGACGGTGTCGGTTGATCCGGCGCGGGTGCTCGATGAAGTCGACATCCGGACCAACACCGAAGGCACGGCCGCGGGCTGCATGAGCTTCATCGACGATCCGGAATGCGAAACGATCATGCCCAAGTACGGCCTGAGCTATTCGTTGAACGGTTCGACGGTGCCGGCCGGCACCCCCAGCCTGTTCCAGTGATGCGGCGTCCGGGCAAAGCGGCGCTGCTGGCGCTGGGTGTGCTGTTCGGTGGCTGTGGTGGCGGGGGCGATGATGCTCCCGCCGCCGCGGCGTTCGTGTTCGATCTGCCGGCGCATTTTCCGCAACCGAGGATTCCGGCGGACAACCCGATGACCGTCGAGAAGGTCGCGTTGGGGCACCGGTTGTTCTAC
This sequence comes from uncultured Salinisphaerales bacterium, assembly GCA_937896565.1. Taxonomy (GTDB): domain Bacteria; phylum Pseudomonadota; class Gammaproteobacteria; order Nevskiales; family OUC007; genus Abyssibacter. Next base: position 43,925 of record CALBOV010000132.1, read on the forward strand.
GACCAGCGCATCTCGGTCAACCAGGTCGGCTCCTGCGCCAGTTGTCACGAGCAGCGCCATGCGTTCACCGATCGCCGCGTCACGTCCGTCGGACCGACGGGCGATGTGCACAACCGCAATGCCATGAGCCTGACCAACGTGGTCTACAACGCCAGGCAGAACTGGGCGAACCCGACGCTTACCGACCTGCGGCAGCAGGCCGTGGCGGTGCTGTTCAACGAGGATGTCATCGAGCTGGGCTGGGCCAATCACGAGGACGAGATTCTCGACCGGCTGCGTCTGGATGCGGACTACCCGTCCCTGTTCGCCGCGGCTTATGGCGACGCGCAGGATCCGTTCACGGTCGACAACGTGGCCAAGGCCCTGGCGAGCTTCGCGGCGACGCTCATCTCCGGCGATTCGGCCTTTGACCGTTCCGAGCGCAGCGTCGACCCCGAGCCGTTGTCCGCCTCGGCGCAACGCGGTCGCGAGCTGTTCTTTTCCGAGCGACTGGAATGTTTCCATTGCCACGGTGCGTTCAACTTCGCCCAGTCCGTGCAGCACAACGGATCGGTCATCGAGACCATCGAGTACAAGAACAACGGTCTCTACAACATCGCCGGTCCCGGTCCGGGGCTGCCGCTGGAAAGTGGCAACTATCCGGCCGGCAACCAGGGGCTTTACGAGTTCACCGAAAACCCGGCCGACATGGGCA
>CALBOV010000133.1 GCA_937896565.1 uncultured Salinisphaerales bacterium
CTGGGCGTTCGTCGCCCCGGGACTCTACCGGCACGAAAAGGCCCTGGCCTTTCCACTGATCCAGCATCCTGCTGTTCTACGCCGGTGTGGCCTTCGCCTATTTCGTGGTCTTTCCGCTGCTGTTCGACTTCTTCGTGCACACCGGGCCGGAAAACGTCGCGGTCATGACCGATATCAATCAATACCTCAACTTCGTGCTCAAGCTGTTCTTCGCCTTCGGAGCGGCATTCGAGATTCCCATCGCCACCTTCCTGATGATCTGGACCGGTGCCACCAGCGTCGAGAGCCTGAGCAAGAAGCGTCCCTATGTCATCGTCGGCTGCTTCGTCATCGGCATGATGATGACGCCCCCCGACGTCGTCTCGCAAAGCCTCCTGGCGATTCCCATGTGGCTGCTCTTCGAGGTCGGCATTCTTTTCGGCCGCCTGGTCAGACGCCGTCGTCACGATCCCGAGGCAGACACCTGACGCGGCGGGTCGTGCAGGACGCACCGCTGCCGACCGCCTAGACTGAATACATTGAGCAACACTTGTCATGCGCCTGTCACACGCACGTGACATGCTCGCCCATCAGCGGTATATCAGTAGCGATGACGGGGACCCCCAGATGGATGATACGCGCTCTTCCGATGTGCCGATCGGCACGGAAAACGCCGCCTCCCAGGACACCAGCGAGGCACCGCCGCTGCGCGTCAATCGGACGCGCACGGGGATTCACGCCAAGCCCACGCCGTCTCCCGAAGCCGATCTCGACGATCCGTCGCTGTATTTCAACCGCGAGCTGTCGCATCTGCAGTTCAATATCCGCGTGCTCGAGCAGGCCCTGGACCCTTCGCATCCACTGCTCAATCGGTTGATGTTTCTGCTGATCTTTTCCTCCAACCTGGATGAGTTCTTCGAAATTCGGGTGGCCGGGCTCAAGCATCAGATTGCCCTGTCGCGCGAGGAAAGCGGTGCCGACGGCCTGCCGCCGCGCCAGGTACTGGCCGAAATCTCGCGCATCACGCATGAGCAGGTCGAACGCCAATACCATATTCTCAACGAGACGCTGATTCCGGCCCTCGAGGAGCAGGGGCTGCGCTTCCGACGCCGCACGCAGTGGACCGAGGCGCAGGCCGCCTGGGTGCGCGAGTATTTCGCCGAAGAGATCATGCCGGTGATCAGTCCCATCGGCCTCGACCCCTCGCACCCCTTCCCGCGCCTGGTCAACAAGAGCCTGAACTTCATCGTCGAGCTCGAGGGCACCGACGCCTTCGGTCGCGAGGGGGGCATGGCCATCCTGCCCGCGCCGCGCTCGCTGCCACGCTTGATGCGCCTGCCGAGCGAGCTGTGCGAGTCCGGCTACACCGAGTACGTGTTTCTCTCTTCGATGATCCACGCCCATGCCCAGGAGGTCTTCCCCGGCATGGAAGTGCGCGGCTGCTACCAGTTCCGCCTGACGCGCAACGCCGATCTGGCCGTCGACCCCGAGGACGTCTCGGACCTGGCCTCGGCACTGCGCGGCGAGCTGCTGGCGCGGCGCTACGGCAGCGGCGTGCGTCTGGAAGTCGCCGACAACTGCCCCGATCAACTCTCGCGTTTCCTGCTGACCCAGTTCGAACTCGACGAGGCGGACCTGTACCGCGTTTCCGGCCCCGTCAATCTGACGCGCTTGATGTCGGTACTCAGCGACGTCGACCGCCCCGACCTGCTGTATCGCACCTTCACGCCGGGGTTGCCGCGTCAGGTGAAGAGCGATGTCAGCCTGTTCACCCAGATCGCCCAGAGCGACATCTTGCTGCATCATCCTTTCCAGTCCTTCTCGCTGATCGAGGACTGGCTTCAAGAGGCGGCCGACGATCCCGACGTGCTGGCGATCAAGCAGACCCTCTACCGGACCGGCGCGGACTCGCCCATCGTCGGCGCCCTGGTCAATGCGGCGCGCAACGGCAAGGAAGTCACCGTGGTCATCGAGTTGCGCGCCCGTTTCGACGAGGCCGACAACCTGGCACTGGCCTCGCGCCTGCAAGAAGCCGGCGCCATCGTCATCTACGGGGTCATGGCCTACAAGACGCATGCCAAGATGCTCCATGTGGTACGCCGCGAACGCGGTGCCTTGCGCTATTACGCGCACCTGGGCACCGGCAACTACCACTCCAAGACCGCCAAGCTGTATACCGACTACAGCCTGCTCACCGCCAACGAAACGCTCTGTGAAGACGTGCACATGGTCTTCCAGCAACTCTCGGGGATGGGCAAGCCGCGCCAGATCGACACCCTGCTGCATGCGCCCTTCGTGCTGCATGACCGCCTGGTGGCCATGATCGATCGCGAAGCGCGTCAGGCCGAAAAAGGTCACAAGGCGCAGCTGATCATCAAGTGCAACTCGCTGACCGAGCCGCAGTTGATTCGCGCGCTCTACCGCGCCTCGCGCGCCGGTGTGCAGTGCGATCTGATCATTCGCGGCATGTGCTGCCTGCGCCCCGGGGTCGAGGGCGTCTCCGAGAACATCCGGGTGCGCTCGATCATCGGCCGCTTTCTGGAACACACGCGGGTGTTTCACTTTCACAACGGCGGCAAGCCCGAGACCTGGTGCTCCAGTGCCGACTTCATGGAGCGCAACATGTTCCGCCGCGTGGAGACCTGCTTTCCGCTCCTCGACAAGAAGATCGCCCAACGGGTGCGCAAGGACCTGGCCACCTACCTGGTGGACAACTGCCAGAGCTGGGAGCTGCTCAGCGACGGCCGCTATCAACTGCTCGATGCCGGTGACGCCGAGCCCATCAGCGCCCAGGAGACATTGCTCTACGCCTACGCGGCCAAGTCCTGAGTCGACGCTCGTCGACAGCTTGCGGAATCCACTCCCCGGAAACGCCAACCCCTCCGAGGCATGACCTCGGAGGGGTTGTCTTGTCGCCTCAAGCCTTCAGCTACACGCCGATCTGCCCACCGTCGGCTTTCTGGATCACGACCGTGGCGGCCCGCGGGCGCACGCTACCGGCGGCGGCCTTCGTGGCATCCTGTATCACCGCATCGGCATCCGCCGGCCAATTGCCGGGATGCTGGATGTTGATGAACAGCGCCGTCTTGTCCGGCGTGGCGAAGATGCCGGTCACCTCGCAGTCGTTGGGGCCCACCGCAAACCGCTTGAGTTGCTGCTGGTTGGCGGCCCCCACCACCGACGCCTGGCCGCTCTCGCGTGACAGAGCCGCCGGCACCACCGCCAGCACCTGGTCGTTGGTCTGCTCGGCGACACCGTCGTAGCCATTGTCGGTCTCGATCCACAGAATGCCCTGGCCGTCACCGCGATCGTCGTACCACAGGCCATCGGGGCTGGCGAACTGGTTGCGCTCGGTCAGCCCCGACAGGTTGTCGGCATCGTCTGCCGCGGCGCCGAACACGAAC
>CALBOV010000134.1 GCA_937896565.1 uncultured Salinisphaerales bacterium
ACAGTCATGGGCAGCATAGTGCGGGACTGGCCGGCGGAATGACGCTCAACCGTGCGGACGCAAATGTCCTGCTGGTGGCGGTGGAGGTCGGAAGCGGGACGTTCGATGAGGGCATCCGCTGGGCGGCTCGCCAGCCGTGGATCGATGCCATCTCGGTCAGCCTGGGAAGTAGGGCCAACCTGCCCGGCGTGGATAGCCTGACGGGCGAGGGTATCGATCAGATCACACGCGAGGCGGCCGAATCCGGCAAACCGGTGCTGATCGCCTCGGGTAACGGGATCAGCAATACCGGTCTGACATCGGACCGTTGCACGACCTACACGAGTTCCTATACCGGCCCCACATGGGTGACGCGGGTTGGCGCGGCGCATCCTCAGACCGGAAATCCGTCGAGCTGGCATTGCCTGCCTGTGGAGGTGATTGCGGCGACACCTGTTTACAGCGCGTCGGCATTCAGCAAAACCGATGTTTCCAGCGCGGGCGGGACGAGCGCCGCGACACCGAATGTGATGGGGCACTACGCCCACCTGCTTCTGGACGCCCGCCGCGCCGGCCTTCCGCTGACCCGTCTGGAAGTGCTGGACGTTCTGCTGAAGTCCGCGGCCTATGCCGATCCCGCTTTTGGCGCGGCATCGCACCCGTCGGCACCTGGCGCCGAGACTCTGGATCAGGGCTACGGTCTGATTGACCAGAATGCCCTCGACCGGGCGCGCGAGCATCTGCAGAGCGAAACCTTGCCGCAGCGTCCTGACACCGAATCGTGGTTCGCCGTTGATCACTACATCCGCAATGCATTGTGGGGGGCGGACGGTCTGATGAGCGGGGGACTGGTGGCGAATGTTCAAGCACCGGAATTCATGCGCAACGACGCCGGCTCCGGTCGCGATGCTCCAGGTATCGAATCGTTCGCCGCCGCGCCTGTCTACATCGAGGTCGGAGCCTCGTACGACGGCTGGATTGAAGGCATGGGCTACGGAGACGAGTCGGACACATTCGAGTTCTGGGGTGAGGCGGGCGACGTGCAGCGATTCCAGATGTCTAGCCCCGGTGGCATCAGTTGCATGCGTGTCGACGCACCGTCCACCGCGATCCTGTATGACGGTTGCGCGGACGACATCACGGTCGAGCTTGAGGAATCGGGGTGGCATCGCTTTGAAATCCGCTACTTCCATCCGTTTCCCTACCGTCTGCGCATCGGCGGCGAGTCCGAACTGGGGCCAATGGAGTGGGTGAATGCCGTGCCAACGTCGTTCGTTGCCGAGCAACAGGCAGA
>CALBOV010000135.1 GCA_937896565.1 uncultured Salinisphaerales bacterium
ATTGGCGGGCTTTTTGCGTTTCGCGCCTTGCCTGTCGATGCCTTTCCGGATGTGACGCCATCGCTGGTCCAGGTCTTCACCGAAACCGAGGGGCTCGCACCGGAAGAGGTTGAACGCTATGTGACCTACCCCATCGAAACGGCAATGTCGGGTCTGCCGAAACTCAAGAACATGCGCTCGGTCTCGAATTTTGGACTGTCGGTGGTAAACATCTATTTCGAGGACGGCACGGATGTCTATTTCGCCCGCCAGGTGGTGGGTGAGCGGCTTGCCGAGGCGCGTGGCAACATCCCCGAGGGATTTGGCGACCCGCAAATGGGGCCGATATCGACCGGGCTTGGCATTATCCTGTATTTCCGTCTGGAAGACCAAACCGGCGAACGCGACCTTGTCGAGATGCGTGAAATCCAGGACTGGATCATCAAATACCAGTTGCAAACCGTTCCGGGTGTCACGGAAGTATTGTCCCTCGGCGGCTACGAAAAACAGTATCAGGTCAGGCTCGATCCCGATGCGTTGCTCGCCTATGATATCCAGATTGCCGATGTGATCAGCGCGCTGGGGCGTGGAAACAAGACAGAAGGCGCGCAATTTCTCGAAATAGGGTCCGAACAATACACGGTACGCGGGGTCGGGCTTGCCCGAACGATCGAAGACCTCGCTGAGATTGTCGTTACCGTTGAACACGGACGCACCGTGCGTGTGCGCGACCTTGGCCATATCACCGTGGGCGGGGGTGTCCGTCAGGGACTTGCAACCGCAAACGGCGAGGGGGAGGTCGTTGCGGGTCTGGTTTTGAAGCTCTATGGCACCAATACATCCGATGTGATCGCACGGGTGCAGCAGCGCTTTCAGGAAATCAACGCCAGCCTGCCGGAGGGCGTGCAGGCAGTCCCCTACTACGATCAGGGGACACTGGTAAACAAGGCGGCCGCAACTGTGACCACGGCATTGTGGCAGGGCGCATTGCTTGTGGGGTTGGTGGTATTCGTCTTTCTCGGAGGATGGCGTCCAAGCCTGGTTGTCGTGCTGTCGATACCGTTCTCGGTAGGGTTTGCCTTTATCGCCATGCACATGCTCGGCATCAGCGCCAATCTGATGTCTTTGGGTGGCGTCGCTATCGCCATCGGGATGATGGTGGACGGTGCCATTGTCATCTCCGAAAATGTGGACCGCGGCTTTCAGGAGGACGACGGGTCGGAAGATCCGCGCTGGCTGGTTGCCCGCTCTACTGCTGAGGTGATCGCGCCCCTGGTCGCAGCGGTTGCCGTGGTTATCGTTGTCTTCCTGCCACTTTTTTCCTTGCAGGGCGTCGAAGGCAAGACATTCCGACCCCTGGCCGCTGCGGCAGCACTCGCCATGACAGGATCGCTTTTCTATGCAGCCCTGATTGCGCCTTCAATGGCCTTTTTCGTGATGCGCCGATTCACCAAGAAAGCTCCGGACAAGCCCGGACGTGTTGCATCCATGATCAGCGGCACAGCAGGGTTCTTTGTCCGCAACCGTTTTTTCGCGATCGTCCTGTGTGGTGTGCTGTTGGCTGCAGGCGGTTTCGCGGGATCGCGGCTTGGCTCCGAATTTACGCCATCGCTCGAGGAAGGCGACATTCTGATGCGGCTGACCATGGCACCCTCGATTTCGCTCACCGAAGCGATGGCAACCACAACGCGGGTAGAAAAGCGACTGCTGAAGAACTTCCCTGAAATCAAGTCCATTGTGACCCGTATCGGGCGGGGAGAAGTCGGCGCACATGCCGACCCGACCAATAGCGCGGAAGCCTTTGTCGAGTTGAATCCGGTCGAGCAGTGGCGCCCTGGACTGTCTGCGGAAGGACTGCGCACCGCGATTTCGGAAGACCTGGAATCCTATCCGGGGATTGTGGTGAATATCGGCCAACCCATCGCGATGTCCGTCGACGAATTGCTGACCGGCACGCGTGCCGAACTGGCCGTCAAGATTTTCGGACCGGATTCCGAAATCCTGTTGCAGCGATCACAGGTGCTGCAATCGCTGCTGCAACAGGTCGAAGGAGCAGCCGAGGTGCAGGCCGACCAAATTACCGGTGCCCCGCAGCTTGTGGTGACTGTGGACCGGTCAGCCCTTGGCCGCTACGGGCTTGATGTCGAGGATGCGCTGGATGCGCTGCGTGCAGCCGTAGGCGGTGCCGAGGCCGGATCCCTGTTCGAGGGTGTGCGACAGTTTCCGATCATGGTTCGTTTTGACGAAGATAGCCGCGACACACCCGAGGCGATCAGCCGTATCGTGCTGGAATCGCCCTCTGGAGCGCGGGTGCCGCTGGAGACGGTTGCCAATATCGGAACAGTAATCGGTCCGCGCCAGATCACACGCGAGGATGGCGAACGCTTTATCACGGTCCAGTCCAACGTGCGCGGCCGCGATATCGGATCTTTCGTTGCCGAAGCGCAGAAGTTGACTGACGCTCAACTGGAGCTGCCGCCCGGGTATCGTCTGGTCTGGGGCGGTCAGTTCGAGCTTCAGCAACAGGCGAACGCCCGCTTTGCCGTGGTCATTCCGATCACGCTGGGCATCGTCCTGCTGATCCTTCTGGTGACTTTCGGAAGGCTGAAATCAGCGATCCTCATCTTGTTGAACATCCCCCTGGCGCTGACCGGCGGCGCGCTGGCGCTCTGGTTTGCAGGATTGCCGGTGTCGGTTCCCGCCACGGTCGGGTTTATCGCGTTGTTCGGCATCGCATTGGGCAACGGCATGGTGTTGGTCAGTTTCATGGATGACTTCGCGCGTGCCGGGCGCGATCTGGACGCTTTGGCCATCGAAGCCGCAGGGCTGCGCGCGCGCCCGGTCCTGATGACCGCCATGACGACGGCGCTGGGGCTGGCACCATTGCTCTTCGCCACCGGCGTCGGTGCCGAGGTGCAGCGCCCGCTCGCCACGGTGGTGACCGGGGGGCTGGTTTCATCAACCGTGCTGACGCTGCTCGTAATGCCCGCCCTGCACCGCTGGTTCGCACCCCGACAAGGAGGGCATCATTCGCTTGTCGAAACGGCTCATGGGCAGCATGCGAAGTCAGCCTCGGGAGCCCTTACCTGATGGAACGAACGCGCTTCAGGCCTGCTTGGGTGCAGAATTGGCAGAGGGGGAGAGTTCGATGAACATGGCGACGTTTTCGGGCGCGACCCCGCAGACATCTCCAGCGGTTTCATCGTGGCGTGCACTGTCATGAGACCCGCCCTGATTTCCGCTGTAAGGGCATTGGAAGTCATCCAAAATGGTGGTTATCGCCGGTGCCAAAAACGGTTTAGTTTTGTCATTTATCAAAATAAAATAACGGTTTAGGGAGCGGAAAAACTTGGGGCGGCACCCGACGCTTCGTGCGCACCAATACAGAGCCGGTGATCCCCCAGAACCTCGATGACGCGACACTTCCCCGCATGGCCGGGATCATCCGCGTCAGCCATCCGAACCAGCTCTTCCCGAAGCTGCGCGAGAATGATCATGCGCCGGTCCACCGCCGCGAGCTGCTTGCGTGCGATCTCATGGGCAGGTGCGCAATCCTCTGACGGGGCTTCTGCCAAGGCCATCAGATCGGCGATATCATCGAGACCGAAGCCCAGTTCCCGTGCGTGGCGCAGGAAGGCCAGCCGTTCGAGCGCCGCTTCATCGTAGCGCCTCTGCCCACCTGTTGTCCGCGCCGGTGACGGTATCAGGCCCCGGCTTTCGTAGTAGCGGATCGTTGTCACCTTCACGCCCGTCCGGCGCGACATATGCCCGATGGAGTATTCTTTCATCATTGCCCCTTGAACCTATAGTCGCTGTAGATCGTATCTATCCTGAAACGATACGAATCGAAAGGAGCCGCCGTCATGGGTCACGGCCACCATCATCACGTCGATCTCGAGGCTGGCGACCGCCGCGTCTTCGCCGCCATCGCGGTCAATATGGGCCTGACGGTCGCGCAGATCGTCGGTGGTATCGTTTCCGGCTCGCTCGCTCTGATCGCGGACGCGCTGCACAACTTTTCCGACGCGATCTCGCTCATCATCGCTTTCGGCGCTCGAAAGATCGCGCGGCGACCAAGGGATGCAGAGATGACGTTCGGCTATGGCCGGGTCGAGGTCGTCGCCGCGCTAATCAACTACACCACGCTGATCGTGATCGGCCTCTATCTGCTTTACGAGGCCGCGATGCGCTTTGCCGATCCGCAGCCGGTCGAGGGCTGGCTGATCGTCATCATCGCAGGCATCGCGCTGATCGTGGACGCGGTGACGGCGGCGCTGACCTACGCCATGTCCAAATCCAGCGTGAACATCCGTGCGGCCTTCCTGCACAACGTGGCCGACGCGCTCGGCTCTGTCGCCGTGATCGTCGCGGGCACGCTGATCCTGCTCTACGACTGGCGGCTGATCGACCCGCTCGTGACGGTGCTGATCGCGGGCTATATCCTGTGGCACGCGGGCAGCGAATTGCTGCCGGTGATCCGGCTTTTGATGCTGGGGGCCCCCGCGCAACCCGATACCGAG
>CALBOV010000136.1 GCA_937896565.1 uncultured Salinisphaerales bacterium
CCCCTGACGGTCACGAATCTGGTAGGTTCCCGGTGTCGTCGGGTAATGAAGAGTATCAATGTCCAATAGGGTGCTGATCACCGGGTGCGCTGGTTTCATTGGCAATGAAACTTGCCGCGTGATGCTGGAGGCAGGTCATGACGTCGCCGGCATCGACAACATGAATGACTACTATGATCCTGGCCTCAAGCGCGCACGGTTGAACCGTCTGGATGGTTATTCGCAGTTCACGTTTTCTGAGTTTGACCTCGTCGACGACACCCGGCTGCGCTCCTTATTTGAGATGTTCTGTCCGGAATACGTGATCCACCTTGCCGCGCAAGCCGGCGTACGTTATTCGAAGGACAATCCCGCCGCGTATGTGCACAGCAACATCACCGCGACGTCTGCGTTGCTCGAGGCATGTAGGCAACATCATGTTACGCATCTTGTGTTCGGATCGTCCTCGTCTGTATACGGCTTGAATGTAGATGTGCCGTTTTCGACACGGGGACGGTCCGAACATCCAGCTTCGTTCTATGCGGCAACGAAGCGATCCGGCGAATTGATGATCCACTCATACGCACACCAATATGGACTGCCGGCCACGGTCCTGCGTTTTTTTACCGTCTACGGACCATGGGGGCGACCCGATATGGCGCCGATGCTGTTTTCGAAGGCCATGCTCGACGGCGATTCGATTCCGGTATTCAACTATGGTGAGATGGAGCGTGATTTCACTTATGTCGATGACGTGACGGAGTGCATCCAGCGGATCATCATGAACCCGCCATCGGAGTACCCGGAATGGGCAGGTGAGCAGGGTGAACCCCAGACCAGTTCGGCACCGTATCGGGTTTTTAATGTCGGCAACAACGCTCCCGTCAGGTTGAAGGACTTCATCTCAACGCTGGCAAATGCGTTAGGCGTTGAACCTATCACTGACTATGTCCCGATGGTCCGGGGTGACGTCCTGCGGACTTGTGCGGATATCGATGATCTCGTGACAGCGTTCGGGTATTCGCCCAGTACGTCCCTAGATGTTGGGATTGGACGTTTCGTGCAATGGTACAGGGATTATTACGCGTCGTGATGCGGGAACATTTGCCCGCTGTAGTCGTCGCGCCGCTCGTCCACTCCTCGTCACGTCTTGTCTTCGAGCAGCCGATGCCGGAATGCACATGAAATTGAACCCTCTGAATGTGAGGGAGATAACCGCCGGCCGCTGGTGGCTGCACTCTGTCGCGAACCGAGCCAGATCATGTGCGGCATCAGTTTTCTAGCCGCGCCAGGGCTTGAGGACGGTGCGGTCACGGAGCGGCTGGTCCTCGCGAACAAGCGGTTGCATCATCGTGGCCCGGACGGGGACGGTGTCACGGTTGCAAACGGCATCGGACTCGCACACACGCGGCTGTCCATCATCGACATCGCAGGCAGCCCGCAGCCGATGGCGTCTCCCGGGGGGCGTTACTGCCTGTCGTTCAACGGTGAAATCTACAACTACCATGATGTCCGCGCCTCACTTGCCGATCGCTGGTCGTTCCGGACCACGGGCGATACGGAGGTGCTGCTCGCTGGCCTTGTCTGTGTCGGGCCGGCGATCCTGGATCGCATGGAGGGTATGTGGGCGTTCTGTCTATGGGACCGGGAACGTCGTACGTTGGTCGCCGGTCGCGACCGTATGGGCAAGAAGCCCCTCTACTACACCGAGTGGTCGGGTATGCTGGCAATGGCATCAGAATTGTCGGCTCTGGAAGCACTTGCACCTGATGCTGACTGGAGTGAAGATCCGGCTAGCGTAGCCGACTATTTCCGCTACGGGTTTTGTTTGCCGGGGTGGACCATGTACCTCGGCATCCGGGAGGTCAGGCCTGGGCACATTCTTACTTGGTCGCCTGCGAACGGCGGAATACGTGAACGGCGCTGGTGGACACTTAAGACTGGTGGTGCGGCCGTCTCGCAACGGCAGGCACTGACCGCGGTCCGACAGACGTTGGAAGCAGCGGTTGATGATCGTTTGGTAGCAGACGTCGAAGTTGGTGCGTTTTTGTCAGGCGGGGTCGATTCGTCGCTCGTGTGTTCCCTCGCGAACCGTTCGCGGAGGGCGCCGCTCAAGACATTCACGATTGCTTTCGGCGATCGAAAATACGATGAGAGTGGGTTCGCCCGCATGGCGTCGGATGTGATCGGCACCGAACATCACGTCGAGACGTTCGGTGACTGGGAGCCAAGCCAACTAGCTCGGCTTGTGATGGGCCATGTCGGGCAGCCGTTTGCTGATCCGTCGCTGTTGCCGACAGCCTTGGTATCTAGTGTCGCCGGTCGACGGGTCAAAGTAGCTCTTTCCGGAGACGGAGGCGATGAACTGTTCTGTGGATACGAGCGTTACCATGCTCGGACGCTGCTGCGTTGGTATTTCGCGTTGCCCCCAGCGGCGCGGCGCGGCGTCGGTCGCACTATCCGAGCGCTCCCGGAACCAATGGCGCACCACAGCCGGAGCTTACTGAAGAAGGCGCACCTGTTTCAGGATGTCGTCGACCGACACGAGGCCGAAACACCGTACATCGCGAATCATGTGTATCCGCCTGACCACGCGCAGCGTCTGTTTCCCGAGCTGATGTCGCAAGGGCACGCCGTCGCATTTCCCCACGCGGAGTCAGCTCGAGCCGATGATTTGCTGGAACTGATGTATGCCGATGCGCTTGTCTATCTTCCGCAGGACATCCTCGTAAAGGTAGATCGCGCATCCATGGCGAGCTCTCTCGAAGTACGCTGTCCGTTTCTCGACAGTCGCTTGGTCCGGCTCGCGTTTTCATTCCCTCCCACATGGCATCGGGAAGGGATGCGCGGGAAGCGGATGCTGCGTGCTGCCATGCGTGCGGCTCTACCTGACAGGATCTGGTCACGTAGGAAGCAGGGCTTTGGTGTGCCGATTCATGCATGGTTCCGCGCAGAGTTAGGGCAAGCATTGGAGGAGCTACTCAACACGGTTGCGTCCCCGCTTCACGCGAATGCGTTCCATGCTTATCTCAAAGAACATCGTGCCGGTCAACGCGATCATGGATTCAGATTGTGGAACGCCTACATCTACCTGTTGTGGAAGCAAACCGGCGCACGGCCACAATTCTGACGGCGTATTACATGCCGAAGCCCGGTGGCCTCTGCGTGCGGCTATTTCGGGCGATCATCGCGTTGCTGGACGCCGGACATGTAGTGCATTACTCGGCGGTGCGTCCGTTTCCGATCGACGATCCGAACTGCATCTACCATCGCCTATGGTGGCCGCTTCGGGTCGAACCATCCGGTGCAGTATTCTGGGTATATCTGCACTTGACCATGCCACTGCACTTGCTTTATCTAGCAACGCGGTACCGCGTGACTCACGCGTTCGCATTCAGCATTAATTACGGCGCGATGCTGGCCCCTGTACGTGTACTTAGACGCATTCGGTACGTGTTGTTCCTGCGTGCTGACACGATGCGGAACAACCGCATTAACGGCGTGCATCCGGCCATCTTGCGTGCCGAGCATGTCGTCGAGGCGCTGGCATTGGTCAGGGCAAACGTTGTGGCCGTATCCGCGAGCCTGCTTGAAGATGTCACTGCGCGCCATCGACGCGCTCATCCGCGGGCGGCCGATGTCTTGCGCAACGAGCCGCCGAATCTCGGCATCAGCTGCCCGCGATATTCGGGCGGCCGTCTCGAGATAGCGGCGGTTGGTGTGATCGAGGCGCGCAAGAATCCGCAACTACTGATAAACATGGTCGCCGGACTAGCCGATCTAGATGTACGTCTGCACTACTTTGGCACTGGTCCATATGAGGCGCAGTTGCGCGCTCTTGCCGCGCCACTCGTTTCAGACGGACGTGTGCTACTACATGGCTGGCAGCCGCCTGAGCGAATCTGGCCGATGATTCACTTGTTGGCACATTCCAGTCTGCACGAGGGTGTTTCCAACGCCATACTGGAAGCCATGGCCTGCGGCGCTATGGTGCTTGCGAGTGATATTCCGGAGCATCGGGAGTGGATAGATGGCGATCTATTGCTTCCGCTGAGTCACCCAGAACGGTGGGCTGATAGGGTTCGCAGGATCGTTACGGAGCCGGACGCCCGAGCCCGCGTGGTGAAGGGGGCCGATGAGACTAGGCGTTCGCTCAGCTCAAACTGGAACAAACGTATCACCGATAAGATACTTGGGTCGGAGTAATGGCAATGAGTCGGTCTAGAGGGTTGTCAACACGCGAGGGGAGTGGGAGCAACTGGAGAAAACGGCAACTCCGTGGGGAATGTGTTGAACGCATCTGAAGATAGCTACTTTCTTCCCCGTGATTACCGACCGAATCCACCGCGATCGGCTGAGGACGCTAGGCTGAAGACGCAACGGCCTACTGGGCGCCGAAACGGATCAGGGAGGCCGCCCTGTATCAGTTTGGTGTCTATCAGCTCGCAATGCGCCCGTTGCCACAGAGGCGCGCCACACCTGTTGACGTGTGTCGTGGGGCCGGCATGAAACTCGCCCGTATCGCCCGGTCAAGATCTGATGTGAGTGTTGTCGGTGTCGATCGTGTTTCAGCCGTCGCATCTTGTCGCGACCGCCATGGATTTGGAACGTGGCATGCAGCGGACTTGGACGCGCCGCCATCACCTTTGGCTGGCGTCCGTGGCGATGTTGTCGTTTGCGTAGACGTGATCAAGCACGTTCGTTGTCCTGACAATGTTCTTTGTTTGATTCGTAACCTACTTGGTCGCATGTAATGGACGGATCGTGATCTCGACACCCGATCGGGTTGCTTCGCACGGGCGCGAGCGCTGGCACAGCCCTAATACGGAGCATGTTCGTGAGTGGTCCAGCGTCGGAATCGAGAGATATGCCATAAACCGCAGACATTTATAAGTCATAAGTGGCGCGCTCTCCAAGCCCCGTGCGTAAGCGGAGGAAAAAGAATCGGGGTAAGTGACAATCACTGGTTGTCAGCGTCGTTATTCGAAGTAACCTTATGAGTGGTGAGTTCTGCACTAACGAACGTCATAAGGGCAGCGTTCAGCCACGAGCGGGGTATGGAATTCTGGCGGGCCCAACGTACTAGTTGGAAGCGTTCTAACTTCGGATTGTCGATAGTTCGGAAAGTGGTATCTAGGCCTGCTTCACGGAAGAGCTCAGAAATGACGGAGTTTGGGCGATAGAAGGTCCTTTCTATGCTATATCGGTAGTATGTTTCGGCCCGCTTACCCACTGGTTGGTTAGCCATGCTAGACCAGCGGGATTCGATTCCGCAGGCCGTATAGCCGTATATCAACCAGCGACGCGCAAACCCCTTAGGCAGCCAGTGTATTCCGGGCATTTGCAGGTGTGCTTCGCGCCAATGCCACCGTGGCGGAAAAATGTGTAGTCCTTCACCGCCGGCTTTAGTGAGTCGCGAGATCTCTGCGGCCACGCTATTCAAATCCTGTACATGTTCCAGTACCTGATTGGAGAATATAAAATCGAAGAATC
>CALBOV010000137.1 GCA_937896565.1 uncultured Salinisphaerales bacterium
CCTGCCGATGCGGTGCGGTCTGCCGCCGCCCCGAGCGTGGACGCGCGCGCTGGCCGCCGCCAAGCCCCGAATCGTGCATACCCATTTTGTCAGCGCGGCCAAACCGGGCCGGCAGATTGCCGATGCGCTGGGCCTGCCGATGATCGTGACGGCGCACGGCAATGATGTGACGAATCCGCTCACCCCGGCGTTTCGCCGTCAGTTGCAGACGGCCTTTGGTCGCTGCGATCGGGTGATCGCCGTGTCCGGCTTCATTGCCGACCGGCTGGTGGAGGCCGGCTGTCCGGATGACAAGCTGGTCCAGCACTACATGGGCATTCCTCTGGAGCAACTCGACGCCAGCCCGGTTCCAGAGGAGCCGGTGGTGCTGTTCGTCGGCCGGTTTGTCGAGAAAAAGGGCATCGCCTATTTGATGCGGGCGATGGAGCAGGTGCGGGCGCGACACCCGAACGCCCGGCTGCGCCTGATCGGTGACGGCCCGTTGCGAGAGTCGCTGGTGGCGTTGGATCGCGAACTTGGCCTGGAGTCGGAGTTTCTCGGCGTGCAGCCGCCGCAGGCCGTGCATGCGGCGATGCGATCGGCCCGCGTGCTGGCGGCGCCCAGCGTGCGCACCGAACGTGATGCCGAGGGACTCGGCATGGTCTTCCTGGAGGCACAGGCGCTGGGGCGGCCTGTCGCGGGTTTCCGCTCTGGCGGGATTGGCGAAGCGGTCAGTCATGGCGAGACTGCGTTGCTTTCGGAGGAGCGTGACGTTGATGCGCTGGCCGCCGATCTGGGCCGGGTGCTGGGAGACCTTGATCTGGCGCAGTCACTGGGGACCGCGGGCGCCGAACGGGTGCGTCGGTTGTTCGATATTCGAAGGCAGACCGAGTCGCTTGAGGCGCTCTACGACGAGGTCGTGCGCCAGCAGTCTCCGGCATCGCAATGAAAAAGAAGCAGATTCTCTATTCCAACTGGCAGGCGCGTCGGCTGCGCCGGCTGTCAGTGGCCGACCTGCATGCCGCGAAGCCGAGCGATGCGGATGTGCTCGTGTCGCTCACCAGCATCCCCAGCCGCTTTGCCAATCTGGATCTGGTGGTTCGCAGCGTGCTGTCGCAGTCGGTAGCGCCCAAACGGATGGTGCTGTGGCTAAACGAGCAGCATGAGGGAGGCCTGCCGCGGTCGCTGCTGGACATGGTCGGGACGAAATTCGAGATTCGCTACACGCCGCTGGATTCCTGCCATTGCAAGCTGGCGCCCAGCCTGGCGGCGTTTCCGGATCAGGTCATCGTGACCTGTGACGACGATCTGATGTACCGCCGTGGCTGGATGCAGGCCCTGCTGGAATCGCACCGCAAGACCCCGCGGGCGATCGTCGCCCACATCGCGCGGTCGCTGACGCTGAACCCCGCGGGCAAGGTCGTGCCCTATGACGACTGGCCCAAGCTGAAACAGCGCGGCGTCAGCAGTCACGCGCTGGTGCAGATGGGCTACGGCGGGGTGCTGTATCCGCCCGGTTCGCTGCACGCGGATGCTACAGACGCCGATCTGTTCATGGCGCTGACGCCGCGCGCGGACGATCTTTGGTTCAAGTTCATGGCCTGGCTGGCCGGCACGCCGATCCGCACGGCGGATCGCAAGGTTGGTCGGCCGCGCGAGATCGTGGGTTCGGATCAGGTGCGTCTCAAGCCGATGAACGTCAACCAGGATCTGAACCGTAAGCAGTGGTTGCAGCTCTGCGAGCACTACGGGGTGGACTCCCGCGCGTTGCTGGATCAGGCGTAACCGCCACCTGGCTTGAAGAACGGAACGAGGCGCAGCCGGACTTCCCGGCCGGGCATGGACAGCAGACCTCGCACGGTTGCCGCCGGCGACAGGTGCTCGTCGTAGTAGCGTGCGGCCGCATCCGACATGGCTCGAACCTCATCGATGGGCATGTCCAGCGCCCGTCGGACGACATCGGACAGGTCATCCGCTCCCCGGAAGACCAGACAGTTCACGCCGTCCTTCAGCGCCGGGAAGAACAGCTCCGGATACTGGGTGAGCGGAATGCTGCCGACCGCCATCGCCTCGATGATGTTGTGCGACATCGGGTAGCGATAGCCGGGGCAGGCGAGATAGAACCAGCCGTCCGCGACGGTCCACAGCCAGTCGTCCACCGGGACGCGGCAGTTGCGCGTGTTCATGATCACCAGCCCATCGAATGGTTTGCCGCGAATGGCATCGAAGGCCGCCTGATCCTGCGGGTCCACCCAGCGCCGTGCCGGCAGCTCGCGGCGCAGGATGTCCAGCACGTCGGTGCGTGGCAGCTTGCCGTAGACCTGGGTGATCGACGGCTGGCTGTACTTGCCGACCAGCGCATCGCCGCCGAAGAACACACGCCAGGGCCGGCTGTCCTGACGAAAGCGGACGATCTTCTGATCCTCGCCGCGCGCGTAGACGCCCGGGAACAGCGGAAACGGCATGGGGTAGGTGCCGTCGCCGGGCGAGTAGCTGGGTCGGTAGTCAATCCGGACGATGCGCTCGGCGTCGCTGGCCCAGGGGCTGTCGTCGCGATCGGTGACCAGGATGTACGGACCCGGCACCGCTGCGCCGGGATCGATTACCGCGAACGTCTCGGAGAGCGTGTGACGCTTCTCCTTCTTTCCGATGTTGGCCATGAACAGGTAGCTGCGGGCCAGGATCGGGAAGTAGTGATTGCGGACGAAGAACATCAGCAATGTGTAGAAGCGTCGGCCTTGCGGGCCGTCGATGCGCGAGTCGCGAAAGTCGAACAGCACCCGCTTCCGGTCGGTGGGGATGTCGCGGGATTGCCGGGCGAGCCAGCGGCGGTAGTCCCGGTACTTGAAGGGGCGCAGATACCAGCGGTAGCGGCGCCAGAGCCGGTCGATCTCATGTTGCAGCCTGTCCAGCCAGTTCATCGGTCAGTCACGGGCCGTGCCGGTTCGCGAGTCGGTGTGAGCCAGCGAGGAAAGAACGGTACGGAAGCGGGCGTGGCGGTATAGTATGCGCCCCGATTTTCTGCGCGATGCAACAAGGAGAACTCGCGATGTCGATGGCCGACCGTGATGGTGTGATCTGGCTGGATGGCGAAATGGTGCCGTGGCGCGATGCCAAGGTCCACGTCCTGACCCACACATTGCACTACGGCCTGGGTGTCTTCGAGGGTGTTCGCGCCTACGAGACGGCGAAGGGGCCGGCGATCTTCCGCCTGCCCGAGCACACGCACCGGCTGCTGAACTCGGCGAAGATTCTCGGCATGAAGATTCCCTACGATGCCGAGACCATCAACGCCGCCTGCCTCGCCGCTGTCAGGGACAACAACCTGGATTCCGCCTATCTGCGGCCGATGGCGTTCTACGGGTCCGAGGGCATGGGCCTGCGCGCCGACAATCTTCAGGTGCACCTGATGGTCGCTGCCTGGACCTGGGGCGCCTACCTCGGCGGCCAGTACGACAAGGGCATTCGGATTCGCACCTCGTCTTACACTCGTCATCACGTGAATTCGGCGATGTGCCGGGCCAAGGCCAACGGGCATTACTTCAATTCCATGCTGGCCCTGTCCGAGGCGCTGCGCGACGGCTACGACGAAGCGCTGCTGCTCGACGTGGATGGCTACGTGGCCGAGGGCAGCGGCGAGAACATCTTCTACGTCAGCGAAGGCAGAATCTACACGCCCGACCTGCGCAGTGCGCTGGACGGCATCACGCGCAAGACCATCATGGAATTCTGCGACGATCTTGGCATTGAGGTCATCGAAAAGCGCGTGACCCGTGACGATCTCTACATCGCCGACGAGGTGTTCTTCACCGGAACGGCCGCCGAGGTCACGCCGATCGGCGAGGTAGACGGGCGCAAGATCGGCGACGGCATGCGCGGGCCCATCACCGAACAGCTGCAAAGCCTGTACTTCCGGACCGTGAAGGGCGAGGAGCCCAAGTACGAGCACTGGTTGACTACAATCCGCTAGATTGAGGAGTGCGATGCCGCCGAAAATTCGGGAGTTGATGGCGGAACTGTCGCGTGCCGGGTTCGTTGATCGGGGCGGGAAGGGCAGTCACAGAAACTATGTGCATCCGACAGTCGCGAAACCGATCACCCTGTCGGGTAAGCCGGGCGATGACGCCAAGCGTTACCAGGTCCGAGCAGTCCAGCAGGCGATCAAAGAGGCAAAGTCATGACGAGCAGTGCTGACTACGTGAAAATTGTCGAGTGGTCCCATGAGGATGGTTGCTTTGTCGGCAGCGCTCCAGGCTTGTTCTTTGGCGGCTGCCATGGGGCGGATGAAGAAGCCGTTTTTCACGAACTTTGTGCACGAGTGGAAGAGATCATTGCACTCTACAACGCGGACAATCGGGAGCTGCCTGCCCCAACGGCTGGTCGTGACTTCGCCAACCGGCTCAATGAAGTCGCTTGAAGACAGATTGCACTGATCCTCAGTGAGTTCTAGCGCACGTCAGGTCGTCTGCACCAAGTGGGGCGCAAAATTCCCCGCTGACGAGGTCAATCGGCTGTATCGCATGGTGCGCCATGCAGTTAGCGGACCACTGAAGTTTGTCTGCGCCACCGACCGCGCCGACGGGATTATTCAGGAGGTGGAGGTCGTCCCGCTGCCCGCGGTGCCCGTGGTCGGCGATCGTGACAACCGTGGCTGGAAGAAACTCGGCCTGTTCGCGTCCAGCGAGCAGCTCGGCGGTCTTTCAGGGCCGACGCTTTATCTGGACCTGGACGTCGTCATCGTCGACTCGCTGGACCCGTTCTTCGAACTCGACGGTGCGTTTCGCGTCATCAAGGACTACAAGCCGTTCCGGTACCGCCACGGCTTCACCGGCAACACCTCCACCTTCCGGTTCAACGCCGGTGCGCATACGGGCCTGCTGGACGAGTTGCGGGACATGGGCGAGGCGGTCCTGACGCGCTATCGCAACGAACAGGAATTCATCTCCGACTACATGCGTCGTCGGGGCCTGCTCGACTACTGGCCCAGGCCCTGGTGTGCCAGCTTCAAGCACGATTGCGTCAAGCCACTGCCGCTGGGAGCGTTTCAGGCGCCGCAAAAGCCTGACGGGGCGAAGCTGATCGTCTTCCACGGCACGCCGAAGCCGGAAGAGGCCCTGATCGGCGGCATCGGCAACAAGTGGTACCGCGTGATCAGGGCGGCGCCGTGGTTGAAGCCGTACATGGATGTCGGGTCAGGCCAGAACGGATAGCGACATCGTGGGGCGTCATCTGCAGGCAACTTGCTGTTACATGTAACAAGGCGCTACTGTGTGATCTCCTCTTTGTGGAGATATCGCCATGAGCGAAAGCTCCGTCAGCAAGCGAGTTCAGAAGCACCGCGATGCATTGCGCGCCGCCGGGCTAAGACCGATTCAGATCTGGGTTCCCGATTCGCGCCGTGAGGGCTTTGAGGACGAGTGCAGACGCCAGGCCGCGCTGGTTGCCCAATCTGATTCGGTGGATCCGTCCATTAGTGACTGGATGGATGAGGTCGCGAGCGAGATCGACGGCTGGACGGCGTGAAACGAGGAGAGTTGGTCACTATTGCCCTGCAAGGTGACTTGGGAAAGCCGCGTCCCGCGTTGATTATTCAAGCCAACGAATTTTCTGAGACGGTCAGCGTCACCATTCTTCCGGTGACGAGCCATCTGGTTGACGCGCCGCTACTGAGGGTTCCGCTCTCGCCCGATCAGGAGTCGGGTTTGACAAAAGAATCGCAAGTGATGATCGACAAGATCATCACGGTCAAGCGAGCAAAGATCGGCCAGCGAATCGGCCGCGTTTCGGCGGAGAAGTTGCTTCAGGTCGAGCGTTCGCTTGCGTTGTTTTTGGGGATTGCGTCCTAGTTTGAGTGCTACGGCGTGGAGTCCGAGGCAGCGCCGGTTTCCATCGCTAGCAGCCCGTCAATCTCCGCCAGATCAGCCGGCGCCAACTGTCCCGCGGCTTGCTTGAGTCTCAGCAAATTCAGCAGGTAGTCGTAGCGTGCGCGTGCGTAGTCGCGGCGGGCGGCGTAGATCTCGCGTTGCGCATCCAGCACATCCACGCTGGTTCGCGTGCCGACGCGATAA
>CALBOV010000138.1 GCA_937896565.1 uncultured Salinisphaerales bacterium
CCCGCGTAGGGTTGGGTAAGCGCTCGATAGCGCCTCAAGGTGAACGCGAGCGCCTCCGGCTTCCACTTCCTGTCTTGTTCCACATTCCCCTGCACGAGTGCGATGGACAGTGGCTTGGCTACCGGCTCGGTCCATTCACGATCAAGCAGTCTTGCGCCGATCAATAGCGCGACCAGTGCGCCGCTGGCGATGGCCAGGCGCCGCAAACTGAAACGAAGCGCCGTCCACGCCAGAGCCCCTGCCATCACGGCCACCACAAAGCTCACGCCCAGCACGCCAAACACCGGTGCGATTGCGGCAAGCGGTGTGCCGATCTGGCTGTAACCTAGAAAGAGCCAAGGAAAGCCGGTCAGGAACCAGAGCCGGACCCATTCGCTCAATACCCATGCCGCCGGCAATCCAAGCCACAGTGCGAAACCACCCGTCCGCGAGCATAAGGTGCGCACGAGAAATATCGCTGACCACGGGAACAAGGCCAACAAGGCCACAAAGGCCGCAGTGAGGAACATGGCAAGCGCAGGCCCGCTGCCGTAGCGACTGATGCTGATAAACACCCAGGACACGCCTACGCCGAAGTAACCCAGGCCGAAGAAATAGCTCGTCCAGAGCGCTTGGCGTTTCGGTAGATGGGCGGCCAGTAGGAATAGAGCAGCCGGCGACAGCACGGCGAGCCAATACCAACCCAACGGCGCGAAAGCTAGCGGCAGAAGCGCGCCAGCAAGCAAAGCCACGCTATAGACCGCGAGCAGGCCCGGGAATACTGTTATGTTGCGCGCCGGCACGCGGTTGATCAATGCTTGCTTGCACACACGATATTCCTACGCTTGAGTTGCCAGCGGGCGATAGGAGCGCCACGATAAATCCTCGAGTTGCTAGAGCTTCAAGCACGAGGTATTCATGACGCAATCCGATCTGCGTATTGGCGATCTCGCCCGACGCACGGGCGTAGGCGTGGCCACGATCCGCTACTATGGCGATGTAGGTCTGCTACCGGAAGCGGGCCGCAGTGAGGGGGGTCAGCGCTATTACGACACATCTCACCTTGAACGGCTCATATTCATCAAACGTTGCCGGGAACTGGGTTTCAGCCAAGACGATGTACGCACGCTCCTGACACATGCCGATCAGAGTGAGGCTTCCTGTGAAGACGTCGCTCGACTCGCAGAAAAGCATCTTGAAGCCGTGCGTGACAAGCTTGCGACCTTGCAAGCTTTGGAAAACTCACTGGACGATATGATCCATGCCTGCCATGGGGGGCGGATCGAAGATTGCCGCATCGTCAAGGCCCTGGCGAATAACCACTAGCGTTGCCGATACGCTGCGGACAAGCGTCGCAGTTAGCGTACGATTTTTCCGTTTCGTGAGATGACCCCGTCAACGTCAAATGGGCTTTTCGCGCTGTCACGATGGTGCCAACATCTCTATCGTTATCAATCTCAGCTTCGTTTTTAACGCCGACGAGTAGGAATCCCGGCGACAATGCGCCGATACTCGTTACACTCGCCATCCACCGCCGACGGGTGTGGTCGCTCTCGTTCATGGCGAATATTGACGGGCCATCGACGATCGGTAGTTTCCGGCCCCCATGACCGGTCTAGCTGCGCAGATACTTGACGAGCGCCACGATGGCAAGCACCAGCACGACGAGGACAAGAAGCGCGAATAGCATGCAGGCGAACATCATCGGCCCGCCCATCATCATGCCGCCGTTCATCATTCCTCCGTCCATCATGCCGCCCTCGCCCATCCGGCCGGGCCCGGTTTGCTCCGCGGCGTTGGCGATGCCGGCGAACGCGGCGAAGAGAGTGAGGTAGATGCTTTCAAGTATTTTCATGGTCTTGCTCCTTAGCGTGGTTGAAACGAGGTCCTCGATTTGTGGAAGCTACGGATGCCGGGGGGCTGGCGCTGTGCCCAGGGTCTGTCACCCGCCGTTCTATCCGGCACGCGAGTCTCTGTATTGATCGGCGGCGATCAAGCGTCACGATGTCCTCCGGGTCTGGTTGTGCCCGACTCCGTGTCGGCCTCCCGCGACAAACCGCGTCCCCGCCAGAACGAGAAAATCACAGGGAACACGATCAGCACCATGACCAGCGCCGAAGCCACGCCGCCGAGCATGGGCGCGGCAATGCGCTTCATCATCTCAGCGCCCGAGCCGTGGCTGAGCATGATGGGGATCAGCCCCATGAACAGGGCCAGGCCTGTCATCAACATTGGCCGGATGCGGTGGGTAGCGCCGACTTCGATGGCCGCGATCAGGTCCGTGTGGCTGTGGATCAGTCCTTCGTTGCGGTAGCGCAGCCAGGACAAATCCAGATACACCATCATGAGCAGGCCCAGCTCCACGGCCAGGCCGGAGACTGCGATAATGCCCACGGCGACTGCTACGGACAGCTTGTAGCCCAGCGCCCACAGCAGCCAGACGCTGCCGACCAGCGAGAACGGCAGGCTGAGCATGATGATCGCGGTCTCGACCAGCGAACCCCGATGCATGAACAGCATGAAGAAGATCAGGCCGATGGTCAGCGGCACCAAAATTTGCAGGCGTGCCGCGGCCCGTTGGTAGTACTTGAACTTGCCGGCCCACTCCAGGCGATAGCCGGGCGGGATGTCGACCTGGTCCGCGACCACCTGTTTGGCCTTGGCCACATAGTCGACGATGCCGATTTCGGATTTGACATCCACGTTCACGTAGCCGGCGAGCTGGCCGTTTTCGTCGCGGATGCTCGGCGGCCCGGTGGTGAACTCGATGTCGGCCACCTGGGAGATCGGGATCTGGGCACCGTCGGCGGTGGTGACCAATGTGCGCTTGAGCGACTGGATGTCATCCCGAAAGCCACGCGCGTAGCGCACGAGGATGTCGTAGCGCTCGCGGCCCTCGACCGTCTGCGACACCGCACGGCCGCCCATGGCGGCGACGATCACGTCCTGGACGTCGCCGACGTTGAGCCCGTAGCGGGCGGCCGCAGCCCGATCCACTTTGAAGTCCAGGAAGTAGCCGCCGGTGGTGCGCTCCGCGAAGGCGCTGCGCGTGTACGGTGCGGTCCGTGGGTCTTCCTGCAGAGCCTGTTCGATGGCGATGCCGGTGGATTCGATCTTTTTCAGATTCGGGCCGAGCACCTTGATGCCCAGCGACGAGCGAATGCCGGTAGCCAGCATCTCGGTGCGGGTCTGGATCGGCATCCACCAGATATTGGGCATGCCGGCGAAGTCCATCGCCTGGTCCATCTCCTGGATCAGCTTGTCCCAGGTCATGCCCTCGCGCCACCGGTCCTTGGGCTCGAGCATGATGTTGATCTCGAACATGTTCAGCGGGGCCGGGTCGGTGGCCGTGGAGGCGCGCCCGACCTTGCCGAACACACGCTTGACCTCGGGGAATTCCTTCAACCGGCGGTCCATGGTCTGAATCGTTTGATTGGCCTGCTCGATGGACATGCCGGGCAGGGCGGTGGGCATGTACAGGATCGAGCCCTCGTTGAGCGGCGGCATGAACTCGCTGCCGAGCTGCTGATACACCGGCACTGTGGCCACCAGGGCCGCCGCGGCCAGGCCGATGACGAGCCAACGGGCATGGACCGCGGCCCGAACCACCGGCATGTAGGCCCGCTGCAGGCCACGGTTCAGTCGGCTCTTGTCGCCGCGGATCTTGCCGCGAATCAGCAGCACGGCCAGGGCCGGCACCAGCGTGACCGACAGCAGCGCGGCGAAGAACATGGAATAGGTCTTGGTATAGGCCAGCGGTTTGAACAGACGCCCTTCGCTGCCTTCCAGGGCAAACACCGGCAGGAACGACACCGCGATGATCAGCAGCGAGAAGAAGATGGACGGTCCCACCTCCTGCATGCCTTCGATGATCACCGCCGTGCGCGATTTGGCGAGCTCTTCGGGCGGCGCTTCGCCAGACTGCCAGGCGGCCAACCGCTTGTGGATGTTGTCGATGATGACGATAGCGGCGTCCACCATGGCGCCGATGGCCACGGCGATGCCCCCCAGCGACATGATGTTGGCGGTCAGGCCCTGGTAGTACATCGGGATGAAGGCCAGCAGCACCGCAATCGGCAGGGTGATCACGGCCACCAGCGCCGAGCGCAGGTGCAGCAGGAACACCAGGAGCACCACGGAGACGATGAGCATCTCCTCGGTCAGAATCCGCTTGAGCGTGTCGATGGCACGCTCGATCAGCGAGGAGCGGTCGTAGACGGGCACGATCTCCACGCCCTCGGGCAGCGAGGCCCGGACCTCGTCCAGGCGCTGCTTGACGCGGTCGATCACGTCCAGCGCGTTCTCGCCGTAGCGCATCACCACGGTGCCGCCTACGGTCAGGCCGTCGCCGTTGAGGTCGGCCTGGCCGCGGCGCATGGCCGGCCCGAGGTGGATGTCGGCGACCTGGTCCAGGGTGACGGGTGTGCCGCCGGGCCCGGTGCCCAGCACGACATGCTTCAAATCATCGACGGATTTCACGTAGCCGCGGCCCCGGATGAAGTGCTCGTGGCCGGAGACCTCCAGCACCCGGCCGCCGACATCGTTGTTGGACTCGCGCACCGCCTCGATCACCTGGTCCAGCGAGAAGCCTTGAGACGCCAGCTTGTTGGGGTCGACGTTGACCTGATATTCCTTCTCGTAGCCGCCGACCGAGGCCACCTCGGCGACGCCGTCGACCGCCTCCAGGGCATAGCGGATGTTGAAGTCCTGGATGCTGCGCAGCTCGGCCAGATTCTGGTTACCGGATGTATCCTTCAAGGCATACTGGTATACCCAGCCGACGCCGGTGGCGTCCGGGCCCAGGGTGGGATTGACGCCCTCCGGCAGGTCCTTGCTCGCCGAGTTGAGGTATTCCAGTACTCGCGAACGCGCCCAGTAGATGTCGGTTCCGCCCTCGAAGACTACGTAGACGAACGACAGGCCCATGAAGCTCTGGCCGCGGACCGATTCAACGTTGGGCGCGGCGAGCATGGAGGTGACCAGCGGATAGGTGATCTGGTCCTCGACCAGGTCCGGGCTGCGGCCGGGCCAGTCCGTGAACACGATCACTTGCACAGGGGACAGATCGGGGATCGCGTCCAGCGGCGCGCCGTCCAGCGAGCGCCAGCCCCAGGCTGTGGCCGCGGCTACCACGATCAGGGTGAGTAGCCAGTTACGCGCGCAGTACGCGATCAGCCGCTGGATCCAGTCCGGCCGGTCGCCGGCGCCGTGCATTTTTTCGCTCACCATTGCTTGATCCCCGTCTTCAGGCGTGTTTCGGCGTCGATCAGGAAGTTACCGGAGGTCACGACCGTCTCGCCGGCCTCCAGCCCGGAGGTGACTTCGATGTAGTCCTCGTTGCGCTGGCCGGTCTCGATGTAGCGCGGCTGCAGGCGGCCGTCGCCAAGGTCCACGAACACCACGCGCGCGTCGCCGGAGAACAGGACCGCCGACTCGGGTACAGACAGACGCTTCCCGAGATCGGCCTGCAGCTCGACCTCGGCGTACATGTTTGGCTTGAGCCGCCCGTCCGGGTTGGGCAACGACAGGCGGATCTGGCCGGTGCGAGTCTGCCCCTGGAAGTAGGGGTAGACGTAGTCGACCTCGGCCTCGTAGTGGGCGTCGGGCAGATAGGGCAGGGTGACCTCGGCGGTCATGCCCGCATCGATCAGCGGCAGCTCGCTGTCGTAGACCTGGGCATCGATCCAGACCGTGGACAGATCGGCAATGCGCATCAAGATCTGGCCTTTCTTGACGGCCGAGCCCTCGACCACGTTCTTCTCTACCACTGTGCCGGTCGCCGGCGCATGGATCGGCAGGTACTTGATCGGCTCACCGCGCCGCTCGATCGCGCGCACCTGCGCCGGGGCGATATCCCACAGCATCAACCGCTGGCGGGCGGCCTGAACCAGGCTGTCGTCCGGGCCGCGGCGGGACAGCCGCTGCAGGGTCTGCAGATACTCCTGCTGGGCCGAGAACAACTCGGGGCTATAGATGCCGAACAGCATCTGGCCGCGCTCGACCGGCGCGCCGACGTAGTCGATCTTCAGGTTGCCGACCCAGCCGTCGTACTTGAGCGTGACATCACTCAACTCGGTTTCGTCGTAGACCACCTCGCCCACGGCGCGAATCTCGCGCACCAGCTGGCGACGTTCGACTTTGCCGGTCTCGAGGCCGATGAGCTGCCGCCGGCGGTTATCGAGGTTGATCGTGGGCATGTCCGAAGCTGCGTCGGCGACTTGCCCGCCTGAATCCATTTCCCCCTTGGCTCCGCCGCCGAGGCGACGGCCGCCGGTGGCGAGCTGTAAGCCCTGTCGACCGGTCGCCAGGTCGAAGCTGATCCGGGTTTTGCCGAGGCCGGCCTTCTTGATCTGCAGGGTTAGCGGCCAGGCACCACTCATTTTCAGGTTGAACGGACCCGCGTAGCGCCCCGGCTCGGTCTCTTCGAGCTCGGCTGGGGCCTGCATGGCCGCCATGCCCCCCATCGCCGGCATGGTGGCCACCGCCTTGATGCTGGCACCGGAGACTGGATTGCCGTCGCTGTCTTCTAGCCGGATGGCCAGCCGGTTTTTACCGACCACCGGCGTTTCGGGGGAGACCGCAATTGCGAGTCGAAACGGTCCCGATT
The DNA here is from genome assembly GCA_937896565.1 of uncultured Salinisphaerales bacterium. GTDB lineage: Bacteria > Pseudomonadota > Gammaproteobacteria > Nevskiales > OUC007 > Abyssibacter. The sequence goes on from CALBOV010000138.1 coordinate 6,587, forward strand.
GGTAGGTCGGGGCCTGGGCCAGGGATGCCGGGCCGGCGTCGGCGCCACCCGCGTCGCGCAACAGCAGCCAGCCGCCGATGCCGGCCGCCGCCAGGATCGCGATCAGGGCGCTGATCACTAATCTCTTATTCATGCATAAACTCCTCGGAATTCATGGCGGCCGGCACCGTGATGCCTGTCAGCTCGCCGCCGCTCCAGCGCCTCAATTCAGCCAGCGCGGTGAAGTAGTCCGCGCGGGCGCTTTCCAGTTCCAGTTCCGCGTTGAGCTTGCGTTGCTCGGCGGTAATCACATCCAGGAACGCGCCACCGCCGGCGCCGTATTCGGATCGGGCGGCGCCCAGGTTTTCCAGCGTGCGCGGGATCAGCTCGTTCTCGTACAAGGCGATGGCGTGCTTGGCTTCCTCCACCGCGGCGTGGGCCTGTTCCAATTGGCTCAGCAGCGTGGTCCGGCGGTCTGCCAGCTCGTATTCCGTGCGCATGGTCTCGGCTTTGGCCTCGTCGAGGCGAGCGCGGTATTTGCTGCGGTCCAGCGGGAGGCTGATACCGACACCGGCGATCCAGCGTTTCTCGCCGGCGTCCCACAGGCTGTTATAGCCGCCGAAGACCTTGAAGTCGGGATAGAACGCTTTTCTGGCCAGCGCTTCGCGGTCCTCATCGGCGGCAATGCGCTTTTGGATTTGCGCCAGTTCGGGATGACTGGACAGCGCGGTGCGGCGTAAGCGGCTATAGGGCGGCAAGCTTCCGGGGAGGGGCAACCCTGCCGGCCCGGCAACGGGCGCGGTGGCCTTTCGATTGAGCAGGTTGTTGATTTTGGCCCGCACGCTGCGCTTGATGCGCCGCAGCTTGATGGCCTGGTGTTTCAGGCGCTGGAGTTCAACCTCGGCCTGCAACACATCCTGCTGGCCGGTCAATCCCGCAGCGTAGCGATTTTCCGCTATCCGGCGCAGCTCATCCACCAAGTCTTGATTGGCGACATTGATCTCCAGCGCCTGGTGTACGTAATACCATTCGGCATAAGCCGAGCGGGTGGCCGAGGCTAGGCGCAGCCGCACCGCCGCGACGTTATCGTCGGCCGCGAGCGCTTCTTTACGCGCAGCGTCCGCGCGCAGACCCAAGGTGCCGGGCCAGGGAAAATCCTGGCTGACCTCGAAACGAATATTGGTACTGCGCTCACGTCCGGACGGCGTTTCAAAGCCGCCAATGGTCTCCGGCGCCACCGCACCCGAAAGTTGCGGGTCAGGCAGCGCCCCGGCGGGTTCGATACGCGCTTCGGCGGCGTCGACCGCCGAGCGCATCGCGGCCAGACCGGCGTTGCGATCGAGAACCGACGCGACCAGCGTGTCGGGTTCGAGGCGCGCCGAGTCATACGCGGTGTCTTGCGCCAGCGCCTGCGTGGCGGGCAACAGGACGGCGGCCAGCAGCACGCCGACGCAGGCGATTTCTTGTATTGTCGCGAACGCCCACTCGCGGGCGCCGCCATGCGCGCGCCGATAGCGCGTGAATATGCCAGGGGACATGTGTCATCTCCGGAAAATGCTGAACAAGAGCCGCGCATGCCAATGCGCGCGCCCTGGAAAAGAGCTAGATCCGGGAGATGAGCGGGGGGCGAATCAATTCGTGGTCGTGGGGCGGTGCGGGATGGCCCGGTTGGGCATCCGGGCGCTGCCTGGCTGTCACCGTAACCGGCAATGGTTTTTGCATGTCGACCAAGGCAACACAGCCGACGGCGCAAGGCGCCTGGCAAAAGATCTCGCCGTTACAATGGCTATCGGCCATGACCGCGGTATCGGTGACGGGAACCACCGAAGCCTGGGCCGTTTTCTGATCCAGCGATTGCGCATTAACACTTGTCGCCAAGGCGAGCGCGGGCAGCACGGTAAGTACCGCCAGTACGAACACCCATAGACGAAAGGCAACCGGAGATTTCAAGATAACGACCTATTCATGCCACAAGCGTAAACATTAAGTCCGGACTGTGGTACGGAGTCAAGTTTTTCTCCCAGGCGCCTGAGCCCGGCAGCCGAGCACGTTGCCGGTGTGGCTGTCGTGACGGATTCGGCTTGGTTATTCCTCGAACAGATTAAGAGGGCCGGGCAACGCAGCAGCCGTCGGGGTAAGTTAATCGCAGATGGTGCAAGTCATGGGCGCTGCCATCTTTCCACCCGGTTGCCCTTGAAGTTGGCGGAAAATACGGTTCCGTCGGCGGCCACGGCCCCCGTGGTTTCGGTATGGCCGGGCCCGCCGACGTTATCCGGCGCGAAGGCCGTCAAATAGTCGCCTTCGGCATCGAACTTCTGGATACGATCGTTATAGAAGTCGGCGGCGAACACGTTGCCCTGCGGGCCGACGGCGACCGAGTTGACGGTGGTGAACCAACCCTTGAACGGGCCAAAGATATTGACCCCGAACGGCCCCCGCCCCATGTGCGCACGAACGCGCCGTCGGGGCCTAACTGCTGCCGTTACCCGACCAGCCGCCCAGGCCCGATCCCTGCGCCGACGAGCCTGACAATCCGTGGTGCCCGGTTACTGGCGATGGCAACAACGGTAAGGGGAGCGGTAATGGGTAACGGCAATGCGGCGGCAGGGGCTCCGCCGGAGGCAGCGGCGACGGTTGAGGCCATGGGTTTGCAGCGTCGCTTCCGCCTGTTTTCGGTGTTGATTTCAAGCCCGATCATCTCGTCCTGTTGGTTGAACTGCTTTTCAGCGCCGCGGGGTTGCGAAGTGCGGGCCAGATACTCCAACTCAACACACCGAGCGCCGCGAGTTGCAGGATCGCCTTGGTCCAGAAGCCGATGATCGCCCCCTCAACCAAATGAAACAGCACGAACAGCGTAAGCAGCGGTGCGATATAACGATGCCCTCGCCACAAACCAACGACGAAGTACGCGACCAAAGCAAGGGAGATATAGATGTTGCAGGCGCGATACGATAGCCACCCGAAATTGATCACCTCCGGCGCCCAGCCTTGGGCGCGGTAAATCAGAACGCTGGTCGCGCAGGCGGCGAATAAAAGTTGCAATACAATCAGCGTAATGGTCTGCCATCGATTAAGCGACCACACTTGTCGTTCCACTCTCATTGGCTCGGCTCCATGTCAAAATCGATAAACGGCGAGCTTTTTCGTTCAGTCGGCCACACTCGCCACCGCATCGAAAAACATCGTTGGCCGCTGCCACAGCGAGTTGACGAAGATCGCGGTCACGCTGGCCGCCATGGCGACCATGGCCCACACCGGGTAAATCAGGCCCGTGGCTGCCAGCGGAATACCGATGCCGTTGAACAAAAAAGCCAGGCCCACGTTCTGCAACATCTTGCGATAGCCCCAGCGGCTGATCTGCCAGGCCGTGATGACCGCACCGAGCTGTCCGTTGAGGATGATGATATCGGCCGCGTCGATGGCGATGTCGGTGCCTGAGCCCATGGCGATGCCGATATCGGCCTGCATCAGCGCCGGGGCGTCATTGATGCCGTCGCCGACCATCGCAAGACGCACGTTGTGCTGCATGTCACGCAGACGTTCGGCTTTCTGATCGGGGAGCACGCCGGCATACACGTCGTCGATGCCGGCACGTTTGGCGATATGGGTCGCAGTGCGCTTGTTGTCGCCGGTGAGCATGGCAGTGCGGATGCCCAACTCGTGCAATCGGGATATGGTATCGACGGTGTCGGCGCGCAGCGCATCGCCAAGCGCGATTGCGCCGAGCAAGCGATCGCCGCGGGCCACGACAATCACCGTGTGGCCCTGTTGTTCGGCAGCGTCGATGCGTTCCTGCAAGGCATCCAACGCGATGCCGGCCGCACTCAGGAACGCCGGGCTGCCGACCCGCACGGTCTCGCCGTCGACTTGCGCCGTCACGCCGCGCCCGGATTCGGCCTGAAAATCGGCGACTTCGGGGAAGTCCAGCCCGCGTTCCAGCGCGGCTTCGACCACGGCCCGGCCCAGCGGATGCTCCGAGGCCGCTTCCACGGCGGCGGCCAGCGCCAACAGCGTGTCGTCATTGCTATCGATGCCATGGATTGCGCGCACCGCCGGCCGGCCTTCGGTGAGCGTGCGGGTCTTGTCGAACACCACGGTGTCGATTTTGCGCAACGCCTGGAAGGCTTCGCCGGTGCGCATCAGCACGCCCTTGTCCGCGGCCTCGCCGGCACCGCG
>CALBOV010000139.1 GCA_937896565.1 uncultured Salinisphaerales bacterium
ACATCCACGCTGGTTCGCGTGCCGACGCGATAACCGGCTTCGCTGGCTTCCAGTGCCGTCTGGCTGGATTTAACCGCCTGGCGCAGCGCCTTGACTCGACTGATGCCGGCCAGCACGCCATCGTAGGCATCACGGGCTTGGCGTTCGACGGAGCGCTTGGTTTGTTCCGCGAGTGCGGTCTGCTGGACATAGCGTGACCGCGATTCACGAATGCGCGACGAGGTCAGTCCGCCGGTGGACAGCGGAACATCGAGCAGCAGGCCGATGCTGGCGCTTTCGGTTTCCGATCCGAAGGCGCCACCGAAATCCGAATACCCCGTGCTGGCCTGCAGTCCCAGCGTCGGCAGGCGGGCGCCTTCCTGTGCCCGGATTTCGAACTGGGCGATGTCGACGTTCAGCAACGCGGCAGCCAGCTCCAGATTATTGTTGATCGCACGCTCGACCCACAGATCCGGATTGTCCGGTGTGGGCGGGACCAGCGGGATATCGCTGCGCAGGCCGGGCAGGTTGGTCGGATAGGTGCCGGTGACTTCGCGCAGCGCTTCCTGCGCGGTGCGCAACTGACGGTTTGCGTCAATTTCCTGGGCCACCGTCAGGTCGTAGCGCGCCTGCGCCTCCTGGACATCGGTGATGGCCGACAAGCCGACCTCGAATCGCTTCTGCGCCTGTTCGAGCTGGCGGGAGACCGCGCGCTTTTCGGCAACGGCAAACTCCAGCGCGTCCGCGGCGGCCACGGCATCGAAGTAGGCTTCGGCCACGCGTAGCACCAGCGTCTGCTCTTCGGCCAGATAGCCGGCCTGCGCGGCTGCGATCTGTTCATCGGCCTGCTTCAGGCGGCGAAACGCCGTCCAGTCGAAGACTGCCTGGTTCAGCGTTAACTGGGCTTGCGCATCGGTGGTGATGTTGGTGGGCTGCTCCTGCCCCTGAACCGTCTGCTGGCGCCGGTTGCGGGCAATCTGCCCGCTCAGGCTGAGCTGGGGCAGGATGGCGGATCGCGCCTGGGGTTTGGCCTCGATCAGGGCATCGCGGTCCGCGGCGGCGGCCTGCAACTGCGGGTCGTTCCTCGTCGCGAGCGCGTAGGCGTCCAGCAATTCGGCGGCGTTGACGGAACCGACGACACCCGCGGCGGCCATTCCGATCAGAAATCTCTTCAAGACTGTATTCCTCGTTCCCCGGATCGGCGGTTGCCGATGAACATCGAAGGTGGCAGTGGTCGCACCTACTTCAGTGATGCAGAACCCTGCGGAAAGGTCGCAGTCTATGAGCCGTCCTGCTCGTGTACCAGCTTGGCCAGTGCGGAACGGGAGTGAACGCCGAGTTTCTGGTAGACGCGGTAAAGATGATTGGAGACGGTCGACGGCGCGACGCCTAGGCGGCGCGCGGCTTCCTTGAATGTCAGGCCGCGTGACACGGCTTCTACGACCTCGCGCTCACGGGCGGTCAGTTCATCCAGCGGGCCACTGGGCCAGATTCTGACGACGTAGAGCTCTCCGAGCCGGCGGACGCGGATCGACAGGCCGTTCAGCGCCTGCTCGTCGTCTTCCAGAACTTCGACGGAAAAGGGCAGCCGGCCGCGTGGCGCCTCGGGAAAGTACTGTTCCGTCAGATCGAGGAAGTCGGACTGCACCTCGTGATAGACGCCGTGGGCATCGCAGACGCAGGCGGCGCTGTCATCCGGGACATCGTTCTGCTTCCGGTTCAGGAAGCTGAACACCAGATGCGACGCGGCGTTGACCAGATGGAAGACCGCGCGCTGGTGCAGGACCACTTCCTCCGGTGTGAATGGACGACTGCGATCGCGGCGATAGACGCTGAGCAGGGTGTACAGGCCACCGCGTTCGTCCGTCAGCCCGGTCGAGAGAATGCGCTCGATGCCGAAGGGCTTGAACGTCGTCTGATAAAGGGGCGAGTCGTAGAACTGGTCGTCCGGGTACACCGATGCCATCGTCACCGGGTTGCCGAGCTGCTCGAGAATACGCGGCAGGATCGGGTTGAGATGGCGGGTGTGTTCCAGCGCTTCCCCGAAACCGCCGGGCAGGTTGATGCTGTCCAGCGTATGAAAGCGCAGATTCTCCAGCGTGCCGGTGCCCCACAACGCACAATCGTAGGGCACCCACTGACGCAGCGATTCCAGCGCCTGACGGCGGAAATGCTCCGGTCGCACGGTGGCGCCCGCGCGATAAAGCGTTCCGATCCAGTGATCGAATTCCGGCGTCAACGTACGTGAATCCCCGTCCAAGATGGTGCATGGCCGTTGTAACACCAATTTCACAACGACGCGACGGGATGGGAAAAGAACAACGCCGCCCGGAGGCGGCGCTGGTCTGATGATTGGTGGGCGATACTAGGATCGAACTAGTGACCCCTGCCGTGTGAAGGCAGTGCTCTACCGCTGAGCTAATCGCCCGAGGGCGCGCAATTCTAGCGTCAGGCGACGCATCCGGCTAGAGGCGATTTCGGGCCGGTACCGCGGTCAACCCGGACGGGGGTCACGGTCCACGCCGCTGGACGCATCGAGGGACCAGGCGGCACAGTGGTATCCTCGCGCTCGCGTGGCTCGGGATGGCCTCGCGGACAGCCCGCCCGGCTTGGTGCGGGATGAGACATTCAGGACGTCGCGTAACGTTCCTAAAACACCTATTCATGAAATCAACCTGTTTCGCCCCACGCTTGCGCGTTGCCATGGCCGCGCTTGTCATCTTCCCTTTGTACCTGAGCGGTTGCGCCAACAATCCGCAGAGCGAAGCGATTCGTGATGCGGTGACGGCGATCCGGTCGCCTGGCAGTTCGTTGCGCACACCAGCGGAAATCGCCGCCTATCCCTACGCGCAGATGCGCGTGCAACTGGAAGGTTTTCTGCCGGCCATTGCGGTGCTTGCTGAATATGTGGAGGGCGATCATCTCTGGTATGCGGGAGGGGATTTCTGGTTGCTCCAATCCTCGGACGGCCGGATCAAGCGGTTGCAGGCAGGTACGAAGCAGACACTCGTGAGCTGGGAGGGCGTTGCTTTGCAGCCAGCACCGCCGGGCACGTACACACTGGCGATCAGCTTGTTGGATGGATCGGAAGTGCTGGCGAGCTTTCCGGTGGAGTGCACCCTCACGGCATCGGTGGCTGCGGCCATCATTGTCAATGAAAAGACGATCGACACGACGCGTTCGCGGTACGACTGCCAATCCGATGGTGCCACCGAACCCTTTGCGATGACCTACTGGCACGACGCGGCTGGTCGTATTCGGCGAACGGAAGGCCGCCTGTGGCAGAAAGGCGTTGGCTACACCTTCGAAGCGTTGAAGGTGCCGGCATGATTGGCTCTGTTTGCATGCGGGCCGGATGGCTCGCCATGGCTCTTGCGGTGCTGGTGCCCTCCGCTTTCGCCAACGACGCATCGGCACCCGCGAACAGTTACGGCAATGTCGGCCTGTTGCAAACACCGACAGCACGCTTTGCACCGGAAGGTACGTTTCGGGTCGGTTTCTCCTCGGCGCGACCCTACGATTCCACGTTCCTCACCGCGCATCCGTACAACTGGCTTGAAGCCACCTTTCGCTACACCAAGTTTCGATACTCCGATTCGGACGGCGATTTTTCGCGTGATGGGTACCTGGACAAGTCGTTTGACTTCAAATTCAGGCTTAGCGAGGAAACTTGGACGTGGCCGTCGTTCGCTGTTGGCGTTCAGGACCTGGGCGGTACGGGGCTGTTGTCCAGCGAGTATTTTGTTGCGACGAAGCGAGTCGGTGACTTCGATGTCACGTTGGGTTTGGGCTGGGGGCGCCAGGGTTCACGGAGTGATCTCGATACGCCGTTGTCAGGACTCGATGATCGATTCGAGCGCCGCGGAAACGATAACAGCGGAGTCGGCGACTTCGAACTCGGTCGCCTGTTTGCCGGCGATGCCGCGTTCTTCGGTGGCATCCGCTGGTCACCAACCGGATCCCCTTGGTCCATCATGCTCGAGCGTGAAGGCAACGACTACGAGTCCG
>CALBOV010000140.1 GCA_937896565.1 uncultured Salinisphaerales bacterium
CGCCAGTCTGGCGCGCCCGCCACGCTCGGCCCTCTCCCCGCCTCGTTCCGCTACCGGCACAGTCCGTGCTTCCCCGTTGACGGAAAGGAATCCATCACGACGAGGGAGAACGACCTTGGCCGAATACGCCAACTGGCTGTCCAGAGTGCTGCTCGCCCGACAGTTCGCGAACCAGCATCTCGTATCGCTGGATGTGCCGGCATGGCGCACCGCCGCCATCCGGATCGTGAGCCATTTCCTGCGGCCGAGCATCGACGACATCGCGATCAAGGCACCGATCTTCATCGTCGGCACACCACGCTGCGGCTCGACGATGATGCAGGAGATCCTGTCCTGCCATGAGCGCATCGCCTACGTCACGCACGCCATGGACAGCGCGCGCGACCCACGCACCTTCTATGCGACGGAAATGCTGCGCAAGCGGCTGAAACTGAACGTCGAGGGCGAGCGCTATCTGAAGGACAGCATCATCGTCAACGCCGGCACGCCGGCCGAGGCGATGCGGTTCTGGGCGGAATCACTGAAGCTCGACCCGTTCGCGCTGACCTGGCCCGAGCGCACGCTGGCCGATTTCACGCCCGAGGAAATCGAGCACATCTATTTCTATATCAAGCACGTGATCAACTGCTTTCGGGACCGCGGTGGTGACCGCTTCCTGAACAAGTCGCCCGCGCTGCTCACGGTCATCCCGCTGGTGGCCGAACTGTTCCCCGACGCCCGCTTCGTCTATCTGATCCGGGACGGCCGCCAGGTCGCCAATTCACTGATCAAGCTCTACACGCGTCAACGCGAACAGGACATCAAGGTCAACCACCCGATGTTCAAGGATCAGCCGTTCATTCCCTATCCGCGGGTCGACGGCCTGGAGCAGGCGATCAAGCAGTGGGGAGCGGATGACCTGCGCACCACGGCGCACATCTGGAACGAGTCCGTGAACTACATGGACCGGATCAAGCCGACGATCCCGCACCTGATGGAAGTCCGCTACGAGGATGTGCTGGCCGAACCGCATGACGTCATCGGCCGCATTCTCGAATTCTGCGACCTGGGGGAGCCGGAACAGCCGGACGCCAAGGCCGCATTCGATGCACGCATGGCCAAAGTGGGACGGGTGTCTCATACCAACCAGTACTCGGGCTTCGAAATTGTGGAGTCCATCGCAGGTGAAAACCTGAAGCGGTATGGATATTGCGATACCCCTACCTGAAGACCTCGAGTCGTCGGCGACACGGATGTCTGTAAGCCGAATGGACCTGACCGGATGTCATCGGTTACCCCCCAGGTCCTGGCAGGAATCGGGCATGACGCCCAAAACCTGCCATCGGTTGATCAGCCATGCACGCCGTCGCACGGCTCACCGTTCGACGTGGCGGTCAGCGCCTGTCGAGTAGTCACCAAGACCCAGGGAGTCTCCAACATGAGCACGATTGCAGACCAAGTTCGGGAAATCATCGCCAGTGAACTGAAGATCGAAGCGGACAGCGTGACGTCCGGTTCGACACTGGAAGATTGGGGCGCGGATTCGCTGGATTTCCTCGAAGCCATCTTCGCCATCGAAACCCACTTCGACATCAGCTTTCCGGATGACGAGGAATCGCGAGCCGTCTCCGATTTCGACTCGCTCGTCCGCATCGTCGAAGGCGAAGTGAACGCCAAGGTCGCCGCCTGACGTGAAGGTTGTCGTCACCGGGCTGGGCGTCGTTTCCAGCGCGGGCATCGGCAAGGCTTCATTCTGGGATTCGATCCGCGAGGGCCGCTCCGGAGTCAAGACTCTGGAGGGCGTGGACACCTCTCGGCTCAAAACCAGGATCGCCGGCCAGGTCACGGACTTCGATCCGTCCGCGCTGAGCTACAGCGCTGCCCGCAATCTGGACCGATTCACCCAGCTGGCTCTCAAGGCCTGCGAAGAAGCCGTCGAGGAATCCGGTCTTTCCGGCGATCCCGGCCGCCTGGGCGTCATCCTGGGCACCGGGGTCGGCGGGATCGGCACGATCGACGATCAGCAGCCCGCGCTGCACACCCATCAGCGCGGGCCGCAGATCCTGCACCCGTTGACCGTGCCCAAGGCCATGTTCAACGCGGCGGCCGGTCATATCGCGATCCACTACGGCATCCGCGGCCCGAATTTCACCGTGTCCACGGCCTGCAGTTCCGGCGCGAGCGCGATCGGCGAGGCCGTGCGGCTGATCCGGCATGGCTATGCCGATGCCATCATCGCCGGCGGTACCGAGGCCCCGCTCAGCTACGGCATGTTCGCGGCATGGAACGCGATGCGGGTCATGTCGGTACGCAATGACGACCCGGCTGCCGCGGTGCGTCCGTTCTCGAAGGACCGCGACGGTCTGGTGCTGTCGGAGGGCGCGGCCATCGTCGTGCTGGAGCGCGAGGATCTCGCTCGCAAGCGCGGCGCGCCGATCTACGCCGAGGTCACCGGCTACGGATGCAGCAACGATGGCGTCCATCCCACACGACCCAGCGTCGATGGCCAGGTCGCGGCGATCCGCGATGCCCTGCGGGATGCCGGAATGTCGGTGGACGAGGTCGATTACATCAACGCCCACGGCACCGCGACCACGGCCAACGATGTCACCGAGACCAAGGCCATCAAGCAGGTGCTGGGCGACCGCGCGGCCAAGGTGCCGATGAGCTCGATCAAGAGCATGCTCGGCCACGCGCTGGGCGCGTCCGGCGCGATCGAATTCGTCAGTTCCTGTCTGTCGCTGCGCGACGGGATCGTCCCGCCGACGGTCAACCTGCACACGCCGGACCCGGACTGCGATCTGGACTACGTGCCCAACGAGGCACGCGAAATGCCGCTGAACGCGATCATGTCCAACACCTTCGCGTTCGGAGGCTGCAACGTGATTCTCACGCTGCGCAAACCGGAAAACACACTCTGATGCGTCGCTGAACGGGGCGGCGACGCATCACCAACGTCGAATCCATGCATCCACGGAAAGGCTGGACGAAGTGAAAACTGTCTACATCACCGAGATGGCCTCGTTTCTTCCGAACGAGCCGGTTACCAACGACCAGATCGAAACGGTTCTGGGGGAAATCCCCAACCAGCCGAAACGCGTCAAGCTGTTCGTGCTGCAGAACAACGGCATCAAGCAGCGCTACTACGCCGTCAACCAGGAAACCGGCGAACGTACGCACACCAATGCCCAACTGGTCGGCGAAGCCGTGCGCTCGCTGGTCAGCAAGGTTGGTCTCACCGTCGATGACATCCAGGGCCTGGCCTGTGGCAGTTCATCACCGGATCAGCTCATCCCCTCCCACGCGAACATGGTGGCCGGCGAGCTGGAATTGCAGCCCGCCGAGGTGATGTCCGCCGCGGGGGTCTGCTGTTCCGGCATGTCGGCACTGAACTACGCCTACATGAACCTGGCGATGGGCATTCGCGACAATTTCGTCGTCTCCGGCTCCGAACGTGCCTCGCCGTTCATGCAGGGCCACTCGTACACCATGGTCACCGACGCCGACGCCAACCAGACCGAAGCCGCCCCGATGGTCAGCTTCGAGAAGGAGTTCCTGCGCTGGATGCTGTCCGACGGCGCAGGTACGGCGCTGGTCGAAACGGCGCCGCGCGAGGATCGGCTGTCGCTGCGCATCGACAACATGGAAGTGATGTCCTGGGCGGGCCAGAAACCGACCTGCATGTACAACGGCATGGTCAAGGACAAGGACGGGGTGTTCCACTTCTGGTCCGACGAGGAGGACATGCGCAACATCCTGTCCAAGGGCTATCTGCTGCTCCAGCAGGATGTACGCGTGCTCGACAAGAACATCATCGAGGTCGCCGTCGCCGGCTGCCAGTTGATGAAGGACAAGTGGGGCCTGGATTTCGACAGCGTCGACTACTTCCTCCCCCATCTGTCGTCGATGTACTTCAAGAAGCGGCTGGGCGAACAGATGGCTGAGGCCGGCTACGGCATTCCGGAAGAAAAGTGGTTCACGAATCTGCCGGAGACCGGAAACATCGGCTCCGCGTCGATCTTCGTGATCCTGGAAACCCTGCTGCATTCGGGACGCCTGAAGAAGGGCGACCGGATTCTCTGCGCGGTTCCGGAAAGCGCCCGCTTCTCGATGGCGGCGATGCTGCTGACGGTGGTCTAGGAAGACCCACACCAGTCCCCAGTCCGGCGCGACATGCGCCTTTACCGCGAGCCCAAGGAGGGTGCGTGAACGCGATCATTGGCCTGCTGAAATGGCTGAACGTCGTGCCGGTTCCATTGCTGGACATCCAGCTGCCGATTGTCCGTGCGCGGGCGATCATCGAGGCGAACCGGTTGGGCATCTTCAAGCTGCTGGCGGAGCATGATGCCGCGGGCGGACTCGGCCCGGATGAGGTCGCCGACAAGCTGGGGCTGTCGCCCGAAGGTACCGGCCTGCTGCTGCGAGCGCTCAAGAGCAGCGGTTATCTGAAACTTCGCGCAGGCAAGTACGTCAACGGTCGCTGGGCCAGGAAGTGGATTGTCGACCCGGATCGCGGGCTCGGCGAGATGCTCAAGCTGCAAAGCGTGACCTACGAGCGCCTGCAGTCGCTGGGCGACAACGTTGCCTCCGGCCGGCCGTCGCTGGATTTCCATTCGAAGTTCGAAAAGGCCGGCACCGACGGCCAGGAAACCTACACCCGCGGCATGCAGCAGGCCGCGCGGATGTTCATCCCGGCTGTGCTGAAGGCCGCGGACATCCCGGACGACGCCAAGACGATGATCGACATCGGTGGTGCCCACGGCGAATACGCCCGTCAGTTCGTCGCCCACTACCCCGATCTGCACGCCACGGTCTTCGATCTCGGTGGCCCGATCGGCACAGCCCAGAAGCTGGCCGAAGAACAGGGCCGCACGGAGCGGCTCAGCTTCGTCGCCGGCAACGCCTTCCAGGATGACCTGGGAGAGAACTGGGACGTGATCCTGCTCGCGAACTTCATCCACCTGTTCAATCCGGATCAGACGCTGGTGCTGTTCGAAAAATGCCTCAAGGCGCTGGCGCCGAATGGCGTGCTGCTGATCGTCGATCAGTTCTCCGGCAGCGAGGGCGGGATCAAGGCGCAGCTGTTCGACGTGATTTCACTCAACTTCTTCAACGTCGGAGGACGCGCCTACACGCTGACCGAAGTCCACGACCTGCTCGCCAAAGCCGGGTTCACCAAGGTGGTGGACCGCGGATTCCCACCCAGCGTGCCGGGAGGCCTGGTTCAGGCCGCGCGCTGATCCGGCCCAAACCAGATCATCATGCAACCAACCGATAACGCATCACCGCCGACTCCGCCCAAACGGGTGCTGGAGATTCACTTTTCACAAACCGGCCAGCTCACCCGGGTCATGGATCACCTGGTGCAACCGCTGATCGACCAGCCGGGCATCGAGGTGGAACGTCATCGCATCGAGATGGTGCAGCCCTACCCGTTTCCGTGGCCGTTTTTCCGCTTTTTCGACGAGTTTCCGGAAACGGTCGCGTTCGTCACACCCGAGATCAAGGCCATCGAGGCCTCTGGTCCCTACGATCTGATCGTGCTCGGGTACACGCCGTGGTACCTGAGCCCGGCACCGCCGATCGTGGCATTTCTGCAATCGGAAACCGCGGCCAAGCTGTTCCGCGACACGCCGGTCGTTACGGTAACCGCCTGCCGCAACATGTGGCTGATGGCCCAGTACCGACTCAACAAGCTGATCCGCGGGCTCGGTGGCCGGCTGCTGGACCGCGTGGTGCTCGCCGACCAGGGCGGCACGGCGGCGACGTTCATCACCACACCGCGCTGGATGTTCACCGGCAAGAAGAACCGCTACCTGGGCATGTTTCCGCCCGCCGGTGTCGCGGAACCCGAGATCGAGGGCGCGGATACCTATGGCCGGCGCATCGTGCAATGGCTGGAGTCCGAGACACCGGCCACGGAGGCCGAGCGGCCGATCGCCACCCCGGACCCCAACCCGCCAAACCCGATGCTGCTGCTCGGGGAGTTCATGGGTCTGCGCAGCTTCATGATCTGGGGCGCGCTGATCCGACTCTGCGGCCGTCAGGGCCGGTGGACGCGCGTGCCGGTCGTGCTGTTCTACGCGCTGTTCCTGGCCTGCGCCGTGGTCGTGGTACTGCCAATCACCATGCTCTCGCTGCTGCTGCTGCGGCTGGTACCGGCATTCCGGCGGTTCCACGACGATCTCGTCGAGCGCGTCGTCTCGTGACCGGCTTGTCCACACGGCGTACTTCTTGCTGCTGATTCCATACGCCTTGCGCCGCGGTGTTGTACATGCGCCTGCGGTCGCCCTTCGTCACGCTACCATTGCGGACCGATCGCGAGTCCCCAGGAGGTCGTCACGATGACCGAATCCACCATCGAACGTCGCAACCTGCGCATGGTCTTCGACGCCGAACGGCCGCGCTTCTGGCACAGCGGCAATGCGCGCATCTCGCGGTTCTACGACGCCTTGTCGATGTCGTTCCCGCCAGGCGAGAAATCGTTCATCGAGTCGGTGCGCGAATTCGCCGAGGGTATCGAGGACGAACAGCTCCAGAAGGACATCCAGGGCTTCATCCGCCAGGAGGCGGATCACACCCGCGAGCACGCGCGCTACAACGCCACGCTCAAGGCGCAGGGCGTGGATGTGGACTTCCACACCAGCCTGACCGCCAAGCCGGTCGAGTTGACGCGGCGCTACCTGTCGCCCAAGCGCAATCTCGCCCGCACCGTGGGCATGGAACACATCACCGCCATCCTGAGCGATCTGGCGCTGAGCGATCCGCGTGTACTGGAAGGCGCCGACGAGCAGGTCCGACGCATCTGGAACTGGCACGCGATCGAGGAAATCGAGCACAAGGGCGTTGCATTCGACGTGTTCGAACGCGCCGTCCCGAACAAGCTGGAGCGCTACTTCCTGCGCACCACGGTGATGCTCTGGTCCACCCTCGGCTATTCGGTGGGCATGACGACATCGATCACGCTGATGCTGTGGCAGGACCGCAAGCTGTTCGATATCCGCGATTGGGGGCAGGCCTTCCGCTTCTTCTGGATCCGCCCGGCCGTGATTCCGCGCGCCTTCGGTCGCTGGCTGGCCTATTTCCGCCCGGGCTTCCACCCGTGGCAGCACGACAACCGCGAACTGGTCGAAACCTACGCCGCCGAGCTCGATCGCGCGGAAAACGCCTGACCGGTCGTCGCATCGAATCGATCCGGCGGGCCGCGGGTACGGTCCTTGCGAGTTTCAACGCCGTGTTGAATGCACTCTCCATGGAGGGAGGTTGGCCATGTCCGACGAACTGATCTGGCGGGATTTTCCGCTTGCCTTCGTAATGAGTGCCCTGCAGGCGGCCGTGCTGGGGCTGATCGTCAGCGCGGTGCTGCTCGCGCCGCTGAACTGGCTGGTCGGCCTGGGTTACGTCAACGGACTGTTCTGGGGGGCGGGCCTGCTGTTCGTCATCCTCTGCCCGGCGCTGCTGGTGGCCGCGCTGAAACCGGCCGAGGACACCCAGCCGCTGCTGGTCATGACCGCCGGACTGAGCCAGCAGTAACCGCAATCGAATCGTCGGAATCGCGGATGCGCCCGCATCCGCCCAATCCAGGGAGAACGTGATGGGGATAGCAGCACGTCGGACCGCGATCATGCAGCGTCAGCGGTCGAACATTCGCGACTGGATTCGCGGCAACAACACCGCACGCCGCGTCGCCACCACCCTGCTGATGCTGGGCATCGCGCTGATCAAGGCGATTCCGCCGCTGCGTCGGGCGGTGCCGGAGCAGGTCGGCCTGTTCGCGCAATCCTGGGACTGGGAGATGCTGCGCTCGGCGATCACCTCGTTCGGGTCACGCATCTATATCGACCAGCCCTGCGTAATGCCCGATCCGCCCACCTGGCAGCCTCTGGCCGAGGTCGACGAGCAGTGGCGCCTGTCGGAAGACCAGATCCGCAGCTTTTACGAGAACGGTTTTCTCGGCCCGCTGACCCTTTGCTCCCGCGAGGAAATGATCGAACTGCGCGAGCAGGTCTGGGCTGAGATCGAGCAGCCGTCGAAGACCTACGGCTTCGTCACCGGGCGCGACCGCCACCTGGACTGCCCGGCGGTGTGGGACCTGATCAAGCGTCCCGAGTGGACCGAACGCCTGGCGCAGTTGCTGGGCCCGAACCTGCTTCTGTGGCGCTCGCAGCTGTTCCTGAAGGAGCCGGGCGCGCCCGAGGTCACCTGGCACCAGGCCAGCACCTACCTGTCCGAAGAAGGCTACAAGGCGACGCTGTGGCCGGCCGACCGCGACGAGCTGTTCCAGCTCACCACCTGGATCGCGTTCGACGACGTGGATTACGACAACGGCAAC
>CALBOV010000141.1 GCA_937896565.1 uncultured Salinisphaerales bacterium
CATCCAGGGCGGCATGCACTTCGTCGGCTACGCCGAACTGGCGGCGGCGGTGTCGAATGCCGGCGGCCTGGGCATCATCACCGGCCTGACCCAGAAGACGCCGGACAAGCTCGCCGCGGAAATCGATCGCTGCAAGTCGATGACCGACAAGCCCTTCGGTGTGAACCTGACCTTCCTGCCGGTTGTTGATGCGCCGGACTACCCGGGGCTGGTGCAGGTGATCATCGAGGCCGGGGTCAAGGTCGTGGAAACCGCCGGCAACAACCCGGCGGAGTATCTGCCGGCCCTGAAGGATGCCGGTGTGAAGGTCATCCACAAGTGCACGGCCGTGCGTCACGCGCTCAAGGCGCAGGCCATCGGCTGCGATGCGGTGTCCGTGGACGGGTTCGAATGCGGCGGACACCCCGGCGAGGATGACATCCCCAACATGATTCTGCTGCCACGGGCCGCCGACGAGCTGGAGATTCCGTTCGTTGCCTCCGGCGGCATGGCTGACGGTCGCTCGCTGGTCGCCGCGCTGGCGCTGGGCGCCGACGGCATGAACATGGGGACGCGTTTCCTGGCAACACAGGAAGCGCCAGTGCACGAGCAGGTCAAGCAGGCCATCGTTGCGGCATCCGAACGTGATACGCGGCTGATCATGCGGCCGATCCGCAATACCGAACGGGTGCTGAGAAATCCGTCCGTGGACCGCGTGCTGGAGATCGAACTGGAGAAGGGCCGCGACCTCCAGTTCGCGGACATCGCCGCCGAGGTCGTCGGTGTGTATCCCCGGGTGATGCTGGAGGGCAAGGCGGACAGCGGCCCCTGGTCCTGCGGCATGGTGGCCGGGCTGATCAACGACATCCCGAGTTGCCAGGCGTTGATCGACCGGATCATGGCCGAAGCCGACGAGCTGATTCGGAGTCGCCTCGCGAATCTCCTATAAGTGGCCGGGTCTGGCTGCGCGAGAAAATTTTGATTTTCTGGCCGCCAGACCTTCACCGAGGCTTCGCCGAATTCGTGTCGCACCTGTGACGCAAATATCTGTTTTGACGTTGATAGTCCGCTCTCTCCTGACCTTGTTCTGTTCCGTTTGGGTGCGCAGGCGAGCTGAAAAGTCGGCCTATTACGCGCATTGATCCGGTGATCGCTGACATCGGCGGATAATCCAGTGCTTAACCGGACAATCCGGTTGTTTCGCCAGCAATAACTTGAAATTGTTGCATGGTGTTTCCTGTCGAGATTCTTTCGATCCGGCTGTTTTTCAGGGAACCTGAGCCCTCATCTCCGGTAGCGGACTGAAACTGCCACCCCAGCGTATCGTCATTGCACCGCTGGTCAAAACAACCGTTTGACGCGGTTTGTACTCCCCTCGTAACGTCGATGTCATAGAGCCGGACGACGAGCCGGCCAGACTCTCGCCCCGTTCGGGCGAGCTCGCGCAACGGATGGCGCTGGTGCTAAGGAGACCGGGCAACATGCCAGATCCGTTCAAGGTGAGCGTCGGACGCCTCATATCCGACAACTTTCAAGAAACCGTGGCCAGTGGCTCCGAGTTCGGCGGCATCGCCGTGGCCGGCAACAAGCACTTGCCGCCATCTTTTACAGAATATTCACAAAAATCGAATAAAGCTTCGAGGAGACACGACATGCGTCAAGCAACCCCGATCGGGAGAGTTGCAGCGTTTCTGGCCCTGGCCCTGGGGGGCAGCGGCCTGGTGAATGCGCAATCGACGGAATCCGCCGACACCGCAGGCTCGGACGCCGAGGCCGACGACGGCCGGCAGATCGAGGAAGTCGTCGTGACCGCACGGCGCAAGGAGGAAACGCTTCAGGAGGTGCCGATCGCGATCACGGTGATCGACCAGGAGAAGATGCGGAACAACAACATCTCCAACAGCGCCGACCTCAGCACCTACGCGCCGTCGCTCAACACCAACACCCGGTTTGGCCCGGATCAGGCGTCGTTCTCGATCCGCGGGTTTACCCAGGAGCTTCGCACCACGGCCTCCGTCGGCTTCTACTTCGCCGATGTCGTCGCGCCTCGCGGTGGCGGTTCGCTCACCTCCGGTGACGGCGCGGGTCCCGGTCTGCTGTTCGACCTGGAGAACGTCCAGGTGCTGAAGGGGCCGCAGGGCACGCTGTTCGGCCGCAACACGACTGGTGGCGCGATTCTGGTCGTGCCGAAGAAGCCCACCGACGAGGTCGAGGGCTATCTGGAGGTTTCAGCGGGCGACTTCGACATGCAGCGTCTGCAGGGCGTGTTCAACACGCCGATCAGCGACCGGGCGCGCGTGCGTTTCGGGGTCGATGTCCATCAGCGAGACGGCCATATCCGCAATACCTCGGGAGTCGGGCCGGATGATCTCAGCAACGTCGACTACATCGCCGGTCGTGGCAGCCTGGTGCTGGATCTGACCGACCGGGTGGAGAACTACACGGTGTTCTCGTATACGAACTCGGAGAACAACGGCACGATCTCCGGCATGTTCGCGTGCAATCCCGATCCCAATGTCGGGTTCTCGTCGTTCTGCATGAGCCAGCAGGCCGAGTACGGCACCAGCTTCTATGACGTGCAGAATCCGTTGCCGAACCCGGAGGCCACGCTGGAGCAGTGGCAGGCGATCAACACCACGCGCTGGGATTTATCCGACAGCCTCACCATCAAGAACATCCTGTCCTACGCGGACATGGAACAGACCATGCGCACGGCCGTGTTCGGGACCGACTTCCGGATTCCGGATCAGGTGCCGGGCATCGGTGGGCTGCCCTTCGTGTTCACCAACGCGGATCAGTACCCGGGTGTGCCCAGCAACAGCCAGACCAGCTTCGTCGAGGAACTGCAGTTCCAGGGGCAGACCGATTTCCTGACCTGGCAGGCGGGCCTCTACTACGAAAGCAGCGAACCCGACGGGATTTCCGGATCGCAGTCGCTCAATCAGCTTTACTGCGCGACGTCGCCGGGACGGGATTCGGCGAGCTTCCAGTGTCAGGACGTGCTGCGCCAGCTGGCGATCATCGCGTCACAGGGACAGTTCGATCCGGGTCCGATCGGCAACGTGCAGTTGCAGCTGGGCGAGGTCGAGTATGAGAACCGGGCGGTCTACGCGCAGGCGACCTACGATCTGAGCGAGCAGTTTCGGGCCACGGCCGGCGTCCGCTACACCTGGGACGAAACCACGGGATTGTCGCGCCAGATCGCCTACAACGACTTTCCGACCAACCAGCCCGGTGCACCGGGTTCGACGAACTGCGTGAACACCTCCGCGACGCAGCCGGGGAGTGTCCTGAATTCTGTGTGTGAGCCGGTGGTGGATTACTCGGTCAAAATGAACCGCTCGCCGAATTGTATGGCGAGCTGAGATTTGG
>CALBOV010000142.1 GCA_937896565.1 uncultured Salinisphaerales bacterium
TCCACCTCGACACCGACGCTGCGCCCGATCCAGTTGCGCTGCATGGTCTTGACCGCATCCGGCCAGCCCGGCAGCCGGTCCAGACCCTCCAGCAGTTCATCGGCGTAGTCGGTGATGCGGATGAACCACTGCTCGATTTCGCGTCGCTCGACCGGTGCCCCGGAGCGCCAGCCGCGACCGTCGACGACCTGTTCGTTGGCCAGCACGGTCTGATCGATCGGATCCCAGTTCACGACCGCGGTCTTGCGGTAGGCCAGTCCGCGCTCGATCATCCGCGTAAACAGCCACTGCTCCCAGTGGTAGTAGTCCGGCTTGCAGGTCGCCAGCTCGCGCGACCAGTCATAGCCCAGACCCAGGCGCTGCAACTGGCCGCGCATGTGATCGATGTTGGCGTAGGTCCAGTCCGCTGGCGGCACCTTGTTCTGGATCGCCGCGTTCTCGGCCGGCAGGCCGAACGCATCCCAGCCCATCGGCTGCAACACGTTGAATCCACGCTTGCGCTTGAAACGGCTGATCACGTCGCCCAGCGTGTAGTTGCGCACATGCCCCATGTGCAGATGCCCGCTCGGGTACGGAAACATCGTCAGGCAATAGAATTTCTCGCGCGTATCGTCCTCGTTCACCGAGAACGTCGCGGCCTCGCGCCAGTGGGTCTGGGCTTCGGATTCGATCGCGGCGGGATCGTACGACTGGCTCATGTGTTACAACGCGCGGCGAGCGCCGGGACAAGGAAAGGCGCGCAAGGATACCGAATGACGCAATCCCCGCCCATGCGATCGCTGCTGAACGCCAACGGACAGGCGCAACTCGGCATCTTCGACACCACCCCCGAGCAGGTGAGCTGGCGGGCGGCGGATTTTCGCAGCCCGCTGGGCCGGCGCCACGGCCGCTGGCGCAGGCGCATGGCGTTCAAGCAGTTCGAGTACTACGGCATCGTCGCCCCGGACCTGTTCGCCGGCTGCGCGCTGGCCAACATCGGCTGGGTCGGGGCTGCCTTCATGTACGTGTTCGTGCCATCCACCGGGGTCATGGATGCCGTGAGCGTGCGACGACCGTTCGGTTGTGGGCTGACGCTGACTGATCGCCCCATTGACGGCCAGAGCCATTTGTCGACGCGACCCGCCAGTGTGCACATGCGCTACTCGCGAGCCGGCCGCGCGCTACAGGTCGAAACGCGCAGCGGCATCGAGATCGACGCCACCTTCTCCGAAGGGCCGGAACACTGCCAGCCGATGTCGCTTTGCACGCAAACCGCGCGCAACGGCTGGGTCTATGCCCGCAAGATCGCCGGCACCCGCGTGTTCGGCCATGTGAAGGGCGCCGGCGTGCAACTGGACCTGAGCGAAATCGGCGCCTTCGCCCACCACGACTATTCCGCCGGGTTCATGCGCCGGGAGACGTTCTGGAACTGGGCCTGCTTCACCGCGCAAATCGGCACGCAACGCGTGGGCCTCAACGTCTCCTGCGGCGTCAACGAAACCGGCTTCTCCGAGAACTGCCTGTGGATCGACGGCGAGCGCATCGCCATCGGCCCAACGCATTTCAACTTCTCCCGTCACGACCTGACCGCGCCGTGGACCGTACGCAGCGCCTGCGAAACCCTGGACCTGCGCTTCCAGCCCTGCGGCCGCCACACCGAACGCCTGAACGCCGGACTGATCGCCAGCGACTTTCGCCAGGACTTCGGCAACTTCTCGGGAACCATACGGCCCGAGGGCCGGCCGGCGATGGAGATTCGCGACGTACCCGGCTTCTGCGAGGATCAGTTCGCGCGCTGGTAGGCCACGATCACGCCGCCCGACGCCGGCGAACCAGGCTCGCGGCCAGCAGCGCCAGAGCAGCCAGCGCCGAGCCCCACCACAGCGGACGGTCGTCCCAGCGCATGTAGGGCGTCTCGCCAGTCACCGGCTGCACCTTTGCCCGCAGCGTCGCAACCTCGAACTGCGGCACCTGCTGCTGAATCTCGCCATCCGGGCCGATGACCGCGGTGATGCCGGTCTGGGCGGCCTTCAGCAGTGGGCGCGCTGTTTCCACCGAACGCATGCGTGCGATTTGCAGGTGCTGCGGCGCGGCGGTCGCATCATGGAACCAGGCGTCGTTGGTCACGTTGACCAGCAGGCCCGAACCTCGGCCCTCGCGGGCGATCTCGTCGCCGAACACGTCCTCGAAACAGATCGAGATCGACGCCGACGTATGCGCGATCGGAAACAGCGGCTGGCCCGCGTCGCCGGTGTCGAGGTTCGCGAAACGCAGATCCACCACATCCAGCAGCGGGCGCATGAAATCGGGCAGCGGAAACACCTCGCCAAAGGGCACGAGATGACGCTTGAGATAGGTGCCCTCGGTCGCGCCAATCCCGACGACGCTGTTGAGCATCTGCGTGCGCTCGTCATTCGGGATCAGCGTGCCGAGCACGACCGCGGTGCCAGCCTGGGCGGCGCGCCGCCCGATGCGCGCCAGATAACCATGCCGGATCTGCGGATAGGTGTAGGGCACCGCCGCCTCTGGCCACACGACCAGATCAGCGCCAAGCGCCTCATCGGTCAGCCGCTCGTAGAGCCCGGCGATCCGTGGGCCTTCCGAATCCCGCCACTTGTCCGCCTGCGCCACGTTGCCCTGGATCAGCGCAACATCCAGCGGCGGGCCGTCGGCCATGGTCCAGGACGACGGCGCCGGCAACAGCAGCGGCGACACGAGAATCAGCAGCAGCGGCACACCATGGCTCAGCCAGTGCCGCTGCAGTACCAGAGCAACACCGCAGCCGGCCGCCGTCCACAACAGCCCGCTGATGCCATGCACGCCCAGCACCGCGCCCCAGTCCCGCATGTTGGTGTCGATGAACGCATAGCCGGTCGACAACCACGGAAAGCCTTCCAGCACCGTACCTCGAAGCAGCTCTGACGCGGTCCAGGCGATCCCGAGCACGAAGGGGCCCAGCGGCGATGTCCAGGGCGACAACCGGCGGGCAAACGCGAGCAGGGTCGCCGGGAACAGCGCGAGCACGGAGGCCAGCACGCAGACCAGGACCACGCCCAGCCACGGCGCCGCGTTGCCGTAGTAGACCGTCGAGTAGTAGACCCAATAGATGCCACTGGTGAAATGGGTGAACCCGAACACGAACCCCAGCAGCCAGGTGCGGCCAGTCGACTGGTTCCACAGCGCGATGACCAGCGCCAGCATCGCCAGCGCCGTCAGCGGCCACCAGCTGAACGGGGCGAAACCCAGCGTGGCCGCGCCGCCCGCCACGGCGCAGCCCAGCATGCGAACCCACATCAGCGAATCGCTCCCCTTCGGAGACTCAGTGCTCGGCCTCGTTGGTATCCACCAACGACACCTGCAGGGTCTGGACGCGGCGGCTGTCGGCGCGCTGCACGGTGAAGCCGAACGGTCCGATGCTCACCGACTCGCCCCGCGACGGCATCCGCCCGAACTCGTGGGTCACCAGACCGCCAACCGTGTCGAACTCCTCGTCGGAGAACTCGGAGCTGAAGTAGCGGTTGAATTCCTCGATGGGCGTCAGCGCGCGGACCAGATAGCGATGCTCGTCCTGACGCAGGATGTAGGCGCCCTCGGCCTCGTCGTACTCGTCGTCAATCTCGCCGACGATCTGCTCCAGCACGTCCTCGATGGTCACCAGACCGGCGACACCACCGTATTCGTCCACGACCACGGCCATGTGATTGCGGCTGGAACGGAACTCCTTGAGCAGCACGTTCAGACGCTTGGATTCGGGCACGAACGCGGCCGTGTGCATGCCGCTGCGCACGTCGAAGCCCGCCTCGGCATCGCGGCCGGCGGCACTGATGTGCCGCAGCAGGTCCTTGGCGAGCAGAATGCCCAGCACCTCATCACGGCTCTCGCCGATGACGGGGAAGCGCGAATGTCCGGACTCGACGACGATGTTCACGACCTCGCCCAGGCTGGCATCGGCCTCGATGACCACCATCTGCCCGCGCGGAATCATGATGTCGCGGACCTGGGTCTCGGCGACTTCGAGCACGCCCTCGATCATCCAGCGGGCGTCGCGATCAATCAGCTCGTCGTCTTCGGCCTGGCGTAGCGTGGCGAGCAGGTCTTCCCGGGAACGCGGCGCGCCCCCCAGGCTGCGACCCAGGCGGCGCAGCCAGTTGTCAGAAGAGTCCTGCTCGATCGAACTGGGAGGTTCCGAATCGTTCATGCGGCGTGTTGTGTCTCGTAGGGATTGGATATGCCGAGCGTCGCCAGGATGGCGATTTCCTCGGACTCCATGATCTCCGCCTCGGATGACAACTCGTGGTCATGACCGGAGAGATGCAGCAGTCCGTGAATGGTCAGGTGGGCCCAGTGGTCGACGAACGCCTTGCCCTGGGCACGCGCTTCCTCGGCCACGACCGGCGCGCAGAACACCAGATCACCCAGCAATTCCGGCACGTCGCCGTAACCGAAGGACAGCACGTTGGTGGGTTTGGCCTTGCCGCGCCACTGCTCGTTGAGTGTATGGCTTTCGTCGCGGTCGACGATGCGCAGGGTCAGTTCGCCGGCCAGCGGGACGCGCGCGTCCACCGCCGCGATCCAGCGAGCGAAATCGGCATCGGATGGCGATTCGACATCCACCACCCGCTGCACGGTCCAGTCGATCTCATCGAGGCTCACGCGTCCTCCCGATCGTAGGCATCGACAATCCGCTGCACCAGCGGATGTCGCACCACATCCCTGGCCTGGAAGCGCGCAAAACTGATGCCATCGACACCTTGCAGCAACTCCACCGCATGGCGCAGTCCGGAACGCTGGCCCCGGGGCAGGTCCACCTGCGAGGTATCGCCGGTGACGACAGCCTTGGACCCGAAGCCGATGCGGGTCAGGAACATCTTCATCTGCTCGACGGTGGTGTTCTGCGCCTCGTCGAGAATGATGAAGGACTCGTTGAGCGTGCGGCCGCGCATGTAGGCCAGCGGCGCCATCTCGATCACCCCGCGCTCGGACAGTCGCGCCACACGGTCGTGGCCCAGCATCTCGTAGAGCGCGTCGTACAGCGGCCGCAGATAGGGGTCGATCTTCTGCGCGAGATCGCCGGGCAAGAAGCCCAGGCGCTCCCCGGCCTCGACCGCCGGGCGCACCAGCACCAGACGGCGCACGCGCTCCGTCTCCAGGGCCTCGACGGCGGTGGCGACGGCCAGGTAGGTCTTGCCGGTACCAGCCGGGCCGATCCCGAAGTTCAGGTCATGATTTCGAATGTTCTCGATGTAGCGACGCTGGTTGGGCGTCCGTCCACGAATGCTGATGCGACGCGCGCGCACGGGTTGTCCATCGGAACCACCGCCGACCGGCTGCTCCGGCGCCCGTTCATCGAATTCGGCGCGCACGGTCGCCAGCGCCATGTGGACATCCTCGGTGTCCAGATCGCTGCCGGCCCGCTTGTGCAACTCCCGCAGCA
>CALBOV010000143.1 GCA_937896565.1 uncultured Salinisphaerales bacterium
GACCTCCTGACCGAACAATCGTGAGGCTACCCCAGCAACCACCTGATTGCGGTCGGACTCCCGGCCCTCTGACGCCATCGTGGCTGAGGTGCCCACGCAGATGAGATTCTGCGACTGCGTCCGCTGACGCAGACGCCGCACCAGCAAGGCCACGTCCGCACCCTGACGGCCTCGGTAGGTATGCAATTCGTCGAGCACCAGAAATTCCAGCCCGCGGCAGTTATCAATGACGGCCCGATCGACTTCCTCGAATCGAGTCAGAATCAACTCGAGCATCATGAAGTTGGTGAGCAGGATGTCCGGAGGGTTCGCCGCGATGCGCTTTCGGGCTTCTTCGGATTCATCACCGGTGTAACGGGCGACGCTGATTGAGGCCCCGCCCTCCACGTCACCCAAGAACTTCTTCAGCTCCTCCCGCTGGCTGTTCGCCAAGGCGTTCATCGGATAGATGACGATTGCCCGAGTCTTTCGATTAGGGTCCTTGTCTTTCGCCCGCAGCACCCGATCGATGATTGGAATGAAGAACGCGAGCGATTTTCCCGACCCCGTTCCTGTTGTGACGACGTAGGAACTGCCGCCAGCCGCCAGCGAAATCGCTTCGATCTGGTGCTTGTAAAGGCGCAGCGGCTCGCCGGCCGTATCTAAATCCTTACCAACTCGAAATATTTCCCCGCACTTGGGGTGTAACGTCCCATCCGCCGCTAACTCCTGAACCGTCTTTGCAGGCTGGTAGTGCGGGTTGATCTGAAGCAGTGGAGCAGGCCAATAGCGGCCGTTCTGGTACTCCGACTCAACAATGGACTGAATGTCACCAGATCTGATCAGCGAGAAGCTGCGCGAGAACGATTCGTACTCGCCTACCAGCCGGTTTCGGAAATTGAACACGTCCATCATGAAATCCCCCGAGATGCAGCCTTATAGTTCTTTTTGCGCGAGCCCGTTCGCCACCGTGACGGGCATACCAGTTTGGCAAATTCATAGCGGCCATGGCCAGCCGCAAGCAGCAAGAATTTCCCGAAGCCTTGGCCCACTCGGCGTATCACATCGATGCCGAAATCATCGGGCGCTGCTTGGATTCAAGAATCAAGTGCAACATGATTGAGATAACCCGCCGTCGCTTGGTCGAAAAGCTCCTGCGGGCTCTGAAAGTCATAATGTTTTCTTGGCCGGGTGCTTAGCAGCCACGGGGCGTGCGGATCCGCGAAATAGATGGCCATCTTCAAGTGCTTGCTCTGGAGTTACCAGGATTCTGTGGAAACGCTATATCTAGGGCTTCACAGCGGCCTCAGATTGCTCGGGGCTGACCCCTGAAAAATGCTGGTTTCGCCGCATTGGATTGTAGAAGCCATCGATTTAACCGTAGGCTGTATTTGTAGGCGTGTTCTTTTCGCTCTCAGGCGAGCATACGCACCTTGTGATCAACGACTTGTTGGCACTTCCCCGTCTAGAGATATTGGACTGCACGACGTCTGTGGGAACGGGATCAGGTCATGCAACGCGACACCCTCACTCTGATTCACTGCGTCGAACAGCACGACTGACCATTGCGGAATTAGAGGGCAGACCATGGTTTCTAGAATAACGCTCCGTTCCGGTCCACGCCCGGCTTACGCGGACGGCCCGATGTCCCGGGCGTGACGCGCCGAGCCAGCATCAACGCAACGTCCTCCGCGACACGTTTCACGCGGCGCAGGAAGCGATGAAACATCCCATTTGCGCGGGAAACGGATCCAGCGCGCTCTGCTGCAGGCCAAAAAAAAGGACCAACAACGCCAAGTTGTTGATCCTTTTCGTTTTATATGGCGGGCCCGGAGCGATTCGAACGCCCGACCCCCTGGTTCGTAGCCAGGTACTCTATCCAACTGAGCTACGGGCCCGCGGTTTCGCGGCGCACAAGCGGCGTCCAGCGAGGCGCGCATTGTAAAGATTCTGGCGAAACGCGCAAGCTCACGGGCCTCCGGATGAACGGTGCGGATGAGGGGGATAGCCACCCCAGCCTGGCGCGGGCGATTGCCAAAACGTTCACTCCCGCGCTGGTAGCGTCGTGGCAAGTCGGACCGCGGTTTCAGTCAGGAGGCCACGATGGTTCATCAAACGCCCACCTCGTCCACGATCGAACGTCGCAAGCACATTGGCGCACCCGAGTTCGTCGAGATCACGCAGGTCGTGATTCTTCAGGCAGCGGACACGCTGGGCACGCTGACCGGAACCGGCGCGACGCCGCGGGATCTGGTGGATCAGGTGCGCGCCAGCCTGGTGGTCCGCGAAAGCGATTTCGCCCGTGCGATCGGCATGCTGGTCGCCAGCGACTGGTTGGACATCCTGATTGACGACGGCCGATGGACTTATGCGCTCACCGAGGCGGGCCGTGCGCACGTGAAGGCCTGGCTGGAGTCGATTGATGCCGAATCCCGGGAATGGTCGACAACCCATGCCCGCGCTCGCCTGCAGGCGATCCGCGCCCTGCTGGCCACCCGCGCTCGCGGGCCGTCCGCCGCGGAACGCCTGACACACCACTGACCCCACCGGTCCGGCGCTCTCCGCCTGATTGGGCCGAGATGCCCGCAAAACCAGGCGGTTTCTCGCTTCATCTGGCGCACTCTTCGCATGGCTGACCGGCGCATTCGTACCGCGAGCGGCCACAGCACGGGTCACCACCACGCGATCCCGGCGGCCGCTGCTACGTCCACGACAACTGACGGATAATGCGTCGCGGACATTCATTGAACGGCGCACGCGGCAAGGCGACCACTGGGAGAAACGAGTTGACTGGGGATTGGAAACGCATGGCCGGATGGTGCCTGCTGATGCTGGGCGCCGCGCTGGCGAGCGGCGTGTCGACGGCGCAGGACGGCGAAACCGTGGAGACGATTCCCGTCCCGCCTCTGGCGAGTGACGACGAAGCACCTCGTTCACCGCCAGACAGCAACCTGATGCTGGAGGAGATCGTCGTTCGCGCGCCGAAAACGCAACAGACGCTGGAGGAAGTCGCCATCTCCTCCTCCGTCGTGGACCGCGACACGCTGGCCGAATCCGGTGGTTTCGACCCCGCGGCCATCGAGGACTTCGCGCCCAACGTGGAGCTGGACACCGACCCGCAGGCGCCGGTGATCGGGATTCGCGGCTTCTCGACGGAAACGGACAACGTCGGCTTCGAACCGTCGGTGGGCCTGTCCCTTGACGAGCTCGCGATCAACCGCCCGGAATTCATCGCGGACGGGTTGTTCGACATTGACCGCGTCGAGGTCTTTCGAGGACCGCAGGGCAGCCTGTTCGGCAAGAACACCATCGCCGGCGTCATCAACATCTACTCGGCGGAGCCCGACGACGATGTCGGCACCACCATCGCGCTGACCGGCGGCTCGCACGACGAGCGCCGCATCGAGGCCGGCGCCGATCTCCATCTGTTCGACGGCACGCTGGGGCTGCGTCTGGCCGGTGTCGACTGGCAGAACGATGGCTTCATCTACAACCGCTTTCTGGACGAGGGCGAAGGCACGGTCGATCAGCAGGCGCTGCGTCTGAAAGCCGTGATCGCGCCCTGGGGTGCCTGGACGCTGCGGCTGTCCTCCCAGGTCTCGAACACTGATTCCGTGTACCCACCCTGGCAGCTCGCGGAGGCCCCCGAGAGCGTGCTGGACTATCTGCGCGACTTCGATCCGGAGGTGGAAGACGACGCCTTCGACGCCGAGACCAGCTTCAACACCCCCGGATTCGTGGACCGGCATTCGGAGGTGCATCGCGCGGTGTTCGAATACGACGCCGGTGACTGGGGCGGTTTGTCCGATGTCGTCCATACCGTCGTGGTTGGGCACGCCGCCTTCGACTTCACGACCATCATCGACATCGACGTCAGCCCGGCGGACATCCTGATCACCGATTTCCGCAACGACTATGCGCAGAACTCCATCGAAGCCCGCACCGCCGGCCGCGCCGACAGCTTTTTCGGCTGGGGGCAGACCGTGGACTTCGTCGTCGGTCTCTACGCCCTGACCTCCGAACTGGACAGCCACCTGGACACCATCGCCGGAGAGGACTTGATCGGCTTCGCGCTATCCGAACCGGGGCTGGACACGCTGGGCATTCCATCCGGCGTGCTGGGCCCGCTGCTGGACCTCATCCCGGTGCCGGGCATCCCGCTGAACGACCAGTTCCTGCGCGGCTACTCGCAGGAAACCGAGTCCTACGCGGCATTCGGGCAGATGACCTGGCGCTGGACGGATCGCTGGTCCGGCATCGTCGGCGCCCGCTATGGACGGGAAACCAAGGAGGCGCTGTACGACGTGACGCAGGAGGGCCTCGGCCTGATCGGGCTGATTCTCGGCGCGGAAACCTTCACCAGCGAGGAACCGCTGAAACGCGACGAGGATGACTTCTCGCCCACCTTCGGACTGCGGCTGGACGTCTCCGACAGCACCACCGCATTCCTCACCTGGGCGCGGGGCTACAAGGGCGGCGGCTACAACGCCACCGCGAACGCGCCGGAGAATCTGGAATTCGAGCCCGAGATCGCCACTAGCGTCGAGTTCTCCACCAAGACCCGCCTCCGGGATTACGGCCTGAGCTTCGACTTCGCCGCCTACACCACCGACGTCGAACAGTTGCAGGTCGTGGACTTCGACGGCACGGCCTACCAGGTGCGCAACGCCGCGGAGGCCCGGTTGCGTGGCATCGAGGGCAGCTTTTCCTGGCAGACACCCTGGCGCTGGCTGCGCATGATGGGCGGCTTCGCGTTCAGCGAGGCGCTTTATCGCAGCTACCCCGACGCGCCGCCACCGGCGGACAGCGACGAGGAGACCCAGGATCTCAGCGGACGCACGCTGGCGAATGCCCCCGAGTCGACATTCACCCTCACGCCGGAAATCACCTTTCCGGAACTGCTGGGCATCGTGCCTCGGCTGGCGGTCGATATCAGCCGGCGCGGGGACCAGTATTCCGCGACCGACCTGGACCCGTACAGCTTCCAGGAGGCGTACACGCTCTACGGTGCGCGCCTGGTGTTCGCCTCCGTATCCGATCGCTGGGCGCTGGTCCTGCGCGGCCGAAACCTGACCGACGAGCGGGTCTACGATCAGGTGTTCGACTCCGCCGTGTTCGACCAGACCTACGGCGCCCAGGCCACGCCGGAGCGCGCCCTGTCAGCCACGCTGCGCGTCAACTTCTGACCCGGCCTCGGGCGGACCGGCATCCCCGGTTCGCCCGCGCCGTCTCCTATTCACTGCGCGCCCTGTCAAGACGCGGCTGACCGCCCCCGGTACCATGCCGTCGCAGCCCAAGGCAGGCAGGATCGAGGAGACCTCATGTACGACTACCAGACGCTCAGCGTGTCCACCCAGGACCGGATCGCCACGCTGACACTCAATCGCCCAGATCAGATGAATGCGTTCACCGTGGAGATGTCGCAGGAGCTGATCGATTTCTTCACCCGGGTTAATGACGACGCCGATGTCGGCGCCATCATCGTCACCGGCGCGGGCAAGGCGTTCTGCGCGGGCATGGACCTGTCCACCGGCGGCAACGTCTTCGGCCTGGACGAAGACCGGGAACCGACGCTCGAGGACATGCGCGAACGCCGCGATGATCCAGAAATCTACCGGGGCGTACGGGACACCGGCGGCCTGGTCACGCTGTCCATCTTCAATTGCACCAAGCCGGTCATCGCCGCGATGAACGGCGCCGCGGTGGGCATCGGCGCGACGATGACGCTGGCGATGGACTTCCGTTTCGCCTCGTCCAAGGCGCGCATCGGCTTCGTGTTCGGGCGGATCGGCATCGTGCCGGAAGCCTGTTCGTCGTGGTTTCTGCCGCGCATCGTCGGCATCCAGAAAGCACTGGAGTGGTGCTACACGGCGGACATTCTGGACGCACAGACGGCGCTGGAGGGCGGGCTTCTCAAGACGGTCGTCGAACCGGAACAGCTGATGGACGAGGCGCGCCGCTTCGCCCGCTCGCTGATCGACAACCGCTCCGCGGTCGCCGTGGCGCTGACCCGCCAGATGCTTTATCGCAACTCGGCGCAACCGCATCCGATGAACGCCCACGAGGTGGATTCGCTGGCGGTGTTCTACACCAGCCGGAAGGACGGCCGGGAAGGCGTTCAGGCTTTCCTCGACAAGCGGGCGGCGGAGTTCACCAGCCGGGTGCCCGACGACCTGCCGCCGTTCTACGACGAGTGGGCGCGCTAGCTGCCGCCCACTCGCCCGGCGACCTCGGCCACGCCTTCGCCGTCAGGTGTCCCGTTGCGGCGCAAGGCCCGGGGCCAGCTCCCGGATGGCATCGCCCAGCATCCTGAATTCATCGCCGCGTGGCGATGACTTGCGCCACACCAGCGCGATCTTGCGACTCGAGGGTTCCTCCAGCGGTATCAGCCGGATATCCATGCCGGCGGCGATGCCGGCATCGATCGCCAGCTTCGGCAGCAGCGTCACGCCGATGCCCGAGCCGACCATCTGGACCAGGGTGTGGAAGCTGCTGGCCTCGAACCGGCTGCGGGCTCTTGCCGCCTGCAGTTTGCAGGCCGCGAGCGCCTGGGTGCGCAGGCAATGGCCCTCTTCCAGCAGCAGCAGCGACTCGTCGACCAGATCGTCCATCGAGATCCGGTCACGTTCCGCAAGCGGGTGGCTGCCATTGCAGGCGAACAGGAATTCGTCCTCGAACAGTACATGGTGCTCGGCATCGCCGATGTCGAACGGCAAGGCCATCAGCATCGCGTCCAGATGCCCGTCACCCAGCTGGTCCAGCATCGCCCGGGTCAGGTCTTCCTCCAGGAACAGCAGCAGATCGGGATACCGCGAGCGCAGCCCCGGCAGCACGCGCGACACCAGAAACGGACCGACAGTCGGAATAACCCCGAGCCGCAGGTCACCGGTCAGCGGTGCGTGGTTACTGGACGCCAGGGCCATGATGTCTTCGGCATCCCGCAGCAACTGGCGCGCTCGGGCCGCGATCTCGTTTCCGATCGGCGTGATCAACACCTGTCGGCGCGAGCGCTCCGCCAGGGAGACACCCAGCACCCGCTCCAGATCCTGGATGCCCGCGCTGAGCGTGGACGGCGTGACGCTGCAGCGCTCGGCCGCCCTCCCGAAGTGCTGGGCCTCGGCCAGCGCCACCAGATACTCCAGCTGTTTCAGTGTCGGAAGCAGTTTCAAGAACGCCCTCTCTATTCGGTTTTTGCGAACAAATAAAAGAATATTGATCGCTTTACACGATCTTATGAGGCGTCTAGTCTCACTGTCAATTTCGGTCCCGACCGAAAGGAGCGGCTGAGCACATGTCCACCATCTGGCATGTCTCGACACCCTGAACTCGCAAACGATCTCGAACCCACAAGCACTGCGCCAAGGAGATAGATCATGGATGGGAAGGAAACGGAATCGATGGGCAAATGCCCGGTCATGCACGGGGGCGCCACGTCCACCGGCATGTCGAACATGGACTGGTGGCCGGAGGCACTGAACCTCGACATCCTCCACCAGCACGACACCAAGACCGACCCGATGGGTCAGGCCTTCGACTACCGTGAAGCGGTCAAGACGCTTGACTACGACGCGATCAAGGCGGACCTGCATACCCTGATGACCGACAGCCAGGACTGGTGGCCGGCCGACTGGGGTCACTACGGTGGCCTGATGATCCGCATGGCGTGGCACGCGGCGGGTTCCTACCGCACGGCCGACGGTCGTGGCGGCGGCGGAACCGGCAACCAGCGCTTCGCCCCGCTGAACTCCTGGCCGGACAACGTCAACCTCGACAAGGCGCGGCGCCTGCTGTGGCCGATCAAGAAGAAATACGGCAACAAGATCAGCTGGGCCGACCTGATCATCCTCGCAGGCACGGTCGCCTATGAATCCATGGGTCTGAAGACCTTCGGCTTCGCCTTTGGTCGCGACGACATCTGGCATCCGGAAAAGGACACCTACTGGGGTTCGGAAAAGGAATGGCTGGCGCCGACCGACAACCCGCACAGCCGGTATTCCGGTGAACGCGATCTCGACAACCCGCTGGCCGCGGTGATGATGGGCCTGATCTACGTGAACCCCGAAGGCGTGGACGGCAAGCCCGACCCGCTCAAGACCGCCAAGGATGTTCGCATCACCTTCGAGCGCATGGCGATGAACGACGAGGAAACCGTCGCGCTGACCGCCGGCGGTCACACGGTCGGCAAGTGCCACGGCAACGGCGACGCCGCGCTGCTGGGCCCCGACCCCGAAGCCGCCGGCCCCGAGGATCAGGGCCTGGGCTGGATCAACAAGACCAAGCGCGGCTGCGGACGGGACACCGTCACCAGTGGCATCGAGGGCGCCTGGACCACGCATCCGACCCAGTGGGACAACGGCTACTTCTACCTGCTGCTCAACTACGACTGGGAGCTGAAGAAGAGCCCGGCCGGCGCCTGGCAGTGGGAACCGATCGACATCAAGGAAGAAGACAAGCCGGTCGACGTCGAAGACCCGTCGATCCGCTACAACCCGATCATGACCGATGCCGACATGGCCATGAAAATGGACCCGGACTATCGGAAGATCGCCGATCGCTTCTACAAGGACCCCGAAGCCTTCTCCGACGCCTTCGCCCGCGCCTGGTTCAAGCTGACCCACCGCGACATGGGGCCGAAGGCACGCTACATCGGTCCGTACGTGCCGCAGGAAGACCTGATCTGGCAAGACCCGGTCCCCGCCGGCAGCACCGGCTACGACGTGGACGCCGTCAAGGCGAAGATCGCCGCCAGCGGACTGAGCGTGGCCGACATGGTCAGCACCGCCTGGGACAGCGCGCGAACCTACCGCGGCTCGGACATGCGCGGCGGCGCCGACGGTGGCCGCATCCGCCTGGAGCCTGCACGCAACTGGGAAGGCAACGAGCCTGATCGTCTGGCCCGGGTGCTACCGGTGCTGGAAGGCATCGCGGCCGAAACCGGCGCCAGCGTCGCCGACGTGATCGTGCTGGCCGGCGGCGTCGGTATCGAGCAGGCGGCCGCCGCGGCCGGATTCGATGTCAGCGTGCCGTTCGCACCGGGTCGCGGCGACGCGACCGCCGAGCAGACCGACATCGAGGCCTTCGAGGTGCTTGAACCGATCGCCGACGGCTACCGCAACTGGCTCAAGAAACCGGAGTACGTGACCTGCGCCGAAGATCTGCTGCTCGACCGCAGCCAGTTGCTGGGGCTGACGGCACCGGAGATGACGGTACTGGTCGGCGGCATGCGCGTGCTGGGCACCAACTACGGCGGCTCCGCTACCGGCGTGCTCACCGATCGGGTCGGAACGCTGACCAACGACTTCTTCGTCAACCTGACCGACATGGCCTACACGTGGAAGCCGGTCGACAACGGGCTGTACGAAATCGTCGACCGCAACACCGGCGCGGTGAAGTGGACGGCAAGCAAGGTCGATCTGGTCTTCGGCTCCAACTCGATCCTGCGCGCCTACGCTGAGGTCTACGCCCAGGACGACAACAAGGAGAAGTTCGTCCAGGACTTCGTCGCCGCCTGGACCAAGGTCATGAACGCGGATCGCTTCGACCTGAACGCCTGACGTTCGGTACCGGCACAACAAGCACCCACGCCCGGCGATGCCGGGCGTGGGTCGCTTGCGGGGTTTCGCATCCCGCCATGGGCGTCGCGGCCTCAAGGTGGAGCTGGACGCGGCAGGCACGGCCGGATCGCTCAGCCGGGCTGGAACGCCCGGCGCGGCATGGTTCTGCCTTTGCCAAGCATCGGGGGTTCTGACACCCTTGCGCCGCCTGATTGACCCCCTGAACTCCGCCGCGAATTCGAACCATGACGACCCGCCCCGCCCCCGAAACCTGGCTTGCCGACCTGAAGGCCATTGTCGGCGATGCCGGCTGGATCGACGATGCCGAGGCGATGGAACCCTACCTCGAAGAGCAGCGCGGACTTTATCGCGGTCAGGCGCCGGCCATCGTCTGCCCGGCGACGACCGACGAGGTCTCTCGCGTCCTCGCCTACTGCAACAAGGCGGGTATCGGCGTGGTGCCGCAAGGCGGCAATACCGGGCTTTGCGGCGGCGCGGTGGCTGAGGCCGGTCACATCGTCCTGAACCTGCGCCGCATGAAGCGCGTTCGCTCCATGGACACGGTCAACAACGTGATGATCGTAGAGGCCGGCTGCGTGCTGGCCAACCTGCAATCGGCCGCCACCGAGGCGGGCCGGCTGTTTCCGCTGAGTCTCGCGGCGGAAGGCAGCTGCCAGATCGGCGGCAACCTGGCGACCAATGCGGGCGGGACCAACGCCGTGCGCTACGGGGTGGCGCGTGACCTCGCCCTCGGGCTGGAGGTCGTGATGGCCGATGGGCGCGTCTGGGACGGCCTGTCGATGCTGAAGAAGGACAACACCGGCTACGACCTGCGCGACCTGTTCATCGGCTCCGAGGGCTCGCTGGGCATCATCACCGCGGCGGTGCTGCGCCTGTTCCCTCAGCCCGGCGACGTGCAAACGGCGCTGCTGGCGCTGGAGAATGTCGACAGCGCATTGTCGGTATTGAATCGCCTCCAGCAGGCCAGCGACGGCCGCGTCAGCGTCTGCGAGCTGATGTCCGCCATCAGCGTTGCCTCCGCCACGCTCCACATCCCGGACTGCCGCCCGCCCTTCGACGACATGCCGCCCTGGAGCCTGCTGGTGGAAATCAGCGGCGGTCGCGAGGATGGTGAACTGCGACCGATCTTCGAGACCGTGCTGGAAGAGGCTTTCGAGGCCGGCGAGATCATCGACGCGGTCATCGCCGAATCCCGCGCCCAGGCCCAGACGCTGTGGCGACTGCGGGAGAGCATCCCCGAAGCGCAGAAGCAGGATGGCGCCAGCATCAAGCACGATGTCTCGGTTCCGCTGTCCCGCATACCCGAGTTCCTGGAACGTGCCACGGCGGCCGTGGAAGCGGCCCTGCCCGGCGCACGGGTCTGCCCCTTCGGCCATCTGGGCGACGGCAACATCCACTTCAACGTCAGCCAGCCGGTGGACGGCGACCGCGACGCCTTTCTCGCAGAGTGGGAGCGCTGCAACCGCGTCGTGCACGACATCGTCGCGGAGCTGGACGGCTCCTGCTCCGCCGAGCACGGCATCGGCCGGCTCAAGCGCCACGAGCTGCGCCGCTACAAGTCATCCGTCGCGCTGGATGCCATGCGAGCGCTCAAGGCGGCGCTGGACCCGAACGGCATTCTCAATCCGGGCGCGATGCTGCCGGACGCCTGAGATCCGTCCAGGACTTCCTGGCCGCCGGCACCAAGGTCATGAACGCGGATCGCTTTGACCCGAGTGTGTAGCCGCGGACGCTGCACCACCCACGCCCGAACGTACCTCCCAGGCGTGGACTCAACTCAACCCGCCGGCGCAGTCATTCGCCCCCTGCAAGCTCAACCGTTCGGGACTGTTCCGGCCTGAGTTCGAGCAACGACGCCTCCGACACGCAGCTCCAAGCTCTTCGTTGAAGTAAGCCTGCACGCCCCACCACCGATTGAGCGCCTGACCGCCTTGGCGCGCGGTAACTTCCCTCGCCCTCCGCCCCCTGATAACGCATTTGAATACATCAATGTTTCTGAAGGCTCACCAGAGAACGTAGATCATAAAATAATCATTAATTTCAAATATTTGACTAACAACTGACAAGTTTCAGTCTTCCATTAAATGTGAAATTTATGTGATCTAAACATTTCTGTTGACAATATCTCCAGAGAAGAACAGATTTCCATCCATTCCAGTCCCCTGTGGAGGTCTGCAAGTGAAATCCATCCTGATCGCCGTAGTCTCGTTGCTGGTGCTTGCAGCCTGCCCCTCGAGATACTCAGACGAAGGGCCAACCCAGGTAACAACCGCGAAGACCACGGGCAACACAACGGACGTGAAGACGCAGACCGACACGGAGACGCAGACCGGCACGGCCGCAGGCAATGCGGCAAAGACCGGGAGCACGGCTTCAGCCGGAGGCGCAATGGGAGCGGCCGCGGGGGCCGCGCTGGGCGCGATCGTGACAGTGATTGATGCGGCCGACAGCGACAGTCGAGAAGTCCCGTCGACGACCGGCACGACCGGAACGAACTAGGTCATTCGCATCCTGACCGACGCGAAAAACCGCAGGACATCGCGCCAGCTCGTGACGATTGATCCGACCGGTCAGAATTCGAACTCCACGCCACCCGCCAGCCGCCGGCCTTCGCCCAGGCTGACCACGTCCCCGCCACCAACGCTGTAGTTGTTGGCGTCGCGGCGAAAGTGCTCGTCGTCAAGATTGGTCCCGACGACGTAGAAACCGACACGGCCGACATGCCAGCGTACAGCCAGGTTCAGCAGCCGGTAGCTGGGGAGTTCGTGCTGGGGCTGATTGTCCGAATTCGCGGCCGCCGTGCCTGTCCATTGCACTTCCGGACGAATCATCAGTCCGCCCCACGGCGACCATTCCAGCGCCAGCACACCGGAGTATTCCGGCGCCTTGGGCAGGCGGTTTCCGGACAGGTCGACATCATCGGCGGTCACGACACCGGAACCGAAACGTCCGTGCGTCTCGCCGTACCCGCCCACGACTTGCAATGACGATAGCGGCCGCCAGCGCAGTTCCAGTTCGCCGCCGTGGATGTAGGCGGGACCGGCGTTGCCCATGTAGTTGTCCGTGCCTTCGCCGAGCTGAATCTGCATGTCGTTCCACTCGGTGTAGAACAGGTTCAGCGCGGCCTGCAGGCGCCACGGTGCATGGCGGCCCTTGAACGACAGTTCATAGTTGCCGGTCCGCTCGGAATCGAAGCTGAAGTAGCGACCCGAGACCTGGTTGTAGCCGTCGCCACCCGGGCGATACCCCTCGGCGTAACCGACACCGAGAAACCAGTCTTCGAACAGCTCGTAGCTCACGGCAACCTTGGGCAGCACTTCCGAGAACTCACGTGAGACGACGATCGTCTCCTCCGGCGGCAGCGCGCCGGCGGCGACCAGCAAGCGCACGGCGGCGGCATATATCGTCGTGTTGCCGTCGTAGCTGGTCGCGATCACGCGTTCGTTGCGCTCGCGATCCAGGCGCAATCCCGCGGTGAACGTCAGTCGCTCCGTCAGCGACCAGTCGAACTCTCCGAACGCGGCGATATCCTCGACCTCCGCCGGATTCCGCGAGGCGTAGTTCACCCGTCCCAGCGGCACCGCGCACAGGATCGTCAACGCGCACAAGCCATTGGCGTCCAGAGACCCGGTGATGTCGATGTAACCGCTTGTCGCGTCGCTATTTTCGTCGCGGTAGTAGTACGCGCCGAAGCTGGCCTGCAAGGCCTCGCCGGTGAACTCGAACCGGAGTTCCTGCGACACGGCCTTCGCATTCTCCTGCTGCCTTGTTCCACCCGAGTCACTCGCCCCATAGTCGGTGTCATACCGGCTGACGGTTTCGGAGCGGATGTAGGCCGATACCGCCCGCACAGCCCAGCGCTCGCTCAACCGGAACCGCTGCTCCAGCGCGGCCAGGCGCGAGTGGTTGTCATAGTCCTGCGGCGCGTTGGCCAAGGCGACGCGGCTGTATTCCTCGCTGAGCGGCACGTAGCGGCTGCCGCGGTAGTGGCTGAAATCCGCCAGGCTCAGCAGCGCGTCGTAGCGGCCATCGACCCCGCCAGGCTGCAACCGCACACGCAGGCGCGTGGTGCTGGAGTCTCGCCGTGCCCAATCGTCCTCGTCACGCGTGGCGTTGACGATGTCGCCGTCGTCGGCGCGATCATCGTGCACCAGCCGCAAGGCGAGTTTCTCCGGCCAGAGTGTGGCCTCCACCGCACCCGCGTACTGGTGCAGGTTCTCGTCGCCTCGGGTGAAGCGGCCGCGCAGTCGCGGCATGAAATCGAAGGCCGGCTCCGGTGCCACCGTGTTGATGATCACCGCGCCCGCCATCGCGTTGCGCCCCAGACCGGTCGATTGCGGGCCGCGCAGGATTTCCACGGTCTCCAGATCGAAGGCCGACAGGTCCGCATAGCTCAACGCCGAACGCGGCAACCCCACTCCGTCGACGACAACCGCCGAGGAAGTGCCGTAGGCAGCATAGGCGCCCGAGCCACTGGCGCCGTAGCTGCCAATGCCGCGCAGCGTCATGCCACCGACACCGTAATCGCTGTCATCAAGGCTGGCGTTCGGCGTCGCGGCGATGACGTCATAGACATCCTGCGCCGTTCCGCGCTCGATCTCGAGACCGTCATGCACGGACACGCTGCTGACGGTGCGGTTCGCGTCGCGGGTCAGCAGTTCGCCCGTGACCTTCATCGGCGCCAGCTCCAGGGGCTCCTCGGTCTCTCTTGTCTCGTCCTCCGGTTCCAGCGGCCGGACCGGAATGGTCTCGACGATCTCGCCGCGCCGGTCCTCTTCCGCCTCGGCCGCCCGGGACGGCAGCGCGACCACGACACCGGATACCAGCAACCACACCCCGACCGTCGCCTGACGACAGCCGCAGGGGACACTACTCAAACTGCACCTCGACGCCACCAAAGATCGTGCGTGGCTCGCCGGCACGGAAGCGATCGAAGGCGCGTTGCGTCAGATAGAAGCGGTCCAGCAGGTTGCGCCCGGCGACGTAGAGTTCCAGCGACCCGAAACGCCAGCCGATCCGGCCGTTGAGCAATGCGTACGGATCGCTCCGTTGCTCCGGATTGTTGTCGGCCTGCCGGTATTGCTCGTCGACATAGGTCAGGTCCAGCTGCGCATAAGGCCCCAGGGCCGGACCGCCGTAGCGCAGGCCGATGGCGCCGGTGCGCCGCGGCGCGCTGGGAAACTCGTTGCCGGTGTAGTCCCCCGCCGTGCTCCGGAAATCCAGGAACTCGGTACGCGAATAGCCAAGCGAGACGAAGCCGTCGAGATTCCACAGAATGCGGGCATCAGCCTCGACTTCGGCGCCATAGAGACGCGACTCGCCCGCGTTCTCGGTCTGGGTGTCGTTCACGTCATCGGACAACTGCACCGACACCTGCTGATCGGTCCAGTCGGTGTGGAACACATTGGCGCGCAGCCGCAGGCGCCGGTCGAACAGCGCCACGCGGGCGAACAGTTCGGTGGTCAGCGTGTACTCGGGTTCGAAGGTGTTGAACGTGCCCCGGATGAAGTTCACGGAGAGGCCGCCGGCGCGATACGCACGCTGCACGGTCAGGCCGACGGCAGCGGACTCGCTCCAGTTGTAGCGCAGACCGAGTTTCGGCAGCAGGGCGTCGGAATCGGCCGAACCCATGCCCTCACCATCCTCGGGCAGGCCGATCTGCGGACCAATCAGGTCACCGATCACGTCGGCGGCCAGCGGCGGCCCGTCCCGGGTGAACGCGAGATCGTTGTTCGATGCGTAGCGGTAGTCCATCGACTCCCGGTCCAGCCGCAATCCCGCGAGCAGCGTCCACCGCGGCAGGAACGTCCACTCCAGATCACCGAAGAGCGCGTAGCCCTCGCGTCGCTGCTCGACATCCACCTGGGTGTCGAGATAAAGGCTGATCAGGCCGACGTTGAAGACCCTGCCGTCGACCACATCCAGCCCGCTGTCGCCATCCAGCCGCGAGGTGTAGGCGCCGATCACGCCGCGCACCGGGCCACCAAACCAGTCCAGCCCCTGGAAGCTGAGCCGCAGCTCCTGGGTCAAGGTCTCGTCCTCGAAGCGATTGACGATGATGCCGTCGTCCTCCGCGCTGGCGTTGTAGTCGTCCTCCTGGAACAGTTCGGTCTCCGCCCGACCGGTGACGGTTTCGAAGGACCAGTGCTCGGTGATGGGCAACCCGGCACGCAGACTGGCCACATCCGTGGTGGTGTCGGCCTGCTCGGGATCGTTGGCGACGGTCTGGCGCTCTTGCGGATCGCCCACGAGTTGCGACTGGCCGAACAGGTGATCGGAGCGGGTCACGGTCACCACCGCGGACGCATCGCCGGGATCACGCGCCAGCCAGCCCAGCTTGGCGCGCAGGTTGTGGCGCTCGTAGAAGTCGGCCGGTTCGTCCCGGGTGATGTTGTAGGCGGCGCCATCCGCCTCCTCGCTGACCGCCGCGAGCCGGATTCCGAAGCGCCCACCCAGTGGGCCACCCACCGCGACCGCCTGTTGCCGATAGCCGTCATCGCCGTGCCGTAGCCGGGCGCGGACGCTGGCGTAGTCTTCCGGGTCACGCGTGTTGACGACGATCGCCCCGGCCAGCGCGCCCTGCCCCTGCTGGGTGGACTGCGGGCCACGCAGGAACTCCACCGAATCGACATCCCACAATTCCAGCGGACCGCCGCGGGCACCGGCGGCCGACAGAGGCACGCCATCCACGTAGATGCTGGCCAGCGGCGTGCTGGACGAGAAACTCTGGTCGCTGACTCCGGTATTGGAAATACCGCGGATCGAGAAACCGCCGGCGCGGCCGAGATCGGCGAAATCGAGATTGACGTTGGCGGTGCGTCCGATCGCGTCGTAGATGTCATCCATGCTGGCCGACTCCAGCTCCTCGCGCGAGACCACCTGCACGCTGCTGCTCACGTCGGTCTGCGACCGCTCAAGCTTCTCCCCGCGAACAACCACGTCGTCGAGATGCAGCGTCGGCTCGTCGGACTCCGCGGACGGCTCCGTACCCACCGGCACCGTCTCGTCGTATGGCTCGGGCTGGTCGCCGTCGGTCTGCGCGGTCGCGCTCATCGACAGGGCCAGCAGCCACATCGCGGCAATCCGCCGGAAACCGTGGCCCCAGCACCGGGCGCGTCCGTGCACCATCGTCTTCCCCCGAAACACTGACTGTAAATAGGAACGATTCTCAATCATGACAGGATCATCAATACAGTCAATCGCGCGGCGCGGGCGCGAACGCCCTCTCGGGGGGACCTTCAGGTCATCGGGAATCACGAAGCCAGCAAGGCAGCGAGACCCGAACGCGCGGCTACAGCGATCCCAGGAATGCGATCAGCGCGTCACGATCGCTCTTGTCCATGGTCCGGAAGGCCTCCTTCGCCGCCTCGGCCTCGCCGCCATGCCACAGAATCGCCTCGGGCAGCGTTCTGGCCCGGCTGTCGTGCAGATACCCCGCCAGCGGATTCACCGTTCGGGTCAGGCCGATGCCCCATAGCGGGCGGGTCTTCCACTCGCGACCGTCCGCCCCGAAGTCGGAACGACCATCCGCCAGCCCCTCGCCCATGTCGTGCAGCAGCATGTCGGAGAACGGATAGATCATCTGCCCGGCGACCTGCGGCACCTCCACCGTGCCTGACGGCCCCCAGATGCCCGGGTGGGTCCCGGTTTCGAACCGCGGCGTGTGACAGCCCGTGCAACCCGCCTGATCGAAGAGCTGCGCGCCGCGCAGCACGCCCGGATCATCGGCGTTGCGCCGCCCCGGAACCGCCAGGGTGTTGGAGTAGAAGGTCACGGCCTTGACGATGTCCTCGCCCACCTCCGCACCCTGCTGACCGTCGTCATCCGGGTGTTCGGCGATGTAGGCGTCGTAAAGCGCGGTGCCGGCGATGCTCTCGTCCGGGAACAGGTAGTTGGTGATGCCGATGTCGCCACGGTAGGCACCCGCCCCCTGCATGAGCACGCTCGGCGTGCTCGCCTTCCAGCCGAAGCGGCCAAGGCTGCGCGGTTCGGGATCGCCCTGCCGCCGCTTGACCTCGTCGCAGACCCAGTTGGCCCGGCCGGAAATGCCGTCGCCATCGGCGTCCTCCGGATCGGCCAGCGCAAGAATGTCGGCTTGCGGAATGGCCTCCAGCAGCCCGAGCCCGAACATCGGCAGCCCCATGCGCGGGCTGCTGCGCACGTCCGCCTGGAGCAGGCGGCTGACCGGCGGCTCGTTGTCACCGGGCCGCTCCCCGGGCTGATCGTAGGGATTGCGGATCTCGAAGACGGGCTTGTAAAGCGTCACCGCCTCGCCATCGGCATAGGTCACCGTGGAGGTCTCGAACCGGACATACACATCGGCCTGACCGGTGAACGCCGAATCGGCGCGCAGGCTTTGCACGCCGCGATGGAACAGCTGATCGGAGAACCCCGGCACCGGCTTCGGCGCGCAATAGCAGTTGTCCGGTGTCGGCGCGCAGGCCTCGCCGGTTTCGGTACTGATCCGCAGGAAGATCGATTCGTTGGCCCCCAGCCGGGTCCATTCCTCCGGCTCGGCCTGCAACGCCGTGATCGTGTAGTTGCCGCGGCCGTCCCGCGTGTGACACTCGATGCAGGCGTCGTTGTTGAACACCGGGCCGACGCCGTCCTGTTCGGGAAAGTCCTCGCTGGGCGCGCGGATGAACTTGACCTCGAAGTCGGCGTCGCCCTGCAAGTGCAGGTCCAGCGGGGCGCCGTCCAGATTGGCGGCGGGCGTATCGAAGCCCGAACTGGACTGGTTGCCGGTGAAGTTGGTGGTGTCACCACCCAGCGTCGTCACGAAGGCCCATGGCGGCGTGTCGTCGC
This sequence comes from uncultured Salinisphaerales bacterium, assembly GCA_937896565.1. GTDB lineage: Bacteria > Pseudomonadota > Gammaproteobacteria > Nevskiales > OUC007 > Abyssibacter. The sequence goes on from CALBOV010000143.1 coordinate 18,360, forward strand.
CCCCATCTCCACCGCCGCCACAGCCGGCCAGTCCCAGCACGGCTACCGCGGCCAGGGCGATCGCCCGCCGCGAAATCCGATGTTTCTTCACGTCTCTCGTCCGCCCCGCTTTTCACTCCGCTCACGAGAACGGCGCCACGGCCACTGCATGGCCGGACGCCGCCCGAGCGGGTTGTCAGGCCCGTCCACCGATGGTGGACGGGCAACCCCTCACCGGTTTGCCTATCCGCCGAAGTCGGTGTCCGCGACCAGCGGCGCCACTTCGGTGTCCAGTGTCTGCAACAGCGTGTGCAGCGCGTCGACCGCGTCATCGATCAGCGCGCGTCCCTCGGCCGTCAGGATCTGTTCCCGGAACGGCTTGGCGCTGCCGGTGATCTCGGTCGTCGAGTCATCGCCGTCACCCTTGATCAGGGCGATGCGGCTCTGTGCCGCGAGGATCTCGTCGTAGACGCGGGCCGCGAGCACCGGATCATGTGCTTCGACGAACGCGAACAAGCCGTTGAGCGAACCGGAGACCACATCGGCATCCGGATCGAAGCCCAGCTTGCCGGTGTAGGCGTTGAGCACGCTCTGGACGTTGTTGTGGAAGTCGGTCAGCGAGTTCCAGCTGTACTGCGATTCCACCTGCGTGGTGTCAGCCTCGCCCAGCGACGCACCCAGCGGGTCGGCGATCTTGGCGTTGCCCACCTCATCGACGATGCCGATGATCCCACCGATCAGCTCCTCGACCACGGCGCCCTGCGAGACGAACAGCTGACCCGCACCCGGGTTCGCGACGTCGTTCATGTAGGGACCGTTGCCGTTGAAGTCGGTGGTCCAGGAATCTTCCAGCAACTCGGTCTGCGCCTGGAACGCCTGCGCCAGTGCGACCAGATAGTTCTGCGCGCCGGTCTGCCCGACCAGGTCGGCCACGGCCATGTCGTTGTTGGTCTGGCCGTCGTCATCCAGCCCGAACAGCAGCCACTCCATCGCGTGGAACCCGCGCAGATCATCGCCGGCGTTCTCGATGTCCGACTGCGTGGCGTTGGGGTTGTTCTCCAGGTAATCCTTGAGGTCCGGGGTGTTCAGCGGCCAGCTGTCGATGGCCGGGTCCACGCCCAGCGCGTCCACCGGGCCGAACAAAAAGCCTTCGCTGCTTTCCCAGGGCACGCGCGCATTCCGCCAGGCCGCCTGCGCGGCATCCAGCTCCGCCTCGGTGGCATCGCCGTCGTTCAGCGCCTGAACGGCGGTCAGCAGCGCAGCCGCCTGCGTGTTCAGGTTCTGATAGGTCTGGGTGATGACGCTGGTCGCCTCGTTGGCGATCATCGCGCTGGCATCGAAACTGACCTGGTTGTCACCGCTGCCTCCGCCGCTGTCACCGCCGCATCCGGCCGCCATCGCCGCCGCCATCAGCGCCGTCGCCGCGACGGCCGGTTTCGTCTGCTTGATCATCCGCATTGTTCCGCTCCTGTGGCCTGAGGACAGGCCTGTTGGTTCACCCCGTCGTCGCAGGCGAGGTCAGAATTCGAAGCCGAGGCCGAGGCCGTAGACTTCCTGCTCGTTGCCGGTCGAGCCGGCGTGTTCCCGATAGGAGTACTCGCCCTTGAACACCACGCCCGGAAACGGCTTGTAGTTCAGGCCGACGGTCGTCGCTTCGCGCTCGTAGCGCGCCACGCGGACGATGTTTCCTTCCGTGTCGGCGTGGGTGTCGTAGGCGTCATAGCGGGCGAAGATGTCCAGGCGGTCGTCCGATCGACGGAACAGCGACAGCAGGTCGTAACCCGCCTCGATGAAATAGGACTCCGCCTCGCTGCCCACCGGGGTTCGGGAGATGCCGAGTTCGCCGCCGTTGAAGGTGCTGTAGTTCGCACTGGTAACGGCGTCCGCGTTCTCGATGGTTCCGGTCGTGTACTGGCCCCGCACCGTCAGCGGACCGCGTTCGTAGCGACCGTGCAGCTCGATCAGGGTAACGACGGCGCTGACGTCGAGATTCTTGCGCGGCCGGTTGTTCGCGCTGTCGCCGTAGTAGAACGCGCCGCCCAGCAACACCCCGGGGCCCAGGCTGTAGTCAACGCGACCAACCACCGCGAGATCGTCGGCGTTGTCGAACTCCAGCTTGCCCTGCATGCCTCCACGGACGAACTCGGGCCCGGAGAATCCGGACGAATCCAGACCGGTCACCAGCTGCAACTGATAGCGCAGCAGGCCGATCGCGCCGTACCACTCGACGCCGGCCTCGTGCCACACCGACGGAATCAGCGCGGTCTCGGCCAGCGAGCGTTCCATCGCGAAATACTGGCTGGGCTCGTGATGGGTGTTGACCATGCCGAACGGCACGAGAATCTCGCCGATGCGGAAGTTCAGCAACGGGCCTTTCTCGATCCGCAGATGGGCCTGCTCCAGCACGATCTCGCCGCCCTTCTCGACCTCGGCCTCGAATTCGCCGGCCTCTTCCGGCTCGAACTCGATCGTGGCGCCGGTGCCGCCATGCTCGAACTCGATCTCGGCGACGAAGGCGTAGCCGTTGCCGAAATCAAAGGTCGGCGCCAGCACGATGCGCTCGATATCGGTGCGCGCACGCGATTCGGGATCGTCGTCCTGGGTGTTCTCGTAGAAATCGTAGTGCTGGTAGTTGGCGACGCCGTAGCCTTCCCAGGTCAGCCTGCGTTCGCTCGCATGCGAGCGCTCCTGTTCCTCGGCTTCGATGTGCTCGACCAGCGCGTTGATCTGTTCCTGTTGCCGCTCGATCGTCTGTTGCTGACGCTCGATCGCATCACGCAGCGTCTCCAGGCTGCCGGCATCGGACTGCGCCGGAGCGGACATCGCACCCCCCGCGGGGAGCAGGCAAACGAGCGCAAGAACCACACCCGGCCACCGCGAGGAGGGCCGGTTCAGTGAATTGGACATGTGATCAGAACCACCCGGAAATGGCGAAGAAAGCCGTCGCGCCGGGGCCAGCTCGGCGCGAGCACTAACCCTCAGGGAATTAGCGCATGACAATCTTATTGATAGGGATTCTTATTTGCAATACCGAATGCAAAAAGGCGCCCGGGTAGATCCGGGTCAGCGCTGTCGCGACCAGAGCCAGAAACCGCTCAGCGCGAGAAAGCCGAGCAATACGGCAAAAAAATCGAGCACCCAGGGCCCGAACGGACCGAAAAAACGCCCGCTGTGCACATCCAGCAGCACGCGCTCCCAACTCAGTTGCCGGGCACGGGACCGGTGAGTGATTCTGCTCGCCAGGTCCGCTGGCAGCGGCCGGGCCTCCGCCGGCCTGGGCGGCGAGGCAACCGGCTCCCAGCCCAGCAAATCGACATCGGATGCCAGCCAGCGCCCGTCGACCCGGAGAGCGATACCGCTGTCGACCCGCGCGATCTCGGAAATCCTTCCCGGCAGGGCGTCCAGGGCCAAGCGCTCGATCACGCCCCCCTGCCCGTCCAGCAACACGAGTACGGCTGGGGCGGCGGCGACGATCAGTCCGTCAAGCGAAACGCCACCGGATAGCGACGCGAGGTCCGTGACGGGCCGATCGTCGAGGAACAGCTCACCGCCGCAGACGCTGAGCCAGTGCCCGTCGACCGCGTATCCGCGCGCCGGAGGCTCGATGTCGACGCCGTAGCGATCCAGCACCCAGGACAGGCCGACCCGTGAGCGATCCAGCTCCAGCGAGGGAGCATGATTGAGCAGCAGACCGGTCACGACCAGCCCCAGCACGACCACGGCCGACACGACCCCGATCCTGCGATGCCAGCGTCGCAGACGCCGCCGCGCGGTCATGAGCCGCGGACGTGCTGATCCAGCAACAGGGCCACGCGGGCCAGCCTGCTCACGGCGCTCACCGACAGGGTCGCTCCGGAGATGTTGTCGATCGGTCGGCTCAGTTTGTCGCGGTCGGTCAGGTCGGCGCCGTCGAACTGCCGGGTGAAGAACTCGTGGCGAACCTCCCAGCCACGGGACTCCCGGTAGACAAGGATGCGCAGCGAGCGGACCTGCCCGGCATCGACAGCGATCCCGACCGTGATCGGACGTTCCTTGCCAATCTCGTCGAGGATCCAGGCCGTGCGGTCGGCCTGGCGCCAGTAGCGCAGGCGAACAC
>CALBOV010000144.1 GCA_937896565.1 uncultured Salinisphaerales bacterium
CGTGTGCCCTGGCCAGCCTCGGACGACAGCGTGACCTGCCCGCCCAGACCGACGATGTTGCGCTTGACCACATCCATGCCGACGCCGCGGCCGGACAGGTCCGTCACCGCCTCGGCGGTGGAGAAACCGGGGGCGAACAGCAGTTGCCAGACCTCGGAATCCGGCATGTCGTCGCTGGCGGCAAGGCCTGACGACTTCGCCTTTTCCAGAATGCGTTCGCGGTTGAGACCGGCGCCGTCATCGATGACGTCGATAACGATGTAGCCGCCCTCATGCGCGGCCCGCAGCGTGATCCGCCCGGTTTTCGACTTGCCGGCGGCGGCACGGCGTTCCGGCGATTCGATGCCATGATCCACGCAGTTGCGGATGATGTGGGTCAGCGGATCCACGATCTTCTCGGTGACTCCGCGATCCAGCTCGGTGCCCTCGCCTTCGGTCTGCAGCTCCACCTGCTTGCCCAGCCGTGCGGCGACATCGTGCAGCACGCGCGGAAACCGCTTGAACACGGTTTCGATGGCGACCATGCGGGTCGACATCACCGCTTCCTGAATGTCGCGGGTGTTGCGGGCGAGCAGTTCCAGACCGGCGATCAGCTTTTCGTGATGCATCGGGTCCATGTCCAGGCTGGCCTGGTGGAGCATGGACTGGGTGATGACCAACTCGCCCACCAGATTGATCAGCGAGTCGATCTTGTCGACCGCCACCCGTATGGACGCGCTGCTACCGCCCCCCGGCCGCGCGGTCTTGCTGACCTGTGGCGCGGTACCCGTCGACGGCGCTTGGTTCTGCGCGACCGGCGCCGATGCCTGGGCGGGTTCGCCCGTCTCGGCGTCCAGCGCGGTGATGGTCAGGTCGCACTCGTCCTCGATCCACGCGAAGGCCTCGCGAACGGCGGCCTCGTCGACATCGCCCCGGAGCACCAGATCCCAGCGCAGATAGCACTGCGTGGGGTCAATCACCGTCAGATCCTGGAGCGCATCGGTGTGGACCGTGGCCTCCAACTGGCCCATCGACGCCAGTTCACGCAGCACGTGCAGCGGATCGTTGCCGGTGCTGTACAGCTCGGGATGCGGGCGGAAGTCGATCGTCCAGCCAGCGGTCGGCGACTCGTGTCCGGCATCGGATTCGGCGGACGTGGCCGGACCGGATTCAGCATGTAGCGCCTGTTCCAGCGCCCGCTGCGTGACCTGATGCGGACCGAGGTCGATCGGCCGTTCGGCCTGCGCGTCTTCGAACATCGCCCGCAGCGCATCAACCGATTGCAGCAGCAGATCGATCAGCGCCGCATCGGCCTGACGGGTGCCGGCGCGCAGCTCGTCCAGCAGCGTTTCCACCACATGGGTGAAGGTGCTGATGGAATCGAAACCGAAGGTGCCGGCGCCGCCCTTGATCGAATGCGCCGCCCGAAAGATCGCGTTGATCGTCTCCGGGTCCAGGGCTTCCGGCTGCAAGCTCAACAGGCCAGATTCCATAACCTCCAGACCCTCCGAGCTCTCCGCGAAGAAGGTCTGCTGGAACTGGCGCATGTCGATGCTCATGCCGGACCGCCCTGAATCAATTCAGCACGCGATTGACCACCGAGGCCGGCGCCGACAAGAAGGCCGCTGGCAAGCAGGCCGGCGCCGCCGGATGGCTGGTCAAACCGTTCAATCCCGACCAGTTGATCTCCGTGGTCAACCGCGTGCTGAACTGATTCGGGGCGATCCGGCATGAGCATCGACATGCGCCAGTTCCAGCAGACCTTCTTCGCCGAGAGCGCGGAGGGTCTGGAGGTGATGGAATCCGGCCTGCTGGAATTGCAGCCGGAGGCCCTGGACC
>CALBOV010000145.1 GCA_937896565.1 uncultured Salinisphaerales bacterium
AGACAATATTCGGCTGCCTGTCCTGTCACCACCCCGCATGCGCGCCCTCATCGTCTGCTTCGTCTCGCTGCTTTTCCTGTCCGCCTGCGACAGCGAGGATTCGGTCACCATCACGTTCGAGGATCCGCCGCCGGAGGCCATCTCGATCACCGTCCAGCGCACCGGGTCGGGCGAGGGCGCGGTCCGCTCGACGCCGGCCGGCGTCATCGACTGCGGCGCGCAGTGCGTCGCCGAACTCGACAGTTCCACCACCGTCACGCTGATCGCCGAGGCGGCCGAGGACAACCGATTCATCGGCTGGGGTGGCGCCTGCAACGGCTCCGGACAATGCTCGCTGACGCCGACCGGACCCGTCACCGTCACCGCCCGCTTCGAACCGAGCACGCTGCCAGCACTGCGCGTGACCAAGTCATCGCTCTCGGGACGCGGCACGGTCACCAGTACCCCGGAGGGCATCGCCTGCGACGAGGACTGCGAGGCGGCCGAGGCCGCCTTCGATGTCGGCACCAGCGTGACGCTCACCGCCGTCGCCGCCTCGGGGCACTACTTCGCCGGCTGGTCCGGTGACTGCGAAGGCGACGATTGCAGCCTGACCATGACCGCCGACCGGACCGTGGCCGCCGAGTTCCTCCCGGAGGCGCCTGTGGGGGCCTGGTATGCCGGCGATGGCCATGTCCACAACGACCATTCCAGCGATGGGAGCTTCCTGCGTCAGGGCCTGGACGACCGCGGGCCGGGCACCACCAGCATCAGCGACCAGATCGGCTTTGGCGTGCTGCAGCAACTGGACTGGATGCCGCTCACCGACCATCGCACCTTCGATCAACACTACGACCCGCTGTGGGACAGCGACCAGCTGCTGCTGATCACCGGCGAGGAAGCCAACGGCTCACCCCATTGCACCGTGTTCGGCCACATCGATACCGCGGTCCAGGGCGCAAGCCCGGCCGGCGACCCGGGGTTCCGCAGCATCCAGCAATCGCTCTGGGACGTGCGTGCGCAGGGCGCCTTGTGGAATCAGGCGCACCCGGACCGGCGCAGCTACGATCAGGCCAGCGATACGCCGAATGCGTTCGGCTCGCAGGTCGGCCAGTCCCTGGCCGAGATCTGGAACCGCGGGGAGAACCCGGAAGCGGAGATCGACTACGCGGAAAATCGCTGGAACGCGGGCTGGCGCTTTGGCGTCGTCGGCGCCAGCGACAATCATGACAAGCTGTTGTGGGCGGTGTCCGGACCCGGCTCGCCCACGACCTACGTGTTCGCGGGCGACGACTCGGAACGCGCCATCCTCCAGGGTCTCGCGGCGGGACGTACCAGCGTGTCCTCCGGGTCCCTCGGTCCGTTCCTGACGCTGGAGGCCGATGTCGATGGCGACGGCATCTTCGAAGGCATCGTGGGCGACGAGCTGCTCGCGCCGCCAGGCGCCACCATCCGGCTTCGTGTCACGGCCGAGCGCGCGCTCGGGCTCGACGTCCGCCTGTACGGGGCCCCCGGGCGGGATGACGGGCCCGACAACCCGATCGACCCGGTGGCGACGTTCAGCGGTACCGACCTCGCCTCGGGGCCCCAGGTTCTGGAGGTCGCCGCGCCGCCCGGCGGTCACGCCTGGTGGTATCTGATGGTCCGTGGCCCCGGCATCATCTCGGGCCTGGAAGCGCCACCCAACCCGACGGATCAGCTCCTCGCCATCACCAGCCCGATCTTCGTTTCACTCACGAGTGAGCTGGCCGAACCACAGCCCGAATTCGACATCCCCGCCGATACGACCGCGGCCGATGGAGCGGTGCCGGCCTTCATCGGGGAGGACTTCCACGGCTTCGCGGACGTCGCCGTCTCCGGAACCGCCATGCATCTGGTGGCCGAGGCACATGGCCCCGGCACGACCCAGGTGGTTTATCGCCGGGGACAAACCGGCGGCGCGGCGCTGTCCGAACCGGTCGTGCTCAGCGCCTCCGGTACCGCGCGTTTTCCCCGCGTCGCCGCCAGTGACCAGACCGTGTGGGTCGTCTGGCAGGATGAAGGCGAGGACCAGACACCCCGGCGCCCGCAGATACAGCTGCGCACCAGTACCGACGGTGGTGCAACCTGGGGCGACGTCACCATCGTCAGTCAGGGCGCGGGCCGGGCGATGCATCCGGACATCGCCACCACCCCCGATGGCTTTCCCGTCGTGGTGTGGCAGGACAACGCCACCGGCCTCCTGCCCGCGCCGCTCAATCTGGCCGCCTTTGACGTGATGGCGCGCATCCTCGGTCGGGATGCCGAGCCGGTGAATCTTTCCGGCGGCGGCAAGACCGTGATTCCCGCGAACCCGCTGGACACACGCAGCGGCCGCCATCCGGCCTCCATCGCGCCCGCGGTGGCGGTGCGTGACGATGGCCTGGTCGCGGTGAGCTGGCAGGACAATCGTTTCGACAGCGAACCCGGCTGGACCGGCTCCATCCTGACCGGAGAAGGCACGGACCCGGACGACTGGGAGATTCTGGTCGCGACCCGCCCCGCCAATGGCGACTGGTCCGAACCGGTCAATGCCAGCAACGACCCCAGTCATGCGGACTGGCATTCGACCCTGGCCTTCGATGCCGAAGGCAGGCTACTCGTGGCCTGGGACGCCAAGGACAACGGCGGATCATCCGGCCGCGACCTGTTCATCCGCAGCACCCGCTCCGTGGATGATGGCGCCAGCTTCGCGCCCGTCGTCGCGGTCACGAATGTGGCCAACCCGGGCATGGCGCGCCGCCCGGTCTTCGGCGACACGGCCCAGGGCCAGCCGGTGCTGACCTGGTCCGACAGCCGCGGCGCCGACTGGCGCTGGCGCATCTACGCCGCGGCGGTCACCGATGATGGCTTCGGCGAGCAGGCTCGGATCACCGGCCCCGGCAACGCGACATTCCAGCGGCTGGCGCACGGACAGCTGGTCTTCACCAGTGACCGCCTGCTCCAGCGCGTGCAGCGCGACAACCGCTTCGCGATCTTCCGGATGACGCTGCGCTAGAGCCGACGGCTCAGGGCGCCAGCGCGGGAGCTCCCGGTCTGGCGTCGGTCGGGCCATCCGCCCGGCGCAGGTGATTCTCGCCGGTGAGGGTGTAAAGCCCGCGCGCGTAGTACTCGCCGGATGCGGAATCGGTGATCGAATCCACGTACCACCATTCGCCCTGCGTCCGCTCGTGGGTGATGTCCAGCAGCACGTAGCCGTGCAGTTCACCTTCGAAGTACTTGATGTGCGGGTCTACCAGATTGAAGGCGGCCTGCAGCAACGGCGTCGTGCCCGCGGGGAACCCGCTGGAGGTGACCGACGGCGTCACGAACTCGACGCCGAGAGCCTTGATCAGCCCCAGGTCGACCGGGTCACCGACGATATTGTCGAGCAGCGTCAGCAGCTGGCCGGGGTCGCGATAAAGCTCGATCCCCCAGCTGCTGTGAATGTCACCGGTCAGCACGACGATGTCGTCCTGGGCGTTGGCCTCGATCATGTCGAACACGCGGTCACGCGCCGCCGGATACCCGTCCCACTGGTCGGCGTTGATCGCGAGCAGCTCCTCGGCCAGCGTAATGCCGAGCACCGTCAGATCGGGCAGCGAGGCCAGACGCAGCTGACCGAACATCACCTGCTGCCCCAGCAGCTTCCAGCGCGCGGTGGAGGTCGCCAGCCGTCCGGCCAGCCAGGCTTCCTGGACGCCACCCAGCAACTGCCGGGACGGATCGTTCAGGGTCACCGGGTTGAGCGGCGGGGTCGGCAACTGCTCGTCCCGCCCGTACAGGCGCGTGTCCAGCATGAGCAGATCGACGAGATCTCCAAACGTGAACTGCCGCCAGATGCGCTGATCGTCCGCGGGGTCGACCAGACGAATGGGCATCCACTCGAAGAACACCTGGATCGCGATGGCCTTGCGCTCGGCCCAGACGCCCTCTTCACCCTCTGTGTGATTCTGCGCCCCGTCCGACCAGGAGTCGTTGGTGGATTCGTGGTCATCCCAGACGCAGATCATCGGATGCTGACGTTGCAGCGCCTGGAGATCCGGATCGGTCTTGTACTGCGCGTGGCGCTGCCGATAGTCGGTCAGCGTAACGATTTCATGATCAGGCGCATGCGCACGTCCCAACCCGCCGGTGCTACCCGACTCGTAGAGAAAATCCCCCAGATGAAAAACGGCATCCAGATCGGCGCGGGCGGCCATGTGACGATAGGCGTTGAAGTAGCCGGCCGGATAGTTCGAACAGGATGTGAACGCAAACCGCAGACGATCGACGGCGCCGGAGGGCAGCGTCTTCGTGCGACCAATCGGGGAGCGGACATCACCCACCTCGAAGCGGTAATAGTAGGTCGTGCCGGGTGACAGCCCGACCGGATCGACCTTGACGGTGTAGTCACGCTCGGCGGTGGTCACGACCCGCTCGTCAACGACGATTGCCTGAAGCGCAGGGTCGGTGGCGACCTGGTAGCGGACCGTCACCGGCCCGTCCTCGCCCGGAGTGACGCGCGTCCACAGAATCACGCGATCGGTCAGCGGATCACCGCTCGCGACGCCATGCTTGAATGCGACGACACCCGTCGGCGGCGGCTCACGCCCGGTCGGGTCCGACGATTCACCGCACCCGCTCAGCACGGGCACCAGCGTAGCCCCGGTCAGCAGACCGGACTGACGAAGAAAACTGCGACGATCCATAACCCCGGTTCCCCAACACGTCCGTCCGGACGCAAAGCCACCAGTGTGTTCAGCAATTGTTAAACATTGACGGCAAACAGGAGGGATTCATGGTCCATTTGTCCCGAACACACGGGATGACGCGATCATCATCCTGGATCGTGACGGGCCGGTTCGCACGCCGGCCCGTCACGGACGCTCAGCGCGACGACGATCTCGCGGTCCGCCAACGCAGTTCCCGTGGGTTGGTCAGCGTGTCACCACCCAGACTGACCCACTGCATGCTGTGCTCCACCTCGCCCACACCGGGCAGGCTGTAGTCGCAGACGCCGTCGGGAAACACCGACGCCAGCTCGCCCAGTTGCTCCGCGGACAATCCGCCCGCGTAGTCGGCGGGATCGAGCGGCTTGAGCTGGCACTTGAGCACATCGTCGGACATGGGCATGCCCGCCACCATCCGTGGCGTGGAGGTGACCGGAAGCACGAGCGAACACGGGCCGATGCCCGAGTCGAAATCCTCTGGGACATCCACGCGTAGCGGAATGTCGATATCAACCGGAACCAGATCGTTCAGCGGCGAGATGATGCCCGTCAGCAACGGCAGCTGGATCCCCAGCGGACCGATGATCGCATCGGGCAGTTCCAGCCGGCCGCCGAGCGTGCCGAAGGCGCAGCGATCCGCCGCCGTGGCCGGCTTGGCGAGCATCACGTCCTGCACGCGATCACCGGTGGTGTCGGCGCTGGCGAGATTGTCCAGCCATTCGTACATCTGCGGAAACGCGTCAGGCTGGGTCAGCACCCCGCGCCAGATGCTCTGGGTCACATCCTGGCCGGTGTGTTCGCGCAGACGCGCCCGGACCGTGAACGGGCGCACCGCCTCGTGGATGTTCGCGGTCGGGATCAGGTCCAGATACGGAGCGATGTCCATGACCGGCGTTTCCGCCAGCGCGCCGCGACCGATGACGCCACCGATGCGATAGGTGAGCTCGGCCACGTCGGGGTCCATCGCATGGCGTGCGGGCACGAAGTTGCCATCGATGTCGAGGCCACCGATGTTGCGGTTCAGGTCGAGAAACTCGTCGAAGCTGATCACCCCGGCGTTGAAGGCCTGCAGTCCGTACTGCACGCCGACATTGTCCAGCGGCCGGTAGGCGAACCCGGTCTGCGGGTCGATGCCGAAGATGTTCACGTTGGCGTCCTGGATGGTGCAGCGCGCGCCGGTCGGATTGTTCTCCGGGTGGTAGCGCTGGTCCTCGGGCACCGAGCAACCCCGGGTCGGAATCACCCGATCGAAGAAGGCATCGGTCCAGCTCTGACAGATGGCATTGAGCTGACTGCCGGTCAGCAGATTGTGGCCATTGACGGCCGCCTGCTTGAGCACCGACCAATCCAGCTCGCTGACCTCGTAGTAGTGCTGCAGCAGACCGCAGTCGGTCACGGTCATCGCGGTCGACGGAATGTCCGCGAAGGTGGCCGTCGGCATCGCGCCGGACAGCAATCCCGGCGCGTTGTTGGCGGCGTTGTACTGCTGCAATGCCGCGCCTGAGCCGTTGGTCCCCACCATGGTTTCCACCAGCCCGTAGGTTTCGCTGATGTGCTCCTTGATCATCATCGTCGTTTCGATGCTGATCATCGGATTGCAGTGCACGCCAAACGACGACAGCGTGGAGTGAACGATGGCGTCACCCTTGCCGAGCCGGTCCTGGATGCCGACCAGATTGATCAGCAGGCGATCGGCCGAGATCGTGGTGAGGTCGGGGAAGCCGCCGAGCACGATCTCCGGATCATTCACGCCCTGATCGAAACCCACGCCACAGGATTCACCGTAGGCGTAGTAGACCTTGCGATTGAACTGCGCACCGTCGAATGGCGCGTCAGGCCCTCGCGCGGCGGGGTCGTCCAGCACCGCGATGCGGGCGATGCCGCGGTTGATGGTGGCCGACTCCACCCGCACCACGTACGGCACGATCCGGCCGTCCGCCAGCTCCGTCATCAGTGTATCGGCCGGGTAATCGGCGTACGGATCCTCCAGCGGCTGCACGCTCTGGTCGATGGCGGAGCGGTAGAACCACTGATACTGCGTCGCCACGGAGCAGTCCTCGTCCAGCGGCGCGCCCAGTTCGGCGTCCTCGGTCCGGCATCGGAACGGGTGTTGATGTGGGCCGGAGATGACCGGGCCGGTGACCGGGTGGTTGCGAACCGTCAGCGTGGCCGACCGGTTGCCGTCAGGGCCGGTCGCCGTCACGGAGATACGGTTTTCGCCCGTCCGCAGATCGGAGATCAGGGCGCGACGCTCGGCGGCGGCATCGATCATGTCCACGTCGACCGGCGCGCCGTTGACACTGAATTGCAGCGTGTCGGCCTCGCCCACCCCGCGCACGCCCACCAGCACATCGCCGTTGGTAACCGTATCGGGCAGGGTCGAGAGCGTCAGCAGCTCGATTTGTCCGGATGCCAGCGCGGGCGTCGCCAGTGTATGGAAGTCGGCCACGCTGCCCGGCGCGTCATCGACGGGTGTGGATTCGGGGGCACTGCTGCTTCCACAGGCACAGAGCAGCAAGGCGGACGTGAACAGGGTAAGGCCGCGCACGACGCGACCGTCCGGGAATCGGGTATGCATTGTCGTCTCCTCCGACCGGCATCGTCATGGCCGGTTCTGGTCGGAAGACCGTAGCAAAGCCCCTCATCCGCGGGGAGTGGTAAATGAGGCCCAACAAAAAAACCGGACGCTGGAAACCCAGCGCCCGGTTGATGAGCGGATGCAGCGAGCTTATCGCTTCATCAGTCCCGTGCGGCGACGTGTCAGCGCCAGACTCATCGCCAGCAGGAAGGCCAGCACGCCGAGACCCATGCTTCCGCTGGAGCCGGTCGGCGGGTTGCCGCCATCACCATCGCCGTCGTCTCCGCCACCCTGGCTCGCCTCGCAGACGAACGGGGTGTAGTCCTCGACCACACCGACATGGTCGGCGCTGTCACGCGACGGTGCCACGGCTTCCAGGCCCGCGCCACGTGCGGCAAAGCCGTTCGAGCACGCCTCGAAGTCCAGGTAGTCGTTGGCGAGCACGACCGACAGGACCGCGTCACGCGCCTCGGTGTAGGTCGCATTCGCGGGCGTCATCTTGAAGCCGCCGATGATGTAGTCCTTCATCCGGGCCTGGGCCTCGTCGAAGCTGTGCCGCGGGTCGTTGATGAGCCCGGCGTAGCAGTTCCACATCATGTTCGCCCAGATCTCGCCCGAGTTGTGAACGGCCGAGTTGGTCGCACCGTCACCACCATCCGGCGTCGGTTCACCGTCGGCAATGTGCTTGAAGGTGAACGCGTTCTTCGAGAAGTCCGTGGAGTACGGCGCCCGACGAATGCCCGACCAGAAGTTGTGGGTGACGTAGCCGGCCAGTGAGTAGGCACCCGAGTAGTTCGTGTTGAACGGCGCGTTCGCATCATCCGCCCGGGCCGACAGCATGAAGGCGTTGATGTCGCCCCAGCCCTCGGACATGGCGCCGGCCTGCTGGTTGCTCGAGTCGGTCAGACGGTGATGCACGTAGTGGAACAGCTCATGCGCGATGATCTGGTTGTCCAGCGTGCCGTCGGAATCGACGGACGGCTCGCGGTTCACCCGCATGGTGACCTCGCCGGCCGCCAGATTGTCCTTGATGATCTGGCCGTCGGCCTTGGTGATCATCACGGACGGAATCTGGTAGAGCGGATCGGTCGGGCTGTTCGGAATCGGCACGAGCGGCACGTCCCCGTTGCCCATGGTGATCGGTGCCGTATCGACGTTGTTCACCACGACCATCGCGCTCGCACCGGAAAGCAGGGCGAACTGGGCCTTGGTCGTGAACGGGCAGCCGCCGCGATCAATCAGGGCGATGTTGCCGGCCAGGCTCAACTGAGGCAGCCCCGGAGCATTGACCAGACCCAGCAGCGGATCGACGAGGCCACAGCCATCCGTGTCCGAATCGCCAAAGTTGTCGGCGGCGACGACCACCGACCCGGTCACGTCGAAGGTGGACGGCCCGAAGGACGCACCGGTGAACGTGAACGGCTCGGTTTCGGTCGGCGTCAGCTGCTTCACCTCGCCGTTGAGCGCACCGTCGAACAGGTACTGCTGCATCGTCGGCGAGGAGCCGTCAGCCGGAGTGGCCATGTTGGCGTTGTTGCGGCCGGAAGCATCCTGACCCTGCGCCAGGATCGGGTCACCGTCGGCGCCACCGCGACCGTAGTTGTCCAGCTGGGCGTTGCCGGATTCCTCGTCGAAACCGTGGTCGTACCACCAGTCGTGCATCCAGTTGACGATGTAGAACATGTTCACGATGGCGCCGTACTGGGCTTCCTGCTCGCTGGGATCGCCGTCGGGAATCACGTCGTAGTCGAACTCCCGGTCGCCACTGGTCGGTGCGTAGATATCCGGCACATCCTGCGTGATTTCGGTGCAGATGTTCAGCGGGTTGGAAATGATCCCGGACACCGGTGTATCGAAGGCATCGATACAGGCCTCGACGTTGTTGCCGATGGTCTGGGTCGCGTCGTCCGCAAGCCACGGATCACCGGTGCTGATCGGTCCGGACTCCAGCGACACCAGCGCCGTCGAGGCCGGCAGTCGCGGCACATCGACATCGGGGCCGGAACCCTGGAACGGCGTCTGATCATTCCCCAGAGGCGAATCGAACGGCGCGTAAGGCGCCGTCGTGTCCGCGAACACGCGATAGGTGAAGGCGGCGTCGTTGACCAGATTCTTGCGATGCAGAATCTCGCCGGACTCCGCCGACACCATGAAGGCGAAGGCGCTCAATGCACCACCAACGCGCGTGCGGCTGAACAGCTCGACGTAGTACGCCGGCTCCAGCGTGTTGCCACGCGCGTAGTACATGGAGCGGACACGCGGCCGCCGTTCCATGAGATGAGATCCGGACAACACCGGCAGTGAGAACCAGGTGTATTCGCCGTCGACATCCTCGGGCACCAGGTTCAATGCGCTCAGCACGCCGCCCAGCGATCCCCAGGCTGACGCAATGGCCTGCGCTGCGCCTGATGCAAAGCTGCGGGTGGCGACTTCGCCGGCGTCAAAATCCGTCGCGAAGTAACCGGAGACGGCGACCGGGTCGAGATTCCGGTCCATCAGCACGTTGAGATAGCGCTGGAAGACTTCCAGACCACCGACACGCTGGCGGAAACGCACCACGGCGGGGCCCGCACCGTTGTAGCCCGCGAAGGCCACCTCCGCTTCGTCGATCAGCGCGTCGGTGAGCTTCAGCAGCTTGGATTCCCGACGCAGATGCGCACGGGCCTTGGCGATCATCAGTTCGCGCTCGTCGGCCAATGCGCCAACGGACGGACTTGGCGCCACCTTCTCGGCCCACAGGAACGTCGGCTTGTCCAGCTGACGGTCGAACTGCACGTTCTGCAAGCGGCCGCCGAACACACCCTGCGGCACCGCCGACAGGGCCGTCGCGTCCTCCTTGAGGAACTTGTCGAAATTCCCGATCCGGGGCGCTTCCAGGCCGCTCAAGCTACCACCGGCGGAGACCGGAGACGCGGCGGCGATGGCCTTGGTGGGGGCTTCCACACAGGCTGTCTCGCCCGCGACTTGCAGCGTCAGGCTGGCCGAATAGTCAGTGGCGCCACTGGCGAAATAAGGACACACCACAGCGGTCAGCGTGCCGGCGGCGGGATCGATCACACGGACGTTTTCCTCCGGGGATCCGCCATCGCTGGAGCCCAGCGCGGTGCCATCCTGATAGATGCTGAGCACCAGATCCGGATCGGTGACGATGCCGATGTTGGTGCCGACCGGCCACTCGATATGAAAGTCCGCGATCAGCGATCGACCGTCGTAGAAACCGTCCGGCAGCGCCAGGACGATGTCATGCGAATCACCCGTGCCTTCCGGACAGGAGTTGGTCACGGCACCCGTCGCACCCGCCGGTGCGGAGCCGACCCATTCGACCACCAGGGTGTCGCCCGCCCCGGTCGGGGCAGTCACGTCCTGGGATGGTGGTTCGGACGCCTGGACGTTCTGAACGGAAAGAAACAGCGTGGCACTGCCGAGCAGCGCCGACCGGAAAAGGCGAGTTGAGGGCCCCATGACCAAGTTCTCCATGCAGGCGCGACCGGCAAAGACCCGCGCCCTGCGAGTGTGTAGTGGATGGTGAATCGGTGCGGTTCCGGACGCTCGGCCCGGTGCACTTGCCCGGTCGTCGCCGGACTGTGATTTAAACTTTACGAAAAGATGACATGCAAAGATATAGCCAACCGTCCCCCCTCATCACGGCAGACGTGCCGCTTGGCAGAAAAATCCCAGCTCTGTCGACGCCGTCATGCGAACCGGCCGGTGCTTCACCCCTGTGCCACGGGCCGGTACTCTCCAAGCCTGTCAATTGTCACGCCATCGCCCATGTCCCCACGTTCACTCTTCCTCGCGCTGACCGCACTGATGTTGACGGCCTGCGGCCCGTCCACGGATTCGACGGAACCCGCTCGTGAACCCTTTGCCTCGACTTATCAGCCGCTGCCCTCCAAGACCACGCTGATCCGCAATGCGACCGTGCTGACCGGCACCGGTGAGCGCATCGACAACGGCGCCGTACTGCTGGAAGACGGCAGGATCGCCAAGGTCGGTCGCGACCTGTCGGCGCCGCGTGGCGCCAGGGTGATCGATGCCGAAGGCCGCTGGGTCACCCCCGGCATCATCGACGCTCACTCGCATCTGGGGGTCTATCCCTCACCGGAGGTCGCGGCCCTGTCCGACGGCAACGAGATCACCGGCAACAACACGGCCGGGGTCTGGGCCGAGCACGGCGTGTGGCCGCAGGACCCTGGCTTCGACACCGCGCTGGCCGGTGGCGTCACCTCGATGCTGATCCTGCCCGGCTCGGCCAACCTGTTCGGCGGCCGGGGCGTGACACTGAAGAACGTGCCGTCGACCACCTATCAGGGCATGAAATTCCCGGGCGCCCCGCACGCGCTGAAGATGGCCTGCGGCGAGAACCCGAAGCGGGTCTACGGACCCGGTCGGCAGACGCCCTACACCCGGATGGGCAACGTGTTCGGCTATCGCTCCGCCTGGATCGAGGCCGAAACCTACCGCGACAAGTGGGATCGCTGGCTGGCCAAGGGCGATGAAGCCGACCCGGCCGACAAGCCCCAACGCGACCTCAAGCTGGAAACACTGGCCGCCGTGCTGCGTGGCGACATTCTGGTGCACAACCACTGCTATCGCGGCGACGAGATGGCGACCATGCTCGATGTGGCGCGCGAGTTCGGCTACAAGGTCACGGCCTTCCACCACGCGGTCGAGGCATACAAGATCGCCGACCTGCTGGGTGAGAACGAGGTCTGCGCAGCCATGTGGGCCGACTGGTGGGGCTTCAAGATGGAGGCCTTCGACGGCATCCGCGAGAACATCGCGATGGTCGACGCGGCCAAGAACGGCTGCGCCATCGTCCACTCCGACGATCCGCATGGCATTCAGCGACTGAACCAGGAGGCGGCCAAGGCCATGGCCGCCGGCAATCGCGCGGGCATGGAGATCCGCCCCGAGCATGCCATCCGCTGGGTCACGGCGAACCCGGCGAAGTCCATGGGCATTCTCGACCAGACCGGCACGCTGGAAGCCGGCAAGATGGCCGACGTGGTCATCTGGTCGGGCAACCCCTTCTCGGTCTACAGCCTCGCCGATCAGGTGTTCATCGACGGCGCCCTGCTTTACGACCGCGACGATCCCGAAAGACAGCCGATGCGGGACTTCAAGCTCGGCATCCTGGAGGTGAACTCGTGAACCGCTTCAGCCTGACAGCCGCCGCCCTCATCACGATCGGCGCGACGATGAATCCCGCGGCCGCGCAGCGTATCGCCATCGAAAGCGCCACCATTCACACGCTGGGCGATGCCGGGACGCTGGATCAGGGCACGTTGCTGATCCGCGACGGCAAGATCGCTGCGCTGGGGCCCAAGCTGTCCGTCCCCGGCGACGTGAAGACCATCGCCGGCAAGGACAAGGTGGTGACACCGGGCCTGTTCGATGCCCTGTCCGCACTGGGCGTCGAGGAGGTGGAACTGGTCGCCGGGACGGTCGACAACGAACTCGAAAGCTCGCATCTGGGCGCGGCCTTCGACGTCACCGGCGCCATCAACCCACGCTCCACGCTGATCCCGATCAATCGCATCGAGGGCGTGACCCGCGCCATGGTCGCACCGACCAGTCCGTCGGCCTGGTTGTCGACCCCGCCGGGCAGCCTGTTCGCCGGACAGGGAAGCGTCATCAGCCTGGCGCCGGTTTCGGACTTCGTGATCAAGCCACGCGCCGCGCTGTTCGTCACCCTGGGCAAGCACGGCGCCGATTTCACCGGCGGCTCCCGCGCCGGCACGCTGGGCGAGTTGCGGGAAGCCCTGGAGGACACCAGGGCCTGGGACGCGCTGCCGGCCGGGCAGAAGCAGACGGCCAACCCCGGTTACGCCATCCGCAGACCCGCGCGCGAGGTGCTGCTCAAGGCAATGTCCGGCGAGTTGCCCGTAGTCGCCCGGGTCCATCGTGCGTCGGATATCGGTGCCGCGCTGGCTCTGGCGGACGAATTTGGCCTGCGGCTGATCATCGCAGGTGGAGCGGAAGCCTGGATCGTCGCGGACGCGCTGGCGAAGGCGCGCGTGCCGGTCATCCTGAACCCCGTCGACAACCTGCCGGAAAACTTCGAACAGCTGGGCGCACGACCGGACTCCGCCGCCATCCTGCATGCGGCCGGCGTGCTGATCGCGATTGCCGACGATGGCGAATCGCACCAGGCACGCAACATCCGGCAACTGGCCGGCAATGCCGTCGCCCATGGCCTGCCCTGGGACGCCGCGCTGGCGTCGGTCACGGTGAACCCAGCGAGGATTTTTGGTCTCGGCAACGGGCGTGATGGCCTGATGCCGGGCCAGGTGGCCGACGCCGTGGTCTGGTCCGGTGATCCGCTGGAGGTCACGACCATGGCGGAGACGGTGATCATCAACGGTGCGGTGCAATCCATGACCAGCCGGCAAACGCTGTTGCGTGACCGTTACCTCGACAAGGATGGCGATTGGCCGGCGGCGTACTCGCACCCGTCCTCACCGTAGCCGAGGTCCGGCGCGAGGAGCTGGACGCGCTCTTCGCGCCGCACGGACTGCGCCTCGTCGAGGTCGCGGCCGGCGAACCGATCCCGGGCAGTTACTGGGGCGACGAGGAGGCCGGCCTGATCGGCGACCGTCTCTACATGCGGCCGGACACGCCGGTGCACTCCGTCTTGCACGAAGGTGGCCACTGGCTTTGTGCCTCGGCACGTGGCCGCCGCGGGCTCGACACCGACGCCCTGAGCGACGACACGGAGGAGAACGCCGTCTGCTATCTCCAGATCCTGATGGCGGACCGGGTCAGCGGGTTCGGTCGCGAACGGGCGTTCGCCGACATGGACGCCTGGGGCTACAGCTTCCGACTGGGATCGACGCGGGCCTGGTTCGAACAGGACGCGGACGACGCGCTGGAGTGGCTGCGGCAACACGCGGCGTGGTCACTCGACTGAGGCCCTGCCGGTATTACTCGCCGGCGGCCTCCAACGCCTCCCAGCGAGCGTAGGCCTGCTCCAGCCTTTCGACCAACGCGTCCAGCGACTGCTGAAGCCCCTCCGCTTCCTTCGAATCGCTGGAGTACGCCTCGGACAGGCGCTGGGTGAGCGTCGCCTGCTCCGCCTCCAGCGCCTCGATGCGTGCCGGCAAATCCTCCAGTTCGCGCCGTGCCTTGTGACCAAGGCGGGAGCGTCGGGGCTCCGGCCTGGGCGTTGAAGGTTCCGCGGTCCTGGTGGCACGCGGCGGGGCCGACACCGGTCGCTGCCGCAGCCAGTCCTCGTATCCACCGACATAGTCACCGATGCGACCGTGCCCCTCGAACGCCAGCGTGCGCGTGACGACATTGTCGACGAAGGCACGGTCGTGGCTGACCACGATCACGGTCCCGGCGTAGTCGATCAACCGTTCTTCCAGCAGTTCCAGCGTCTCGATGTCGAGATCGTTGGTGGGCTCATCGAGAATGAGCAGGTTGGACGGGCGCGAGAACAGGCGGGCGAGCATCAGCCGGCTGCGCTCACCACCCGACAACACGCTCACCGGGCTGCGCGCGCGATCCGGCGGAAACAGGAAGTCGGCGAGATAGCTGATGACGTGCTTCTGCTGACCACCGATGGTGACCGTTTCCTTGCCCTCACCGATGTGCTCGACCACGGTTCTGGCGGGATCCAGCTGGTCTCGCAACTGGTCGAACACCGCGATCTCCAGCTTGGTGCCCAGCCGCACGCTGCCAGCGTCCGGCTCGAGCTGGCCGAGCATCAGTCGCAGCAGCGTGGTCTTGCCGACCCCGTTGGGGCCGAGCACGCCGACCTTGTCACCACGAAGAATCGTGGTCGTCAGCCCATCGACGATGCATTGCTCGCCGTAGGCGTAGCGCAGGTCGGTGACCTCGGTCACCAGCTTGCCGCTGCGCTCGGCTTCCTCGACGGCGATCTTCGCCGTGCCCTGCCGGGTGCGGCGTTGCTGGTATTCCGCTCGCATGGCCTTGAGCGCCCGAACGCGCCCCTCGTTGCGGGTGCGCCGCGCCTTGATCCCCTGACGAATCCAGGCCTCTTCTTGCGCCAGTTTCTTGTCGAATAGGGCGTTCTGCTGGGCTTCGGCCTCCAGCGCCTCGGCCTTGCGCCGCAGGTAGTCCTCGTAGCTGCCCGGCCAGCTGCTCAGCCGCCCCCGGTCCAGTTCGATGATGCGCGTCGCCAGACGCTGGAGAAATGCCCGGTCATGGGTGATGAACAGCAGCGTGCCACCCCAGCCGAGCAGGAATTCCTCCAGCCAGCCGATGCTGTCGATGTCCAGATGGTTGGTCGGCTCGTCGAGCAGTAGCAGATCGGGCTCGGACACCAGTGCCTGCGCGAGCAGCACCCGGCGCTTGAGCCCACCCGACAGTGCCGCGAATGCCGCGTCGCCATCCAGCGAGAGGCGGGACAGCGTCGCCTCGACACGGGTCGACAACGTCCAGCCGTCCGCCGCCTCCAGGGCCTGCTGCACCCGCGCCAGGCGGTCCAGGTTCTCGGCGTCGTGCGCGAGCACCTCGTGATACTCGGCCACCAGACGCCCGGCGGTGCCGAGCCCCTGCGCCACGACGTCGTAAACCGAACCGTCCAGCCCGTCCGGCACCTCCTGCGGCAGCGAGGCGATCGTCGGCGCGTTGCTGCGGTCGATCTCGCCGGCATCCGGGTCCACCGTACCGGCGATCAGTTTCAGCAGTGTGGACTTTCCGGCCCCGTTGCGCCCCACCAGACAGACGCGTTCACGAGGCTCGATGACCAGATCAGCCTGATCGAGAATCGCGTGGGTGCCGACATGAAAATCGAGCTGGCGAACAGACAGCAACATGGTTGCGCACAAGCGTTGAACGGGTGCGCATTGTAGGCCCGCGCGATGCGATCAGAGGCTTTGCCCGGAGAAAAAATCCCAGATTTGCTGAGTGGCCTCGAGATCGTCGGCGGCATCGCCACCGCAGGTGTCGGCCGACGGGTTGATGCCGGAGCCCGGCCAGGTGTGCCCGCCGTTCTCGACGGTGCACAGGGTCACGGTCGCCGTGTCCTGACACCCGGTATACGTCTCGCAACGCGCGTCACCATTGTTGTACGAGCTGAGTAGCGGCGGGATCAGGCAGCGGTTGTTGCTGACCCAGAAGTCGATCGAATCGGACACCGGCGGCCGCGTGCCACCTTCCGGACCCGTGCTCTCACCACCCTCGAACGGCACGCAGGTGTCGGCGAGACCATGAACATGGAACACCGGAACGGGCCGGGTCGGCTGACAGCTGTAGACCGTCTCCACCGGGTCCGCATCCAGATCGCGATCCATCATCGTCGCCGCATTCGGCGCGATGGCGGCAATCCGATCCGACAGCTCGCAGGCCAGGCGATACGCCATCATCCCGCCATTGGAATGGCCGGTGACGTACACCCGCGTCGTGTCCAGAGCCACCAGCTGCTCGACATCATCCAGCAGGCCGTCGATCACCGCGACATGATCGACCTGCTGCGTCTCGGCCGGGCCGCAACAGGACCCGGCATTCCAGGTCGTCGCGAAACCGGCTGGCGTCACGAGCACGAACGTCTCGTCGTCGGCGAGCCGTCGAAAGCGGGTGAACAGATCGTGTTCCACAGGATCGGAACCCCCGCCGTGCAGCGAGATGACCAGAGGCAGCGCTTCCTCGTCGCCCGGTTCCACCCCGGCCGGCACATAGAGACGGTAGTTGCTCTCGACACCGTCAACCGTGACCGCACGGTTGTAGGAGCCGGCGCCCAGGGTGACTTCGGGAATACCGGTCTCCCCGCCACCATCGTCATCCCCTCCACTACAGGCCGTCATCAGACCGCAAACAACGGCCAGCAGGAGACCACTCCGTTTGGTCAGCATCATGTCATCCGTAACATGGTCAATGGAGCCCACAGCCTAACGGAAGCTGGCGCCGGCCGCCTTCGGCGATGCCGCGACAGGTCCGGGATCATTGCCCGCGGCGGGCACGCTTGGACCAGTTGAGCTTGCGGTATTTGTGCCCGATATCCCGGGCGCGCTGGCGCTTGGCTTCCAGAATCTCCGCGTTGCGCGCCTGCTCCGCCTCCAGAGCCCGGAAGCTGTCGAGCCGGCGGGCAGGCAACGCTCCGGACTCGATCGCGGCCTGAACCGCGCAACCGGGCTCGGCTTCGTGCGAGCAGTCCTGAAAGCGGCACTGTTCGGCGCGCCCCAGCACGTCGGAGAACACCTTGGCGATGCCCCGTTCGCAATCGGTGAGCTGCAACTCGCGAATACCCGGATTGTCGATCAGCAAACCACCGCCGGGCAGCTGCACCATCGATCGCGCCGTGGTCGTGTGACGACCCTTGTCGTCAATGCCGCGCACCGCGCCGGTCGCCAGATCCGGCGCACCCAACGCGTTGGCCAATGTCGTCTTGCCAACGCCCGAGGAGCCGACCAGCGCCAGTGTTTCCCCCGGCCGAATGCTCTCGGCGAGCGGGCGCACCTGATCGGCATCACGGGCGTCGACCAGCCGCACCGGCACACCGTCCAGCAGACTGGCGGCGGCCCGTGCCAGCGATTCCGCCTCGTCGCTGAGATCGGCCTTGGTCAGGATGATCTCCGGTTCCACACCGCAGTCGCAGGCGAGCACCAGATAGCGCTCCAGCCGCGGAAGGCTGAACTCCTGGTTGCAACTGGAAACGATCAGCAGGCGGTCGACATTGGCCGACAACACCTGCTTGTGGACATGCTCACCAGCCGCCTTGCGGGCGATTTCGGTCCGCCGCTCCAGCCGTGTGTAGCTGTCGCCATCGGTCGACCGAAGCAGCCAGTCGCCCACGGCGATGGCGCCCAGAGCCCGATGCATCGCGAGGTCGACACGGCATTCGCCATCCACCGACCGGGCAAGCGCCTCGCTTCGGTGTATCGAAAACACCCGCACCGGCTCGTGGTCGGGCTTGCCTTGCGCCTCCTCGAACGCGGTCCAGCCGAGCTCGGCGAGTCGGGTGGCGGCGTCCGTCACGGCATATGGACCGCGGGGACCGGCGCTCTCAGGCCTTGGCCTGGTTGGCGACGGCCTCGGCGGCGGCGGCCGCGGCCTCGGCATCGCCCAGATAGCCCTTGTCGACCACGTTGAGCTGATCGTCCAGCGTGTACTTCAGCGGGATGCCGGTGGGGATATTCAGCCCGGTGATCTCGTCGTCCGAGATGCCATCCAGGTACTTGACCATGGCGCGCAGGCTGTTGCCGTGGGCGGCGACCAGCACGGTCTTGTCGGCCAGCAGGTCGGGAACGATCGCGTCATGCCAGTAGGGCAGCACCCGCTCCAGGGTCAGTTTCAACGACTCCGTGCCCGGCAGCACGCGTGCATCCAGGCCCTGGTAGCGACGGTCATGAACCGGGTGGTCCGGATCGGAGGTCGGCATCTCCGGTGGAGGCGTGTCGTAGCTGCGCCGCCAGATCAGCACCTGCTCCTCGCCGTGCCTGGCGGTGGTTTCCGCCTTGTTCAGGCCCTGCAGGCCACCGTAGTGGCGTTCGTTCAGGCGCCAGCTGCGTTGCACCGGCACCCACAACTGGTCCGCTTCGGCCATGGCGAGTTGCATGGTCCGGATCGCGCGTTTGAGCAGCGAGGTGTGCACCACATCGAAGGCCAGGCCTTCGTCCCGCATCAGCTTGCCGGCAGCTTGCGCTTCGGCAACGCCCTGATCGGAAAGATCGACATCCACCCAACCGGTGAATCGGTTATCAAGGTTCCACTGGCTCTGGCCGTGTCTCAGCAGGACGAGGGTCTTCGTCATCGATGGGTCGCGTTTCGAATGAGTAGTCGGATGATACCGCAGGCGCCTGCTCGGCCGGCGGCGCGGACCGGGGAGCCTTCGATTGCTCGCGCACGAACGCCGCGACCTTGTCCACCGCATCGGACAACCCGCGCAGCGGTGCGCCAAACACCGCGATCATCTTCTGATGCGACATCTTGGAGTAGACGATCAGCTTGGGCTGGCCACCTTCCTCCGCGATGCGCTGGGCCAGACCACGCGAGTTGTCGGCGTAGACGACCTGGTCGTTCTCGCCGTGCAACAGCAGCGTCGGCGGCACCTGTCCGTCGACGAAGTTCACCGGCTGTGAATTCGGATGCTCGGACTCCGGCCCGAAGATGGCGCGCGTGGTCTCGTCCTGGATCGGCAGGAAATCGTAGGGTCCGGCCAGGCCGATGAACCCGCGTAGCCAGGCTCGGCTGCCGCCCTGCGATCGCAGGTAGCGCTCATCCGTGGCGAGCATCGCGGCGATGTGCGCGCCGGCGGAGTGCCCCATCACGAACAGCTTGTCCGGATCACCGCCGTAGCGACTGGCGACCTGCCGCGCGTAGGCGACCGCGGCGGCACCATCCTCGACGAAGGCGGGGAACCGGACCTCCGGATACAGTCGATAGTCCGGCACCACGGCGACGAAGCCACGCGACGTCAATGCCTGGGCGACGAACTCGTACAGATTCTTGCTGCCGTCGGTCCAGTTGCCACCGTAGAAAAACACGACCACCGGCGCATTGCTCGCGCCCTCCGGCGTGTAGATATCCAGCTTCTGACGCGGGTCCGGCCCGTAGGAGAGGTTGGTTGCCTTCTCCAGGTCGCGCTGGGGCGTGAATGCGTTGAGGATCTTCTGCCCGGCGCAGCCGGACAGCAGGCTCACCGTCAGGGTGATCAACACCAGTGCGCGTCCCGCGCCGTTCGTCATCCATGTCATGTCATCGTCACCAGTTCTTCCGCACTCGTGGGGTGAATTGCCACGGTGTCGTCGAAATCGCGCTTGGTCGCGCCCATGCGCATCGCCACCGCGAAGCCCTGCAGAATCTCGTCGGCACCACTGCCGAAGAGATGGCAGCCGACCACGCGTTCCTCGTCGCCAGCGCAGACCAGCTTGAAACAGCTCGTCTGCTTGTTGTCCAGCACGCCGTAGTACAGCGCCCGAAATGTCGAGCCGTACACCTTGACCGCATCGCCGAACTGCTCGCGCGCCTGCCGTTCGGTCAGGCCAACCGTTCCGATCGTGGGCGACGAGAACACCACGGTCGGAATCATCGTCATGTCCAGATGACGGTCAGCCTGGCCGCCGAACACCCGATCCGCCAACCGGCGCCCGGCCGCAATCGCGACGGGCGTCAACGCCGGTCCGCCGGTCACGTCACCGACGGCGTAGACACCAGCCTGATTGGTGTTCTGAAACGCATCCACCGGCACGTAACCCTGCTCATCGGACGCGATACCCGCCACCTCCAGACCCAGTGACGCGGTCTCGGGCACGCGGCCCACAGCCCAGAGGACCTGATCCACGCGCAGAGGTTCCGACGCGCCGTGATGAACCAGCAAGTCGCCGCCATCCCGCTCCACCCGAGACACGGGGCTGTTCGCGCGCATGTCGACGCCCTGGCCCCGCATCGCCTCCACCAGCAGCGGGCCGAGCATCTCATCGAAATCACGAAGTACCGTGTCGTGCCGGAACAGCAGGCTGGTCCGGCTGCCCAGAGCGGCGAGCACCCCCGCCAGTTCGACGGCGATGTAACCGGAGCCGATCACCGCGGTCCTGGCCGGTAGCGATTCCAGGGCGAAGAAACCATCCGAGTCGATCCCCAGATCGGACCCGAGAATGTCGTCCGGCCGGACCGGGCGCCCGCCGACGGCGACGAGCACATGGTCGGCTTCGTACTCCGCATCGGCCACCCGGACCCGACGCGGACCGACGAATCGCGCGGAGCCGCGAACGACATCGACGCCTTCCTTCTCCAGGTTCGAGTCGTAGATGCCGTTCAGCCGCCGGATGTAGGCCTCGCGCCGCTCGACCAGACGCGCCCAGTCGTGGCGCATCGGCTCCCCGTCAAACCCGTAGCCGGACATGTCATCCATGGCATTGGCCATGCGGCCGGCCTGCCACATCACCTTCTTTGGCACGCAACCGACGTTGACGCAGGTGCCGCCCATGCGGCCACGCTCGATCAGGGTCACCCGGGCACCATGCCGCGCGGCCCTGCGTGCGGTGGCGACGCCGGCACTGCCGCCGCCGATCACCAGAAAGTCCGTTTTGGTCGTCATTCTGTCCGTCCTGGAATCATCCATGCCCGCGTGCTGGCCGCCGCAATCGACCGGCGGTAGCCATTGGCCCCGGCGACGGGCGAAAAGTTCCACGATTCGCGTTGTGGTGAAACCGCCCAGCGCCTAGACTTTTCCCATCAAATTGCGGGGAACCGGGGATGGAATCAGCTTCGAGTGCGATCAGCACCTTCGTGTTCTGGGGCATTGCCCTTGGCGCCGTGCTGTACGGAATCGTCATCTACAACAATCTGGTCAATCTGAAACACGCCGTGAGCAAGGCGTGGAGCAACATCGATGTGCTGCTGAAGCAGCGCCATGACGAGTTGCCGAAGTTGATCGAGACCTGCAAACAGTACATGAAGTTCGAGCAGGACACGCTCGAAAAGGTCATGCAGGCACGCTCGGCGGCGGCGGCCGCGCGCGCCAACGGCGACGTCAAGGGCGTCGGTCAGGCGGAGACCCAGATGCGGCTGGGCCTGGGCAACCTGTTCGCGGTCGCCGAAGCCTATCCCGAACTCAAGGCGAACCAGTCCTTTCAGCAATTGCAGGCTCGCATTTCCGGCCTGGAAAACGCGATCGCCGACCGCCGCGAGTACTACAACGAAACCGTGAACAACAACAACGTGCGCATTGAGCAGATTCCCGACGTACTGATCGCGCGGGTCTTCAACTTCAAGGCCGCCGATCTGCTGGAATTCTCGGAATCCGAGAAGGCGGACGTGGACGTGCGCGCCCTGTTCAACTGAGCACGGACGTGGGGGCCGGTGGCCCCGATCGCCGCGAATGAACGCTTTGCTCTCGGACATCGCCGCCGCCCCGGACGGCGAATTCTGGTTCTGGACCGGCGCCCTGATCGTCGTCGCGCTGGTCACGCTGTTCATCAGCTTCATGTTCCTGAAGCGATCGCGGCTGATCACCGACACGCCGACGGCAAAGATTCGCTCCGCGCCGCAGGGCTACGTGGAGCTGTCGGGCTTCGGCAAGATGCTGGATGGCCCGCCCATCCACACCCCCCTGAGCCATACGCCCTGTGTCTGGTGGTGGTTCAAGATCGAGGAGCGCCGGACCACTTATTCCAACGGTCGTCGCAGCACGCGCTGGGTCACCATCGACAATGGCCGCTCCGATGCGCTGTTCCTGCTGGTCGATGACACCGGGGAATGCATCGTCGACCCCGAGGCCGCCAAGGTGATTCCGAGCACCCGCCATCGCTGGTACGGCTCGACCGCGCGCCCATCCACCGGACCCAAGACCGGTGGCCTGGGACTGTTTGGCCGCTACCGCTACGTGGAGCACAGCATCCCTCCGTTGCACCCCATCTACGCACTGGGCCAGTTTCGCTCCCAGGGCGTGCACCACGAATTCGACGAGCAGTCCGATGTCCGCGAGCTGCTCGCCGAGTGGAAGCGGGACGAAGCCACCCTGCTGCGGGAGTTCGATGCCGATGGCGACGGTGAAATCGATCTCGAGGAATGGGAGCAGGTGCGTGCGAGGGCCGTCGCCCAGGTCCGCGAGAAACTGGCCAACCAGGCCGCGCAACCCGACATCCACGTGCTAGCCCGCCCTACCAGCCGGAAACCGTTTCTGCTGTCGGCCGAACCGCAGGAAAAACTGGTGGGCCGCTACCGCTTGCAGGCCGGTCTCGCGTTTTCCGGTTTCCTACTCTCGGGCGCCGGCGCAGCCACCGCGCTGGCCGCACGCGGGCTGCTCTGAACCAGGCTTGTCGCACCGAAAACCGGACAGGAGCGCGTGATAAAGTCTCGCCCCGTTTTCGATGGCCATCACCCGCATGAACAACCCGCTGCTGGAGATGATTCGCGGCCATGAGCTGCCGCCGTTCTCCCATATTCGTCCCGAGCATGCCGAGCCGGCCCTGGACGCGGTGCTGGACGCCAACCGCGCCGCCGTTCGCGAGCTGGAGCAGATCAGCGAGCCGACCTGGGACAACTTCGTCGCCAGGCTGGAGCGGCTGGACAACGACCTGCACCGCGTGTTCTCGCCGGTGGGTCATCTGAACGGCGTGGCGAATTCGCCGGACTGGCGCGCGGCCTACAACGCCTGCCGGCCCAAGCTGTCCGCCTATGCGACCGAAATGGGACAGAACCAGGCGCTTTACACGCGCTTCGAGCAAATCGCGCAGTCACCCGAATTCGCGACCCTGTCGACGCCGCGCCGGACGATCATCGAGCACGCGATTCGCGACTTCCGTCTCGCCGGGGTCCATCTGCAAGGCGAAGAACGCGAGCGCTATGCAGCGATCCAGCAGCAGCTTTCGGTGCTGCAAACCCGCTTCCAGGAGCAGGTGCTCGACGCCACCGAGGCCTGGGTCTGGAACACGGATGACATCGCCGATCTCGACGGCCTGCCACAGCGCGCGCTGGATGCCGCGGCGGCCGCCGCCAAGGCCCGCGAACTGACCGGCCACGCAATCACGCTGGATGCACCCAGCTATATCGCGGTGATGACTTACGCCACCGACCGGAACCTGCGCCGGACCGTCTACGAGGCCTACGCGACTCGCGCCTCGGACCAGGGACCGGAGGCCGGCGAATGGGACAACGCGCCGGTGATTCAGGAGATTCTCGACCTGCGCCAGGAACTCGCGGCGCTGGTCGGTTACGCGAACTACGCCGAGTATTCACTGGCCACCAAGATGGCGGACTCCCCGGCCACGGTGGAAACCTTCCTGCTCGATCTGGCGACCAAGGCCCGACCCGCCGCGCAGCGTGAACTGGATGCGCTGGCCGCTTTCGCGGCGGAGCGCGGGGGCCCGACGCCCTTGGCGCCCTGGGATGTGGGCTTTTATGCCGAGCAGTACCGGGAGGAAACGCTGGGACTGTCCGACGAGATGCTGCGGCCGTACTTTCCCGCGCCGCAGGTGCTCGACGGCATGATGGCCGTCGCCGAGCAGCTCTACGATGTGCGCTTCGAACCGGTGCGCGATGCCGACGTCTGGCACGCAGACGTCACCACCTACGCCGTGCTGGACGATGCCGGCCAGCGCCGCGGACTGTTCTATGTCGATCCTTATGCCCGGCCGGGCAAGCGCGGCGGTGCCTGGATGGACGATTGCCAGGGCCGTTATCGCACCGACGACATCGACCAGCTGCCGATCGCATTTCTGGTCTGCAACTTCGGCGGCCCGGTGGATGGCAGGCCCGCCTGCCTGTCGCACAACGAAGTCGAAACCCTGTTTCACGAGTTCGGCCACGGCCTGCACCACCTGCTGACCCAGGTCGATGAGTTGTCCGTGTCGGGGATCAACGGCGTGGCCTGGGACGCGGTCGAGCTGCCCAGCCAGTTCATGGAGAACTGGTGCTGGGAGCCGGAAGGCCTGGCGCTGATCTCCGGGCACCATGAAACCGGCGAAGCGCTGCCACAGG
>CALBOV010000146.1 GCA_937896565.1 uncultured Salinisphaerales bacterium
AACAGCGGATGTTTCCGCGTTAGCGTGCTCGGAATCGTGCAGGCAAGATATCCCCGGAACGCCCGCTTGGGCGACCAAGGCTTGCAACAGCAAAATTAGAACCAAGAAGGCACGCATTCTTCTACTATATCAAAATGGACGAGGCTAGCAATGGCCGTCGGCTAAGTTTTTTCTCGAGCAAAAAAACGTTTTTGTAAATCATCGAGGTTGGCTGGTTCTAAGGCGCGCGGCGCATGCATGCGAGCTCGAACATATTCTGGGCTCGTCTTACATTAGCGATCGAAGACCTTAGAGCTTTTGAAGCTTAAGGTAGCGATGGGTTCGCGGTGCTCGGAAGCGACGTAGAAAGCGTTGAGGGCGGAAGGCAAAGCCCCGAGTCATTACAGGCTTGTACCACGGCCTCGACGGTGGATATGTCGTTGTCGGCAACTTCATCCAGGGCCGCTATCAACTTAACCTTACCCGAATACACCCGGATCGGGTCTTCGAGGCCGACGTCGAGCTCATCGCCCGGTGGGTATTCAAGCTCGGTCGATAACCGCACGCCGTTAGCAAAAACCTTTATGTCGGTCGGTATAAGAAAGTCGAAAGAGGCGGGATTGGCGTTGATATGCCACTCCGATGCGATGTCCAGTTCTATTTGGATCGTATCGCCTTCGCGCGTTGCATCGAGATCCACGTGGGCCGCGCTAAAACGCTGTGTTTGCGGTGGGACGGACTTTGAGACTGTTGATGACTCTGACGCGGTATAGAGGTCAACAACGTCCTGCTTGCCATCCCGGGTATTAACGGTCGACTGGTCGGTCGTCGATTGCACTTCGGATTCCGTACCAGGCACTGTCCATTGCCAGAAAAGAAAAAGGCCGCTGACCGTGATAGCGATGGTCGCTGGCAATAGCCAAGTGAGGACAAAACTTTTACGGGTCGACACGCGTCTGCTCTCCACTGGTTTCGATGGCTGTTTTCAAAGTGCCCACCGTAAATAGATCGGGTAGGCGTCGGTGCACGGTCCCGTCCGGCTTCAAGACCACGGCGAAGGGCAGGCCGGCGCCACCGAAGGATCGTAGGTAGGCATCAAGCGCAGCGTCCGGCCGGGTGAGATCGGCGCGTAGAACGCGCATCTGGGCTGCATCGACGGATTTCACAATCGTGGCGTCGGCGTAAACGGTTTGTTCCAGAACTTTGCAGTTAATACACCAATCCGCCGTGAACTCGACAAGCACCGGCGCGCCGGCAGTGCGGGCCTCGGCAAGCGCGCGCTCCGTTAGCGGCTGCCAAGGCAACGCGTGCTGTGCGCCGGCCCCACGATCAAAGCCGAGCGTGACGGCGCCGGCCACGCCAGCGACCAAGACGAGCGCCGGTACCAAACGCGCGCCGAATCCGGGGCCGACCACCAATGCGCGGATCAACCAGAAAGCCAGGGTCCCGAGCCAGGCGGTCCACAGCAGGGTGCCGACGCGTTCCGCGAGCACGGTCGTTGCAAAAAACGTCGCGCCGGCCAGGAGAATCAGGCCCATGACCTGCTGCACGCGGGATAGCCACGCGCCGCTGCGTGGTATGCGTGTCAGCAGTCCGGGTCGGGCCAGCAGAACGAGGTAGGGCAGGGCCAACCCGACGCCCACCGCCATGAACAGCGCGAAGATCGTGCTCGGCGCCTGCGTGAGCGCAAATGCCATGACGCCGCCCAGGAAAGGCCCGGTGCAGGGCGCGGACAAGACCGCGGCCAGAAAACCGGCCAAGTAGGGTTCGGCGTAGCCGTTTCCCTGGACGCGGTAGACCCATTGGGGTGGTTGCACGCCGCGCCCCGCGAGACTGTAAACGCCGAGGCCGGCGAGCAGGAAAGCCAGTGCCGCGCGAAACCAGAACGCCTGGAACAGGGTGCCCCAGGTCCAGTTCAGCATGGCGGTCGCCAAAGCGAGCGCACCGAAGAAGGTGAGCGTGCCAGCCAGCAGCGCGATCGCTGCCAGAAAGCGTTGTCGCTTACCGCTGCCCACCACACGCGCGATCGTGCGCAACTTGATGGGCAACGCGGGTAGCACACACGGCGTGAGATTGAGCAGCACGCCGGCGAACAGCGCCAGCAGGAGATTCGTCCAGATCGTCATCGCCTGGCGTTTTGGCGGCGGCGATCCCGCGCCCTGGAATGGTCGTGCTCGCGGTTTCGCTCATGCGCGCCCCGCGATCGGATGACGCGCGCCGCGCCGAACAAGATCAGCGCGGCAATGCCTGCGAGAGTCCAGATATAGGCCGGCAAGTGCAGCGCCTGACTACCGAGCAGTACGCTCAGTACGGTCAGCGGCAAAATACCCACGCCGGTGGTCCAGACGAACGTCCATCGCGGCACGCCGGCGAGTCCCGCGGCGTAATTGACCAGATTGAAGGACATGATCGGTATCAGGCGCGCGGTCAGCAGTGTCGTAATACTGCTATCACTCACGAATGCATCCAACCGCGCCTGGTAACGCAGCGGAACCAAGCGCGTCCGCGTGGCCGGGCCCAGGGCCCGTGCGATCTCGTAACTCAGTATTGCGCCGATCATTGCGCCCGCCCAGGTGAGCAGTACACCCAGCCCGGAGCCGAAGACGACGCCATTGGCGATTGCGATCACCTCGGCCGGAAACGGCACGAAAGAGTGAGCCGTCATCAGGCCGATGGACGCGGCAGGCGCCCAGGGGCCAGCGCGCTCGAGGAGCGTGCGCAAACCGTCACTACTAAAATCGACAGCAAACAGGCTGTATTCGACCAAGCACCAGATGATGACGATATCGATCCAGAGCAGTGCTGCGGTTAGCACCACAGCCGCTATCAGCCACCCCTTGCGCGCGGTGCGTAGCAATGTGCGGAAGACCACAGCTAACAACACGAGGCCGAGTGCGGCCAACGCCAGGCAGACGAACAGCAAATCGGCGTTCATCGCCATCGGGCTTCTCGCTGATTTTTTCGTTTCGGTAGAAAATTAAGCTTGAACATGGGTACCACGGGCGGTCATGAGCCCCCAGAGCCAGTTGATTTTGTAGGTTTCGATCTGCACGGCGGCGTAGCCGCTTTCTTTGAGCATTCGAGCGCACTCATGCGTTCGATAGGTCCGTGCGTGCGCATGAGCGCGCAGCCGTTGATAGCGCTCGAACAGCCGGCACATCAGATAGTCGCCACACCAGTCCGTGAGCACGAGCTGGCCGCCGGGGCGCAGCACGCGCCGCATTTCGATCAACGCGTCGAGCGGCCGCGCGACGTAGTGAAACATGCTGCAGGAAACGACGAGGTCGAACTGTGCGTCGGCAAATGGGAGCTGCTCTGCCCATCCCTCATGAAGCGCTATATCAGACGGGAGTTTGCGGCGCGCGATTTTGAGCATGGCGGGTACCGGATCCACGCCCACGAGCCGAGTTGGGGGATGAACGGTCGCAAGACGATAAAGCAGGGCGCCCGTTCCGCAGCCCACATCGAGTAATCGATCCTCCTCGCCCAGCGGCAAACGCGCGATCGTCTCCTGCATCGTCGCCTCGATATAGAACGACCACTTCCGATCATAGCGGCCCGCAATCCGAGCGTATTCCGCGACAACCTCTTGGTACGGAGCTTGGGTTTGCATGTCGGAAACAAGCCTTTGATTGGATGGCCGACGTCATGCATCGATCGGGTCCATACCCAGCGCGGACGGCTCATGACGTGATCGCCGGTAACGCCCCGGATACAGCAACGCGACGCGCCTGTATCCGGGGCAGCACACTCTCAGTCGTTACTTGTTCGGCTGCTTGGTCATGCGCAGGTAGGGCTTGAGTTCGTTCCAGCCGGCCGGGAACAGCTTCTCGGCTTCTTCATTGGACAACGCCGGCGACACGATCACGTCGTCGCCGTCCTGCCAATTGGCCGGGGTGGTGACCTTGTAGTTGTCGGTCAGCTGCAACGAATCGATCACCCGCAGAATCTCGTCGAAATTGCGCCCGGCGCTCTTGGGATAGGTGAGCGTCATCCGGATCTTCTTGTTGGAATCGATGATGAACACACTGCGCACCGTCGATGTATCGCCTGCGTTCGGGTGGATCATGTCGTAAAGTTCGGCGACCTTGCGGTCGGAATCGCCGATGAGCGGGAAGTTCACGGCCTGGCCCTGAGTTTCCTCGATATCGGCCGACCAGCGTTTGTGATCGTCCACCGAATCCACCGAGACCACGATGGCTTTCACGTTGCGCTGGGCGAACCTTTCCTTGAGACCGCCGACCGCGCCCAGCTCGGTGGTGCACACCGGTGTGAAGTCGGCCGGATGCGACATCAACATGCCCCAGCCGTCGCCAAGCCATTCGTGGAAATCGATCTCGCCTTCGGTGGTATCGGCGGTGAAATTCGGGGCGGTATCGCCTAGATGTAAGCTCATTTCTATACTCCTGTTCGATCAAGAAGAGGCCGGCGGCCACCGGGATTGGGGCCGCCGGCGCATTCGTGTCTAGCCCTTGTCGGTCGAACCGTCCGGGCCGTTCATATTCTCCATCTTGCTCTGCATCATCTTGTTGCAGGTTTCCATCATGTCGTTCATCCGGGTCATCATTTTCATCATCGGCATGTCCTTGTTGTTCATGCCCATGCCATGACCCTTTTCACTATCGTCTTGCATCATCTGCCCCATGTTGTCCGCGGGTGCCGACTGGGTATCGTCGCCTGGCGTGGCGGCGAGTACGGCGGGTGCGCCCGCGATCAGAGCGGCGGCAATAATCGTTTTTACTGTTGTACGCATGGTTCTAGTCCTCTTTGGATTGTGCAGAAGGCGCGCTCAACGGCGCTGTCTGCTGTGAATAACGGGTTTGCGTGTTTGGTTCCTGTCGGGCCGTTGAATCATCAGTAGCTTTCGGTCGCATGCTCCACATCATCCAGCCCATCATGATCATGCAGGGCAGGATGAACAGCAGCGGCACGGCCCCGATGGCCACGACCCAGTTCCAGTTGAATACGAGCCCGATTACCGCGGCGACCAAGCCGCCCACGAGCACGCTGCGTGGCTCGAGCCAGCGCCGGGCCGGATGACCCGAGTCGGACGACGAAGTCGATGCTTCGGAATTGCAGCTTTTCACCATTGATTTCCTCGATGGTTGCCTGAAGACAGGCCTAATACGTCGTGTAAACGTCATCACTCAGCGTGTGAATCACGAAAGGTTCCTGCTTTTCGCCACCCATGCCGGGGGATCCCATCGGCATTCCGGGCAGCGAGATGCCACGGATATCGGGCTGTTCGTCCAGCAGTTTGTTGATTACTTGCGCCGGCACATGGCCGACGACGACATAGTTGCCGACCATCATG
Source organism: uncultured Salinisphaerales bacterium (assembly GCA_937896565.1). Taxonomy (GTDB): domain Bacteria; phylum Pseudomonadota; class Gammaproteobacteria; order Nevskiales; family OUC007; genus Abyssibacter. The sequence goes on from CALBOV010000146.1 coordinate 5,294, forward strand.
GTGTGGCAGGAGGAGAGCTTGGCGGGCACGCCGTGCTGACGGTTGATGCCGGCCATATCGTTGGTGTCGAGCACTTCGACGTCGAAACCGTTTTCATTGAGGTAGTCGGCGTATTTCTCGCAGCACATACAGCCGGGGTTGTGATACAGGGCGGCCTGGATCGGCGCCGCGAAAGCGATGCCGGTAAAGGCCGAGGCAAACGCCAGGAGCGACCACATCGCTATGGCGCGAATTAGAATGTTCTTCATCGGAATATGACTCCACGTGACTTGAATCGATGTGTCCGGATTCATCCTCAGGGGCACGGTTTTCGCATTACCCGTATTTCGTCGGGTCACGACGATCGTGTGCTGCGGAGCGCTGCGGTCGGGCACAAATTGCCCGAGCGACCGCCAGGAAGAATCCGAGGAACGTGGCGCGTTAGGCGCCCGTCGGATCAGGCGTGGAGGTCACGCGGAGGGAAGGGATCGGGGCCATCCAGCAGCCGGCCGCGATGGGCGGACGGGGAAGGAAACAGCGCCGCGGGCGCCGGATGAAAAACCGGCATATCGGTACGGTTCATGCTGGCGACCATCGCGCAGGCGGCCACGGCACAGCTGGCGGTAGCCGATGCCGAATGCGGCTGATTCGACAACTCGTTCTGGCAAAGTGCGCAATCGTCCATCCGGGTCTCGGACTCCATGGACCATGCCATGAC
>CALBOV010000147.1 GCA_937896565.1 uncultured Salinisphaerales bacterium
CGCCGCGGTAGGCGGCTTCGTCGAGCTGATAGCGCTGGATCATCGTGCCCATGGCGCCATCGAGCACCAGGATTCGGTCGGCGAGTGCTTGTTTGAGGTCTGCCATGGTTTCCTCTACGGTGATTTGTGCGCTGCAACACTTTGCCGCGCGGGTTGACGATATCCGCCTATCCGGATGCGCGGATGGTACCCGTTGCGGCCCCGAATGTCAGGAGGCTCCATGTCCCGGACACACTGGAACGACGAAGCACGCACCCGCCTTGGACCGTTGTGGGCGGCCATTCACGACATCGGTTTTCACCAGGCCCTGGCGACCCGCATGCTCACGCCGGTCTACGTGGTCTTCCTCCTCGGGCTGGGCGTGTTCTGTATTGCGACCATTTCCGACGCGTTCACCAAGTCGCTGCCGCTGGGCATTTTCTTTCTGGTCATCGTCGGGCCCGCGTACTTTCTGGTCGGCACGGTGCTCACGCGTGTCGTGCTGGAGACCATCCGGGCGATCATCCAGATCGCCGACGACATGCACCGGATCGCGACGACTCATGATCGCGTGGCCGAGATTTCGCCGTGGAAATCACTGAAGTCCGTCATCGGCCAGGATGAGCGTGCGGCCTCGGTGGATGACGATCAGCGTTGACCGTCACGGCGCGGCCCTTGGGGCCCTGGCCGTCGCATTGCTGGTCTGGGCGCCGCGGGTCGCCAGCAACGGCAGCTTCGGCCTGCCCTTCGACAGCGTGGCCGGCAGCGGCCTGGCCTTCGCCGGCGTGGACGCGGATCGTTCCGACGCGGGCGCCGCCGCGCGCAACCCGGCCTTGCACGGCGCGACGGCCAGGACCTCGCTGACTTTTGGTGGGCATCTGGCCTACTACTCCACCGAGTTCTCCGGTGACGCCGAGCGCACCGACACCGATGGCTCGACCATCGATGGCGGTCAGGGTGGCGACCCCGGTCGTCTGGATCTGCCGCTGCCGGACATCGTGCTGTCGCATCGGCTGAATCAGCGCTGGGCCGTCGGCGTCAGCCTGAGCGCGCCCTACGGCATCACATTGCGCTTCGATCCGGACTGGGTCGGCCGCTACCACTCGGTGGATGCGGTGATCCGCGGCGTCGAGCTGGTGCCCGCCGTCGCCTGGCAGGCGCAATCCTGGTTGCGTCTCGGGGTCGGGCTGCGAGCCCAGGTCTTCGATTCGGAGTTCGCCAATGCCGTGGACATCGGTAGCTACATCCAGCAGGAGGTGGTCCGGGAGGTCGGCTTCGATGCGACCACGCCCGCCTGCGTGCTTGCCGGCGAACCCACGCTGCCCGGCAAATACGATGTCCTGAACCGCCTGGAGTCACGCGAGTTCGCGCTTGGCTGGCAGGCCGGGCTGCGCGCGCAGATCACGCCTGGCCTGGCCTGGGGTCTGAGCTACCGCTCGCCGATCGACCATGGTCTGAGCGGCCGCGCCGGGCGGGCGCGGGACGACTGGACGCTGGAGGACTTCGACAGCGATCCGTGTCTTGGCGCCGTTCGTGTCGGGCTGGCGGCACTGGGTCGCTCCTACGAGGAGGAGGTGCTGAACCTCGTCGAGGCGGCGTCCACCGACACCCGCTTCCGGACGGATATCGAGTTGCCGGAAACCCTGTCGTCCGCGCTGATCTGGCAGCGGGGGCGCTGGGCGGTCGCCTCGACCCTGCGGTGGACGCGCTGGTCCCGGTTGCAGGCGGCCACGGTCCGCTTCGACAACGCGACACCGACGGTGGTGGAACCCCTGCGCTTCAACGACAGCGTGCTGGTCGCGGTCGGGCTGCGCTACCGGCTGTTCGATCGCTGGACCGTTTCGGCCGGCTACGCCCAGTCGTCATCCACGGTGGATGACACCACCCGCAGCGCCCGGGCGCCGGATTCCGACCGCACCTACCTGTCCGGCGGACTGCGGTGGCAGGCGATGGAACATCTGGCGCTGGTTCTGAGCGCCGGGGTGATTCGCGGCAAGGCGGCCGTTGTCGAGGATCGCACCGAAGCCACCGGGACCGGCCATGTGCTCTCGGGGCAGTTCGAGCCCCTGACACTGGTGTGGGGCGGCTCGCGACTGGAATGGAGATTCTGAGGACATGCGCATGCATCGCATTCGATGGATTCTTCTCGTCATGCTCGCCTCGGCGCTGACCGGCGCCTGCGCCACGCGACCCGTCGCCCAACCGGCATCCGATGCGCGTGAAGCACTGAACCATGGTTACGCGCAGCTGCACTGGATCGCCGGCAAGATGCGTCACGTGGATCAGCTGCTGTGGGTTAAGCAGGAATCCGACGCGGTCGAGGCGGCCGTGAAGACGGTGTCGCGGACCATGGGCGAACATGCCGATGCGCTGGAGACCTTCGAGCGTGAGCGCGACGACCTGCGCCTGGACGACGACGGCTTGCCCCGTTACGAGCAAAGGAAGCGGCTGTCGGTGATCAAGCAGCGGGGGATGACCACCGGTACGCCGTTTCTCGGACAGACCGGCGCCGCATTCGAACGCACGCTGCTGCTGTCCCTTAACGCGGTCATCAACCAGCAGCGTCATCTGATGCGGGTGATGCGGCACGACGAAACCGCGCCGGCACTGCGGGACTGGCTGAAGGCGTCGGAGCAGGCGCTGGATGCGGACTACGAGCATCTGGCGGGGCTGCTGAACAGCGAATACTTCTGCTCCGATTGACGCCGCTTGTCGGGCTCGACTGGTCATGTCTTGATCAGCCCGGGGCGTTGAACTATCGTTCAACTAAACGATCGATTAATAAAAGATCAGGAGAGGAGCGATGAATTCCACGACGCTGACCGCCGATGCGTCCTACCGCGACGGCAAGCGCTATTGGTGGCTGATGGGACTGGTCGTGCCCACCTTGCCGCTCGGGGGCTACCTGCTGGTCGAGCTCACCGGCTGGGGCATCTTCTGGTTCTGGCCGCTGATCTTCATCTACACGGTGATTCCCGCGATGGACTGGCTGATCGGCACGGATGAGAACAATCCGCCGGAATCCGTCGTCCCCGATCTGGAGAGCGACGCCTATTACCGCTGGATCGTCTATCTGTTCATCCCGCTGCATTTCGCGATCTTCGCGTGGGGCGGGTGGATGTTCGTCAACGGCGGACTGGCCTGGTGGGAGGGGCTGGGGCTGGCGATCAGCCTGGGTGGTGTCTCGGGGCTGTCGATCAATACCGCGCACGAGCTCGGCCACAAGAAGGGCGCGACCGAACGCTGGCTGGCCAAGATCGCGCTGGCACCGGTCTTCTACGGCCATTTCTTCGTGGAACACAACCGGGGCCACCACAAGAACGTCGCCACGCCGGAGGATCCCGCCAGCTCGCGCATGGGCGAGAGCTTCTACGCCTTTCTGCCGCGGACCGTGATCGGCAGCCTGCGCTCGGCCTGGTCGCTGGAGAAGCAGCGGCTCGCGCGTCTGGGCAAGGGACCGTGGACCCTGGAGAACGAGAACATCCAGGCCTGGCTGATGTCGGTTGCCCTTTGGGGCGCGATGGCCCTCTGGCTGGGCTGGGCGGTGTTGCCGTTTCTGGTGATCCAGTCGGTCTACGGCTTCTCGCTGCTGGAGGTGGTGAACTATCTGGAGCACTACGGACTGGTGCGACAGAAGACCGAATCGGGCCGCTACGAGCGCTGCCGGCCGGAGCATTCCTGGAACAGCAATCACATCGTGACCAACGTGTTGCTGTACCAGCTTCAGCGTCATTCCGATCACCACGCCAACCCGACGCGTCGCTACCAGGCGCTGCGTGAGTTCAGCGAGGCACCGCAGTTGCCGTCCGGTTACGCCGGCATGGTGCTGCTGGCCTATTTCCCGCCGCTGTGGCGCAAGGTGATGGACCCGCGCGTGGTCGCCCACTACAACGGTGACCTGACCCGCGCCAACCTGCATCCCCCGAAGCGTGCCGCTTTGCTGGCGCGCTATCCGCAACCGGCCTGATCCCCGGCTGCGGTAAGATTCGCGGGCGCCCAGCGCCCGCTTTTTTATATGCGAAGGGCAGAAAATGGCGAGATATCAATGTGATAACTGCGGTTTCGTCTACGACGAGGCCGAAGGCTTTCCCAAGGAAGGTTTCCCGCCGGGTACCGCTTGGTCTAGGGTGCCGGACGACTGGCCGTGTCCGGATTGCGCGGTTCGCGAAAAGATTGATTTCGAACGAGTAGATGACGAATGAGCTTGAGACGCTGGCAGTGCCAAGTATGTGACTACGTGTACGACGAAGCCGAGGGCTGGCCGGATGACGGCATCGAGCCCGGCACGCGCTGGGAAGACGTCCCCGACGACTGGACCTGCCCGGACTGTGGCGCCGGCAAGGCCGATTTCGAGATGATCCCGATCGATTGATGGCTCCCATCGTCATCATCGGAACCGGTCATGCCGGCGTGATGCTCGGTCGCGAGTTCCGCAAGCGCGACCCGGAAGCGCCGCTGCTTTATCTCACCGCGGACGACGGCGCGGCCTACTACAAGCCCAACCTCTCCAAGGCGCTGGCGGACGGCAAGCATCCTGACGCGCTGATCATGCAATCGCCGGACAAGCTGGCCGAGATGCTGGATGCGTCGGTTCGTGCGCAATGCCGGGTGACGAAGATCGATGCAGCGGCGCATCGCATCGAGCTCGCCGACGGCGAACAGATCGCCTACGGCAAGCTGGTGCTGGCACTGGGCGCCGACCCCATCCGGCTGCCGTTCGAGGGCAGCGGTGCCGGCGAGGTGCGTTCCGTCAATGACCTGCTGGACTACCGCGGCTTCCGTGACAACCTGCCTGCCGGCGGTCGCGTCGCAATCATCGGCGCGGGGCTGATCGGTAGCGAGTTCGCCAACGATCTGGCGGCGACCGATCACGTGGTGCATCTGATCGACGTCGCCGACTGGCCACTGTCGCGGCTGGTGCCGCAGCCGCTGGGCAAGGCGCTGGGCGACGCGCTGGCCGAAGGCGGCGTCTCGCTGCATCTGGGCCAGTCAGTGAGTCGGATCGAGCGCAACGGCGAGGCGCTGACGGTCGAAACCTCCACCGGTGACAGCATTCAGGTGGATATCGTGCTGTCGGCGGTTGGACTCGCACCGCGCACCACGCTGGCAAGTGCGGCTGGGCTGAATTGTCATCGCGGAATCGTCGTCGACGATCACTTGGCGACCAGCGCCGCGGATGTGTACGCGCTGGGTGACTGCGCCGAGGTCAATGGCTACGTACTGCCCTACATCATGCCCACCACCCATGCGGCTCGGGCGCTGGCCGCGACGCTGGCTGGCGAGACCACGCGGCTGAGCTGGCCGGCGATGCCGGTGGCGGTGAAGACACCGATGTGTCCGACCATCGTCTGCCCGCCCCAGAGCGCATCGGGAAGCTGGAGCTCGATCGAGGGTGAGGGGCGCGACCTGACCGCGATCTTCACCGACGACGCGGGCCAGCCCAACGGATTCGCGCTGACCGGCGCGGCGACCAAACGACGCGGCGAGCTGACCAAGCTGATGCCGCCGCTGCTGCAGTCCGGCTGAGGCCGCGGACCGGTCATGGGAGACTTCGTCCTCGACCCCCGTCTGCAGGAAGACTCGGTCGAAATCGGCGACCTCGAGCTCTGCAATGTGCGCCTGATGGATGACGCGCGCTATCCCTGGCTGATTCTGGTGCCGCGCGTGGCGAACGTCGTCGAGATTCATGAGCTGGCCGACGGTGCGCAGGCGCAGTTGTGGCGCGAGGTGACGGACACCGGCCGCGTGCTGACGCGGCTTTATGATGCCGACAAGCTCAACATCGCAGCGCTGGGCAACATCGTTCCGCAGTTGCATGTGCACGTCATCGCCCGTGTCGGCGGCGACCCTGCCTGGCCCGGCCCGGTCTGGGGCCAGGGGGCGGCGGAGCACTATGGGCGACGGGCGCTGACGGATCAGCTCGATCGACTGCGTTCGAATCTGCCGGTCAGCTGGATGATGGCTCATCCCTGAGCCAAGTCCACAAACCGGCGCCGCACGGGAACTGACGCGGCGGAGTGTGGTGACCGGGATCGTGCTCGGCGCGATTCTGACCCCCTGCAACGTCTACTCCGGGCTGAAGATCGGCTGGTCCTTCAACATGTCGATCGTGGCGGCCCTGCTGTCCTACGGATTCTGGAATCTGGCCGCCGCCCCGCTGGGCGCCCGTCACTGGGGGCTGCTGGAAAACAACATCAACCAGACCACGGCGTCGTCGGCGGCCTCGATCATCTCCGGCGGGTTGGTGGCGCCGATTCCGGCCCTGGCCCTGCTGACCGGGCAGACGCTGCCGCTGCACTGGCTCCCCGCCTGGGTTTGCGCGGTGAGCCTGCTGGGCGTTTGCGTCGCGGTCTCCATGCGGCGTCAGTTGCTGATCATCGAGCAACTGACCTTCCCGGCTGGCGTCGCCACCGCGGAAACGGTCAAGGAAATCTACGGCCGCGGCGCCGAGGCGGCCGCCCGGGGTCGCGTTCTGCTGGGCAGCCTGCTGGTCTCCGGTGCGGTCAAGGCGCTGGAATCGTTCACCAGTTGGCTCTCGGCCTGGCCGCTGCCCTTTCGTCTGGCCGGGAGTGGCGCGATGGCCGGGCGCAGCCTCGGTGGTGGCCAGCTCGGGTTCGCGCTGGATCCGTCGCTGCTGCTGGTCGGTTTCGGCGCCATCATCGGTCTGCGTGCGGGGCTATCGCTGCTGATTGGCGCGGTGCTCGCCTGGGGCCTGCTGGCGCCGGAGCTGCTGGCCCGCGGCATGGTCACGCTGGGCGAAGGCGCCGGCGATTTCTGGTACCCGCCGCTGGTCGAGTGGTTGTTGTGGCCCGGGGTCGCGTTGATGGTGGCGTCTTCGCTGACCGCGTTCGGTCTGGCGGTGGTCCGCCGCCGCCGCGTCAGCGCGGGTGGCAAGGACATCGATTTCGACATGCCGATTTCCCGGCGCGCGTTCTGGATCGGTTTCATCGTGACGCTGGCCGTGGCGACTGTTGCCCAGACCGCGCTGTTCGGCATCGACCTGATCACCGCGGTGCTCGCGGTGCTGCTGGCCTACGGGCTGGCCGTAGTCGCCGCGCGCGTGGTCGGGGAGACGGGCATTCCGCCGATCGGCGCGCTGGGCAAGGTGTCGCAGTTGAGCTTTGGCGTGCTGGCACCGGCCAATCTCACCGCGAATCTGATGACGGCCAACGTGGCCGGTGGCGCGGCCGGGCAATGCGCCGACCTGCTGAACGATTTGAAGACCGGTTATCTGGTCGGCGCCACGCCGCGTCTCCAGGTCACGGCGCAGTTGTTCGGCATTCTCACCGGCAGCGTGGTCGGGTCGCTGGCCTACCTCGCGTTGATTCCCGACCCGCAGGGCATGCTGATTACCCCGGAATGGCCGGCGCCGGCTGTCGTCACCTGGAAGGCCGTGGCCGAGGTGCTGTCCGGTGGCCTGTCCGCTGTGCCGGCCGGCGCGATGTCGGCGATGGTGACCGGCGCGATCGCCGGCGTGCTGATCGCCTGCGCCCGGGTTCTGGGTTCCGGTGTGATCGCGCGCTACGCGCCCAGCGCGCCGGCGGCGGGGCTGGCGTTCGTGATTCCGGCGTCTAACTCGATCAGCCTGTTCATCGGATCAGTCGCGGCGGCGATCGCGGCACTGGTCGCGCCGCGCTGGTCGGCGCGTTTCGTGATCGCGCTGGCCGCGGGTCTGGTGGCTGGTGAAAGTCTGGTCGGGGGGCTGGTCGCGTTTCTCAGGCTC
>CALBOV010000148.1 GCA_937896565.1 uncultured Salinisphaerales bacterium
CGCCCGGCCAGATGCAGGGCGATACGCCGCACCAGCCCGGCGTGCTGCGCGACCAGGTCCTGTGAGCCAGCCCGCTCGTAGTGAGCGTAAGACGCCGCGGCATTCATGCCGTCATCGCCATGCCGGACGTCGGTCCGACAAGACGCTCCACGAAGAATTCGATGTGTCCCCGGGCTCCCCGCTGAGGTGCGATGTCCAGCAGTTTCGACGCAATTCCGCGGAAGGCCTGGGAGGACGGCGCACCGGGATAGGCGGTCACGACCGGTCGCTGCTGCCGCGCGGCGCGGACGATCTTGTCGTCGTCGGGGATGTGGCCCAGGTAGTTCAGCGTGACGTCGAGAAAGCGATCCGCCACACGGCACAAGTTGTCGTATACCTCGCGCCCCTCCCCGGCGGATCGCACGCGGTTGGTGATGAGTTGCATGCGCGGAATCCCGCAATCACGCGACAACACCTTGATCAGCGCGTAGGCATCGGTGAGCGACGCCGGGTCGTTGCAGACCACGACCAGCACCTCCTGCGAGGCCTGGCAAAAGGTCTGGACGCTGTTGGACAGGCCCGCCGCGGTGTCGACGAGCATCACGTCGATGGGATCGTGCAAACCGCTGAAGGCGCCGATGAGCCCGACATGTTCGCTGCGGGTCAGCTCGGCCATGCGCCGGCGCCCCGACGAGGCCGGCACGATACGAAGACCGCCCGGCCCTTCGATGATGGTGTCGGCCAGCGAGCACTTGCCCTCCAGCACATGCGAAAGGTTGGCGGCCGGCTGCAATCCGAGCAGCACGTCCACGTTGGCGAGGCCAAGATCGGCATCCAGCAGCATGGTCTTTCGCGATGCCTCAAGCATCGCCATGCCCAGGTTCACCGCGATGGTGCTCTTGCCAACACCGCCCTTGCCGCTGGCCACCGCGAACACACGGGGACCGTTGGCGGCGGGTTTGTGGGCCAGCCCCGCGGCCTGCGTGCGTTGCGCAGCGTTGGAAGAATCAAGCAACGGCATTTGCGGCCTCCCTCTCATAGTCTGTGCGTGACGGTTCCCCGGCGCGCGTTGTTGTTGTGCTGTGCTGACGCGCCGCAACCACGGCACGCTTGATCAGGGTTTCCGGGCGCTCGCGATGGAGGTCTTCCGGGACGGCCTGGCCGTCGGCGACGTACGCCACCGGGAGCCGGGCTCGGATGGTTGCCGAGAGCACCGCGCCATGGCGCGAGGACTCGTCCAGCTTGGTGATGACGCAGCCCGCGGGTCTGGCCGGGCGGAACGCGTGAATCGCCCGCGCCTGATCTTCCGGTTGCGTGGTCGCGGCCAGCACCAGCAGGGTGCGCACCGGCGAGCCGTCCAGCCCGAACTGCCGCAGCCGCACGGCAAGCTGCTGATCGGCCGGACTCATGCCCGCGGTGTCGATCAGGATCATTCGCTTGCCGGCCAGCCGGGCGAGCACCTGCGCCACGCCGTCCACGCCGGACGCCGTGAGCACGGGCACCCCCAACAGCCGGCCGTAGGTCGCGAGCTGCTCCTGCGCGCCAATGCGAAAATCATCGGTGCTGACCAGCGCCAGCCCGTCCGTGCCGTAGCGGGAGACATAACGAGCCGCGAGCTTGGCCAGCGTCGTCGTCTTGCCCACGCCCGTGGGACCGACCAGCGCGATCGCACCGGGCGTGTCCAGCAGATCAGCCGGCTGCGCGGGCATCTGCGTGACGATGGCCCGCAGTGCGGCGTAAGTGGCGGTGGGTCGCACGGCATCGGCCGGCAGCGTGCGAACCGCCGCGGCCGTCAGCGTGTGTTCAAAACCCATGCGTTCGAGCTGCTGGGCCACATGAGCGTGTTCGAGATTGCGAAATTCCCAGGCGCCGCGGGCGATCTGCCCCATCTCGCTCTGAATGGTGTGGCGCAGCTCGCCGAGTTCGCGCTCCAGTCGTTCGATGTGCGGGTCCTGCGCCCAGACGATCTTTTGTTGCGTCTCGGTGCGGGGCGCCACCTGCGCGGTGGCCTGCGCCAGCTCCGCCGCAAACGGATTCTCGTCGGGGCGACGTGCGCCGCCATCCAGCGAATGCGGAGCCGAGGCCGGCTCCGCCGCGGCCTGCGCGGCGCCCGCCATCGGGGCCACCGGCTCATTGGCCGGGCCGGATGACTCCGGCGGCGAATCGGTCGATTCGTTACGACGAACCGCCTGCTGAACCAGCGCGGCGTCGTAATCCAATGCGGCCACGACCTCGATCTGATCGCCGATGCGACGGCTGGACAGAATCACCGCGTCCGGCCCCTGCTCCTCCCGGACCATCCGGAACGCGGCGCGCATGTCACGTGCGAGAAATCGTTTGATCTTCATCTCAGGCTCCTACGGCGCCGACCAGCTTCAACTGCTTGCCCTGCGGCACCTCGTTGTAGGCCAGCACATGCAGACCGGGTGCGGCATAGCGCAGAAACCGCGCGAGCGATGCCCGAATCATCTGCGGCACCAGCAGCACGGGGGTCTGACCCTGGCCCTGCTGGCGTTCCACCCATTCGGCGATTGACTGGTGCATGCGTTCGGCGAGTCCCGGTTCGATGGCAGTGGCGTCTTGCTGCATGGACTCCTGCAGGAGCTGTTCCAGCGGCTGCGCCAGCGTCAGAACCGGCAACTCGGGTTCCAAGCCATTGATTTCCTGAACAATCTGATTCCCGAGGGCGACGCGAACCTGAGCGGTGAGAACGTCGGGATCCTGACTCTGCCGGGCATGCTCCGCCAGAGATTCGGCGATCTGCTTGAACGCGCGGATGGAGATGTCCTCCTCCAGCAGGTTCTGCAACACGCGCACGACAATGGTCAGCGGCAGCAGCTTGGGCACCAGATCCTCGACCAGCTTCGGCGAGCTTTTCGCCAGGTTCTCGAGCAGGTTCTGCACGTCGTCGTGACCCAGCAGCTCGTGGGCGTGGGTGTGGACGACATGACCGATATGCGTGGCGACCACGGTGCCGGGATCGACCACGGTCCAGCCCTTGGACAGCGCCTCGGTCCGCAGACCCTGCTCGATCCACACGGCTTCCATGCCGAAGGCCGGGTCCTTGCCCTTGATGCCCTCGACCTGCCCGAAGACCTGACCCGGGTTGAGCGCCATGAGCCGGTCGGCGTGGATGACCTCCTCGGACACCGGCACGCCATTGACGCATAGCCGGTAGCCATTGGGCGGCAGCTCCAGGTTGTCGCGAATGTGCACGGCCGGCACCAGAAAGCCGAGCTCATGCGTGGACTTCTTGCGCACGCCACGAATCCGGCGGACCAGCTCCCCGCCCTGACGGATATCGACCAGCGGAATCAGCCGGTAGCCCACTTCCAGGCTCAGCGCGTCGGTGGGGCGCACATCCTCCCAGCTCACGTCGCTGTCATCGGCGGCCGGATCGGCCTCGATCGGCTCAGGCGGCGCCTCGGCGGCTGCCTGACTGCGCCGGTGCATCCACCAGGCAAGACCGCTGGCGGCGCCGCCCAGCGTCAGGAACACCAGATTCGGCATGCCGGGGATCAACCCGCAGATGACCAGGATCACGGCGGTCACGATCAGCGTCTGCGGCTTGGCGAACACCTGTGCGCTGACCTGGTTGCCCATGGATTCGGCGCGGGACATGCGCGTCACCAGCATCGCGACCGCGGTGGCGAGCAGCAGGCTCGGCAGCTGCGCCACCAGCCCGTCACCAATGGTCAGCAGCGTGTAGTTCTGCATCGCGGTGCCAACGTCCAGCCCGTGCTGCAACATGCCGATGCCCAACCCGCCGACCAGATTGATCAGCAGGATCAGCACACCGGCCAGCGCGTCGCCGCGCACGAACTTGCTGGCGCCGTCCATGGAGCCGTAGAAGTCGGCCTCCTCGCGGACCTCCTCGCGTCGGGCGATCGCCTCGTCACGCGACAGCAAACCGGCATTGAGATCGGCATCGATCGCCATCTGCTTGCCGGGCATGGAATCCAGGGTGAACCGGGCGCTGACCTCGGAAATGCGTTCCGCGCCCTTGGTGACGACCACGAAGTTGATGATCGTCAGAATGATGAACACGACGATGCCGACCGCGTAATTGCCGCCGATCACGAAGTTGCCGAAAGCCTCGATCACGTTGCCGGCCGCCCCCGGCCCCTCGTGCCCGTTGAGCAGCACGACGCGGGTACTGGCCACATTCAGCGCCAGCCGCAGCAGGGTCACGACCAGCAGAATCGACGGGAACACACTGAAATCCAGCGGTCGCATCACGTAGATGACCGCCAGCAGAATGCAGATCGACAGCGCGATGTTGAACGTGAACAGCCCGTCCAGTGCCAGCGGCGCCAGCGGCACCACCATCATCGCCAGCATCACCATCACCAGCAGCGGCACGGCCAGGCCGTTCTTCACCGCGTGCAGCAACGGCGCGACCGAGGCGGGAATCGGCAACGACTTCAACGATTCAGCCATGGCTTAAGTCCTTCACTCCCAAGTCCGGTAGTTCCGGCATCGGCCCTGAGTGCCAGGCCTCAAGCTGACGGATGTAGGTCAGCACCTGGGCCACGGCGCGGTAGAGCGTGCTCGGGATCTCGCACTCGAGATCAACCGTGCGATACAAGACGCGGGCCAGAGGTGGCGCCTCGACAATCGGCACGCGGTGCTCCTTGCCCAGCGTGCGGATCACTGCGGCGATGTGGTCGACGCCCTTCGCGACCACGCGCGGTGCTCGGTCCTTGCCGGTGTCGTACTTCAGCGCCACGGCAAAATGCGTCGGGTTGGTCACAATCACGTCGGCATCCGGCACCGCCTCCATCATCCGGCCCCTCGCCGCGGCCTGTTGCAGCTCGCGGATACGCCCCTTCACCTCCGGGCGGCCCTCCATCTCCTTCAGCTCGTCGCGAACTTCCTGCTTGGTCATCCGCAACTGCTTGGCGTGGTTGAAGACCTGGAACGGCGCATCCACCGCCGCGATCAGGAACAGGCCAATACAGAGCGGCACCAGCACGAACGCCGCCGACGCCAACCCGCCGGACATCGCCTGATTGACGGGTTGCACGGCCAGCGCCAATAAATCGTCGGTTTGCGTCATGAGATAAAGCACCGCGATGCCGCCAAGCAGCGCGGTCTTCGCCACACCCTTGCCCAGCTCCATCAGCGCATTCAGCGAGAACATGCGCCCGATGCCCTTGATCGGATTGAGCCGCGAGGTATCCGGAATCAGCGCCTGCCCGCTCAGCGACCAGCCACCCAGCAACAGCGGGCCCGCCACGGCAGCAACAACGCAAATCGCCAGAAACGGCGCGATGATCCAGTGCGCCGCCACCCAGGCATCGGCCAGCGCATCGAACAGCGAGCGATTCCTCAGCGTCGCCGCATCAATGCTCAGCAACCCCTGCATCCACGCCGCGAAACGACCGGCAATCCAGCTCCCCAGCATCAGCACGGCAACGCCCGCGGCGCCCACCAGCACCAGCGTCGTCAGCTCCTTGGAACGGGCAATCTGCCCCTTCTTGCGGGCATCCTTCAACCGCTTGGGGGTGGCCTTCTCGGTCTTGTCCTGGGCGCTGCTGTTCTCCGCCATCGGGCTCCGCCTGCAACGTGACTGGTCTGCGCAAAGCGCTTTCGCGAACACTGTTGCAAGCGACGGGCCTGGGAAATACGCCTTTAAAAACCACCACGTGACGAGAAATTGACACCCAGCAAAGGGCCAGTGTTTCGACGGCGCGTCAGCATCCCGACCGGGGTTAGCCCAACGCGGACGATCAGGCAGGTGACGTGACCGTGGGGAAATGATCCGCTTGGGGCAACGAAGCAACGCCGCATTTGCACACTACCCACACCATGCATGGGCATGATGGTCTTTATGCATCAGCCACTTACCGCGACATCTGGTAAATTCGGCCGAGTGATAAGCGCTGATTAGGCGGACAATGTCCGCAATTTCCCGCTGGCGAGTCGGCCTTTGAGTGGGGAACGATCGTTAATTCAAAGGGTTACGAAGGAAATATGCGCGTTATACGGATTTCCGGGTGTGGATTAGGTGGAGTCTGTCCATCCAACAAGCGTTGTGCGCCAAAGTAATTTATATGGAAATTCGTAGAGATTTCGCTGAAGTTGAACCCCAGCTGCACCGCTTGCTGGAATTTTCCAAGGCGTTTCGGCAGTTCAACGTTCAAGACTGGTCTCACCTTGCCAATCGTGAAGATTTTGACCGAATTTATACGCTTGGCTGGGAGGACAAGAAACCGCTAGAAAACCTTTACGCTACAGGACGCGATTGCGCATCCGCCCTATCAGAGTTCTTGTCATCGTTTAACCACCCAGACTTGCACCCTACGTTGTCTCACTTCATTCACTCCCTTGATGGAGGCTGGATCTACCAGCAGCCCCAATTGGAGAAAATTGTTCAAGAGGCTGAGAATAAGTCCAAAGAACTTGATCGCACTCCATGGGCAATTGAACAAATGATCGTGTTGTTTCGGCGGCAACTCGAAATCATCGAGGCTGCGAGGAACACGATAGAAATACTAAAAGGCTCCGATCTGTATGCATCCGAAAATGGGGTCCAAGAAACCCAAGCAGTGATGCCAGCCGGTGGCGCCTATTCCAAAATAAATCGTTTTTACTCGGAGCACCCGGTGCTATTTTGGGTTATAGGCTTGGGAATTTCCGCATTGCTAGGCTTACTTGCGCTGTGAACGTAAAGGCGCACAACAAATCGTTTGAGAGGGACGTTTGTTCCGTTGCGCGCTTCGCGCTCCACTCCACAAACGCCCCTCAACTCAGGCGTTATAACTCATAGGAAATCTTGGTGGCATTCCCAGAGATTGAAACGAGCCACATCATTGCATTCAGTGCAGGAGTTGGATTCCTCGGATTGCTTTTCGCAGTTCGAAATCGCTTGGCCGACACCAAAACTAAGATCGTTCTGGAGCACGGCTACGCTCACGAACTCATCAGTGAGGGAAACAAGTTCCTTAAGGGAACAAAGCCAATCTTGTACCTGAAAATCAAGAACAAGGGCGCCACGCAGCGGTTCATCGAGAAGCCTGGAATCTGGTTGTCGCGAAAGGTTGAAGGATGTCGCGAGTTTTTCCCGGCCAAGATAGATGACCCAAACAAGTTCCCAATCAAACTTGAGTCAGGTGCCGTATTCAAGTATGAGCTCAATTTGAATGATTTTGAACTCCAAGTCGGCAATCACTTAAATGACTGTGATCGGATGCGGTTTGTTGTTTCGGATACGCTTGAGGCTAAGTATCGCTCCAAGAAGTTTAGAATCAAGGAAGTGCGAGCACAGATCGAGGTTGCCAGAAAAGCGGATGAGCGGCATGAGCAATGAGTTATAACAAGTGCGTGGAGAGGGACTTTTTTTTCGCTACGCCCTTCGGGCTTCACTCCAAAAACGCCCCTCACGCACGGCGTTAGGCCCTTTCATGAACTTGCGAACGTTTCAGGCAACAGTGGCAGCGGGTTTCATTGCGTGCCTAGTCTGGTGGCTACTGCCATATGTTGGCTGGACGGTTAATCCACTCACAGCCGAAGCGCTTCAATTTGCTGGCGCAGGTGCAATAGACGGTGCTCTACACCCAGCTTGGTTTATTGCGTTTCTTATTGCCCGCATCATTGCCACAATTGGCATGCTGCTCTTCTTCAAGTGGGGGCGGCTGCTCTTTGCAGTTTGGTTATTGGCAGGCTTTCCTCTTGGCTTGGTTTCTGGCGTCTACGTTTCTCCCGCCATCGACTCAACAATCGGCTACCTCACTTCATTACTGGATGGCGTGGTGCTAGCGTTAGCCTACTTCTCACCTGTTTCGGTCCTATTTCGCAGTGATCAACCACGGGCCTAACAAGTTGGTCGGTCGGGGCACGGTCATTCTCGCCCTACTCGGTGCGCTGGGCCTGCTCTCGGCATGAGACCTTCGTTACCCGCTTCAGGTGCTGCCCGTTCTGCTGTTTGAGTTGCTCTGGAAGGTCATCTGGCTAGTGGCGTCTGCACCTCATGCCGATTGACTGGGCGACCTACCACACCTCCTTGGCTGCTTCTGATCTTGTGATCTGCGAGGCACTGGCCAGCGTGATCAATACCGAGCTGCCTGAGGCAGAACACAAAATCTGGCACGCTCACCCTGTCTGGTTTCTGAAGGGCAACCCCGTGGTCGGGTACAGCACGCTCAAGCACTGCGTACGACTGCTGTTCTGGAGCGGTCAGTCGTTCACAACACCGGGTTTGGTGCCGGAGGGCAAGTTCAAAGCCGCAGAGGTCCGCTACACCGAACAGGCACAGATTGATGTGGCCCTGATTGCAGCGTGGCTTCGAGAAGCCAGGACAATTCAGTGGGACTACAAAAACCTGGTCCGACGCAAAGGCAAGCTGGAACGCTTGGTGTAACCCATGTGCGAATCATGACGTTTCACCCCGCTGTCGCGGGCGCCCTGTTCGGCGCACTGTGGATTGTGCTGCCCGGCGCGCTGCTCGTCTGGGGGCTGTCAGCCGACGATGCGGAGCAGTTACTGGGCGTTGACCTATTCACCTTGATGGCCGCTCAGGCGGTTGTGGCTGTGGCGCTGGGTGCGTCCTTCTGGGTCGGTGCGCGTCAGGCCGCCAAGCAGCATTCGCTCAAAACGCTCGGTATGGCTTGGGTGGTGAGTTGGGCCGTGTTCAGGGCCACCAACATGGTCACCAACTGGCTGGGTGGCAGCCTCGCCATCCTGAGTCTGATGGTGTTGGTCGATATCGCGGCTTCTGGTGTCTTTGGTTGGCGTTTTGCGGCCTTCAACCACGTCAGCGAGAGTGATCGCGTTCGGCAGCGGCTCACCCTGCGCTTTTCCAGAGAGCGGACGAGTGAGGCCACCCACTTCCGTTCCAGCCTGATTCATCACCTGCCCAAACGCTGCACCGTGGGTCGCATTCGCAGCCAGCCCGGCGAATCTGACGCATGGTTTGAAATCACCTTTCCCTCATCGCAGGTGGAGGCGGTGAACGCGCGGGTGCAAGAGGCTGGCGACCTGCTGCAATCCACCGATTCGGTGTTGGCGCCGGATTCCAAAGCCGACCCTGGCCTGCGATAGCACCCAGCCTGCCACCGCGTTGATTGAGCGACGCGCGGTAAACTCAAGCCTCGCATTCAACACGGCGATCCACACGGCACGTGAGCGTTTGATGTTGCCGGCGACGATCCGCCCGACCGCAGAGCCTTTCCATGCACAGCGATAACCTCACCCACTGGCATCACGACCACGCGTTTGACCAGGACCGACGCCGGCCTGGAGAAACCCGCACGCTGATCGTCATTGCCATCACCGCGACGATGATGGTGGTGGAGATTGCCGCGGGGGTTCAGTTCGGCTCGATGGCGCTGCTGGCGGACGGACTGCACATGGCGTCCCACACCGCCGCACTCGGCATCGCCGCGTTCGCGTACGTCTATGCCCGCCGTCACGCGAGAAACCGGACGTTCAGCTTCGGCACAGGCAAGGTCAACGCGCTGGGCGGGTTTACCGGCGCGGTGCTGCTGGCCGTGTTCGCGCTGTACATGGGCGTGGAGAGCGTCACCCGCCTGGTCAACCCGGTAGAGATCGCGTTCAACCAGGCGATCGCAGTATCGGTGCTGGGGCTGATCGTCAACGGCGCCAGTGTGTTCATTCTGGGCGGCGATGATCACGGGCATCACCATCATCATGCGCACGGACATTCCAGCCACGACCACGACCACGACCACGACCACGACCACGACCACGACCACGGGCACGGGCACGGGCACCATCACGATCACAACCTGAAATCGGCTTATCTGCATGTGATGGCGGATGCGCTGACCTCGCTGCTGGCGATTGTCGCGTTGCTCTCGGCCAAGTACTTCGGCTGGATCTGGATGGATCCCGTCATGGGTGTGGTCGGCGCGATTCTCGTTGCCCGCTGGTCCTATGGCTTGCTGGGCGCGACGGCATCCGTGCTGCTGGACCGTCAGGGCCCCGAGGCGCTGCAAAAGGCGGTGAAGAATGCGATCGAACAGGACGGTGACAGCCGGGTGACGGACCTGCATGTGTGGTCCATCGGTCCTGAGATCTATTCGGCACAGGTGGCACTGGTGGCGCACAACCCGGCGACCCCCGACGACTACAAACGTCGTATCCCGGCGTCCACGGGTCTGGTCCATGTTGCCGTCGAGGTCCATCTCTGCACACATCAGGAACAAGCCGCGTAGACCGCGAGATACCCTGCTCTGGCCCACGACCTATCACCAGGGCCGGTTGCTTGATCACGTGCACCTGCACGTGACCAATCTCGACCGCAGCAGGATGTTCTATTGACGGACCTGAAGATCAATCCCGGCAAGGTGGTCAAACACGTTGCCAAGGTGCACCGCCCGACACTGCTGACCAGCCGCGGACGCGGAGTGGCCGTCGTTCAATCAATCGACGACTACGAAACCGCGGAGGAAGAGCGGGCTTTCATGCGATCTGTCGTGGCTGGCTTGAATGATCTTGAGTCCGGACAGGAACTCTCGCTGGAGGACGCGAAAGCGCGATTGGGACTGTAGGTCGGTGGCGAAACCCACCCTCACCTTCTCCGAATCCGCGGTTCGGGATCTTGAACAAATGTCTGATTGCTCAGGGCGAATCATCCTGGAGCCAGGAGTGGAATCGGGGGCTGCAGCCCGCCTCCCTGGGATGCTCACCCGGCCCCGTAAATCGCCGCGATCGACGCCATGGCCTGATCCAGCCAGTGATCCAGTACTTGTTGCAGGGCCGGCAGCGCGGTGTACATCGCCAGCAGACCGAAGATCAGCGCCGCGGGCAAACCGACGGACAACACGTTGAGCGCCGGCGCCGAGCGGCTCATCACGCCGAAGGCGAAGTTGACCAGCAGCAGCGCGCACATGGCGGGCAGCGCCACCTGCAGGGCACCGACGAACATGGCCGTGCCCCACTGGGCGATGGCGAGA
>CALBOV010000149.1 GCA_937896565.1 uncultured Salinisphaerales bacterium
ATGACCTCGCCGAGCAGCAGGCCGGCAGCAATCCGTCGACGACGCCGGACGTGCGCGCCGACCAGCCATGCTTCTACATCTTCACGTCGGGCACCACCGGCCTGCCCAAGGCCTCGGTGATGACGCACTACCGCTGGCTCTCGGCGATGGGTGGCGTCGGCAATGCGACGCTGCGGCTGCGGGCCGACGACGTGTTCTATGTCTGCCTGCCGCTCTACCACAACAACGCGCTCACGGTGTCCTGGAGCAGCGTGCTGTCGGCCGGTGCCTGTCTGGCGCTGGACCGTAAATTCAGCGCCAGCCGGTTCTGGGATCGCATTCGGGACAACGGGGCCACCGCGTTCTGCTACATCGGTGAGCTGTTGCGCTACCTGCTGAATCAGCCGCCGACCGGGTGCGACCGGGATCACGCGGTGCGTCTGATCACCGGCAACGGGCTGCGCCCCGAGATCTGGGGCGCGTTTCAGCAGCGCTTCGGGATCGAGCGCATCTACGAGTTTTACGGCGCCAGCGAATCGAACATCGCGTTCATCAACGCTTTCGGCGTGGACCGGACCGCGGGCTTCACGCCCATGGCGTTCGCGATTGTCGAATACGACATTGATGCCGACGAGCCGGTGCGGCAGGGCGCCAGGCAGCGAATGCGGCGTGTTGGCCGGGGCAATGTGGGGCTGCTGATCAGCAAGGTCACCAACCGGCGGCCGTTCGACGGCTACACCGATCCCAAGGCCAGCGAACGCAAGTTGCTGCGCAACGTGTTCCGTGAGGGTGACTGCTGGCTGAACACCGGTGATCTCGTGCGGGATCAGGGCCTGCGGCATATCCAGTTCGTTGACCGGACCGGTGACACGTTCCGCTGGAAGGGCGAGAACGTGGCGACGGGGGAGATCGAAGGAGTGCTGGCCAAGCTGCCCGGGATCGAGCACGGCGTCGTCTACGGCGTGCAGGTGCCCGATCATGACGGTCGCGCGGGCATGGCCGCGGTGACCCTGCGCGACGGGCAGGACTTCGACGGTCGGGTGCTCGCCAGCGGCTTGTGCGAGGCGCTGCCCGCCTATGCGGTGCCGGTGTTCATCCGGTTGCGCACCGAGCACGACACCACCGGCACCTTCAAGTACCGCAAGGTCGAACTGAAGGCCGAGGGGTTCGATCCCGTCGCGGTTACCGATCCGATCTACGTGCTGCTGGATCGCGATGTCGGCTATCAGCGATTGACCACCCAGATGGTCGAGGACATCACATCGGGCGCGGTACGCCTCTGACGCCCCGCCCTCCGGGCGATGTCACCCGGAGGCTTGTCTGAACATTCCGGATACGCCTGCGACCGTTTTGCCAGGTTGCGGCATCCTGCCCTTACAAGGGCAGACCGCGCTGATCGAAAGCCGCGGTTAATGGTTTTTCCGAGCGGACTGGCGTTTCTGCTAGCCTGCCCGGGTTTTTTGTCAGGTATTTCCAGTGATCAAACACCTTTTATTGGGCGGCGCCGCGCTTGGCGTGGTCGCCTGCTCGCATCTGTCGTCCCAGGATTCCGGGTCCACCGCGGTGTCCGATGCGCCGCTGGCCTCCGGGGTCATTCATGAGAATTTCGACACCTCGGTCAAGCCGCAGGACGACTTCTACCGCTGGGTGAACGGCACCTGGATGGATCAGACCGACATTCCCGCCGACCGCTCCAACTACGGTGCATTCAGCATCCTGGCCGACCGTGCGGAAAAGCAGTTGCGCGAGATCATCGAGACCGCCGCCGCGACCGATGCCGCCGAGGGCTCGGACGAGCAGAAGATTGGAGATTTCTACGCCAGCTTCATGGATGTCGAGACCGTCAACGCGTTGGGCGCCGAGCCGCTCGCCGAGGAGTTCGCGCGGATTGATGCGCTGACCTCCACCGAGGACTTCCCGGCGCTTTGGGCGCATCACCAGCTGATTGGCGTCGGCGGCCTCTATGGCGCCTATATCTATCAGGACGCCAAGAACTCCGATCAATACACGATCTACTTCACCCAGTCGGGCACCGGATTGCCGGATCGTGACTACTACCTGGAAGACACGGAGGCCTTTGCCGGAATTCGTGAGGCGTATGTCCGGCATATCGAGGCCATGCTGAATCTGGCCGATATCGATGATGCACCCGCCAAGGCCCAGGCGATCTTCGCGCTGGAAACCGAGCTGGCGAAGGCGCAGTGGACCAAGGTCGACAGCCGCGATATCACCAAGACCTACAACAAGGTGGCCGTGGCCGAGCTGGGTGAGCTGACCCCCGGTTTCGACTGGGGCAGCTTCCTCGCTGAAGCCGGCGTGGACATTGATGCGGTCATCATCCGCCAGCCCAGCTTCTTCGAGGCAACCGACGGACTGATCACCGACACCGACATGGCGACCTGGAAGGCCTACCTCAAGTGGAAGGTGATCGATTCCTTCGCGGGTTTCCTGTCGGAGGATTTCGTCAATCAGGACTTTGCCTTCTACGGCACCACCCTGCGGGGCACGCCGGAGAATCGGCCGCGCTGGAAGCGGGGCGTGGCCAGTGTCGAGCATTCGCTTGGCGAGGTACTGGGTCGTCAGTACGTCAAGCAGCATTTTCCGCCGGTCGCCAAGCAGCGGATGGAACGCCTGGTCGACAACCTGTTGCTGGCCTACGAGCAGTCCATCAAGGAGCTGGACTGGATGACCGACGAGACCAAGGACGAGGCTCTGAAAAAGCTCGCGACCTTCCGGCCGAAGATCGGTTATCCGAACAAGTGGAAGGACTACTCCGCGCTGGAGGTGAAGGCCGACGACCTGTTCGGCAACATCGTTCGTTCCAACCTGGTCGAGGCCAGGCGCGACATCGCCAAGCTCGGTGGTCCGGTGGACGAGGACGAATGGCACATGACGCCGCAGACGGTGAATGCCTACTACAACCCGGTCGCCAACGAGATCGTGTTCCCGGCGGCCATCCTGCAACCGCCGTTCTTTGATCTGGAAGCCGAGGACGCGGTGAACTACGGCGGCATCGGCGCGGTGATCGGCCACGAAATTGGTCATGGATTCGATGACCAGGGATCCAAGTTCGATGGCGAGGGCAATCTCAACAACTGGTGGACCGATGCCGACCGCGAGGCGTTCAACACCCTGACCGCGAAGCTGATCGACCAGTACGACGCCTACGAGCCGCTGCCCGGCTATCACGTCAACGGGCAGCTCACGCTGGGCGAGAACATCGGTGATCTCGGCGGCTTGAGCATCGCCTACGAGGCCTATCATCTGGCGCTCGACGGCCGGCCGGCTCCGGTCATCGACCGGCTCACCGGCGACCAGCGTCTGTTCATCGGCTGGGGCCAGGTCTGGGCGCGCAAGTTCCGGGACGAGGCGCTGATCGAGCGGGTCAAGTCCGACCCGCATTCACCGAGCGAGTACCGCGCCAACGGCACGCTGGAGAACGTCCCCGCGTTCCACCAGGCCTTCAACACCCGTCCTGGTGACGGCATGTGGAAGGACCCGGAAGACCGGGTGCAGATCTGGTGATCTGAAATCGACCGCGAAAGGCCGGGGCATGACCCCGGCCTTTTCGTATCCGCCATCTACGCGCGGTGGATCGAGACGCCACCGTCCGCCAGCAACGCGCTGCCGGTGACGAACGATGAGGCATCGGACGCCAGAAACAGCGCCGCGGCGGCGATTTCCGCGGGGCTGGCCAGGCGGCCCAGTGCGTGAAGATTCTCCACATGCGCGCGCGCCGCTGCGTCGGGCGCGGCGGCTTGTCCCATCGGCGTATCCGTGCCGCCGGGCAGCAGCGCGTTGACGCGAACCTTCCGGGCTCCGTATTCCGTCGCCAGCACGCGAGTCAGGCCGATCAGGCCGGCCTTGCTCGCCGCATAGGCGCTCATGCCGGGCAATCCGGTCGCATGGCCGACGAAGG
Organism: uncultured Salinisphaerales bacterium; assembly: GCA_937896565.1. Classification (GTDB taxonomy): domain Bacteria; phylum Pseudomonadota; class Gammaproteobacteria; order Nevskiales; family OUC007; genus Abyssibacter. The sequence continues at coordinate 3,899 of CALBOV010000149.1, forward strand.
TCGAGGTGAAGATGATGGACCCGCCGCCGGCCTCCGCGCAGGCGGGCGCCTGGTACTTGGCGGCCAGGAAGGCACTGGTGAGGTTGGTGGCCAGCGTGGCCTCCCAGGCGGCTCGTGTCTGGTCCGCGATCGGGCCCGGCTCCCCCAGCGTTCCGGCATTGTTGAAGGCGATATCCAGTCGGCCAAACGCGGAAACGGCCGTGTCGACCAGTCGCTGGGCGAAGGCCTCGCTGGTGACATCACCGGGGACCGCGATCGCCTCGCCTCCGCCGGATCGGATGGCCGCGGCCACGCCCTCCAGGACATCGGCCCGCCTTGCCGCGAGTACCAGGCGGGCGCCGCGGTTGGCGAACAGTCGTGCCGCAGCGAGACCAATGCCGCTGCTCGCACCGGTGATGATCGCGATCTTGCCGTCCAGCTCATGCATGCCATTGCTCCGAGAATTCGAGCGGGCAGGCTAGTCATTGCCGGCGTGCGGTGCCGGCCGTTTTCGGCCTCCGAATCGGGGGCGTGCGCTCAGTTGTCGCTGCGGCGGAACTGCGGGGTCCAGGGTGACGCTCGTCGACACGGATTCATCCGCGGGATGCAGGCGACGACGTCGCGGAGCCCGTCGAGCGCCTGAGCCTCCGTCATGCCGGGGCTGCCAGCGACCGGGCTGCTTCCTGAAGCCGGCCACGCCATCGATTCTGCGGCGTGCCGGCTGATTGGATCAGCCTCGTTGCCAGCGATACAGACTGATGTGCTGGCGTAAGGCCCGCATCACTGCGGCTCGTCCGGCAGATAGCGCAGGCCGGCTGAACTGGAACGGATGATTCTGGACTCAAACTCCGCCGCCTGTACCGCGCGACCGCACAGCCAGCCCTGAAAGGCGTCGCATCCCAGTGATTCGAGCAAGCTGGCCTGGTCTTCGGTTTCCACGCCTTCCGCGACGACGTTCAATTTCAGTGCCTGGGCGACGGACAGAATCGCCTTGATCACTTCGCGCATCTGCTCGCTCTCGGTCACGCCCGTGACAAACGAACGGTCGATCTTGAGCACATCCACATTGAACTGGTTGAGGTAGCCGAGGGAGGCGTGACCGGTCCCGAAGTCATCGATCGCGATGGTCAGGCCAAGCTGGTTCAGCGTCTTCAGGGTTCGCCGAACGCTTTTGCTGTTTTCCAGCAGAAGGCCTTCCGTGATCTCGATTTCCAGCCACTCTCCCTTGCAGCCGGTTTCATCCAGGATCGCGGCCACTCGGTCTTCCAGTCTGCCCATCTGAAACTGGCGTATGGAGCAATTGACGGCGATCCGAACCGGGTTGGCGGGAAGCCGGGCATTCGATCGCACGGCTTGCTGGCAGGCCTTTCGCAGCACCCATTCCCCGATGGCAACGGCCGAACCGGTTTCTTCCGCGAGAGGGATGAATCTGTCGGGTCCGATGAGGCCGCGCACCGGGTGTCGCCAGCGCAGCAAGGCCTCCGCGCCGATCAGGTGACGGTCGGACAAGCGAATTTTCGGCTGAAACCACAGCTCCAGCTCGTCGCGTTGGATGGCCTGATGCAGTTCGGAGCTTAGTTCCATTCGCTCGTTCGCGGAGTCGCTCATCTCCTGACGGAAGAACTGGCAACGATTTCTTCCGATGGCCTTCGCGACATACATTGCCTGGTCAGCGAATGCGAACAGCTCGTCCAGTTGCTGGCTGTCGGTCGGGCTGCTGGCGATGCCGATGCTGGCGGAGATGAACACTTGCCGACCGTCGATCTCGAACGGTCGGGCGAGCTCCGCCAGCATCCGCTCGGCCAGCGCCTCGGTGGTGTTGGTGTCAACGGCGTTTTGCACCAGAACCGCGAACTCGTCGCCGCCCAACCGGCCGATCATGCATTCGTTGGTCGCCAGCTTCATGAGTCGGCCGGCAGCGTCCCGCAGCAGCCGGTCACCCGCAACATGTCCAAGGCTGTCATTGACGTCCTTGAAATGATCGAGATCGATCATGAGCAGTGCGAACGCCGGCGGGTCGGATGACTCCAGCAGGGCGGCCACATGCTCACGGATCAGGGTGCGGTTCGGTGTCCCGGTGACGTTGTCGTAGTAGGCCAGGCGATGCACTTCTTCGCGCCGATTCACATCCGAGGTGACGTCACGTCCGATGGCGATCACTCCGGTGAGCACGTTGTCGCTGTCGACCTCCGGCGCGATGCGAACGCTGCACCAGCGGATGGCCTGGTCTCGCGTTCGATAACGAACTTCGATCTCCGATTCTCGTCCGGACTGGAAGACCGCACGCAGTTCCGACGTGAACGCGTCGGCATCAAGATTCATCTGCGCTCGTACTTCGTCTTGTGCCAGCTCGCTCAGGGTTGCGCCGACACTGTTCAGCAACGCGGGGTTCGCGTAGCGGAGCTTCAGCTGGCGGTCATACCGGGCGATGAAATCCGGTGAACTTTCGACCAGCGTTCGAAACTCTCTTTCGCGGCGCTCCAGTGCCTTTTCGTCGCGGCGACGTTGCGTGACATCCTCCTGGATCCTCAGATAGTGGGTGATGCGGCCGTCCGCCTGTTTGACGGGAGAGATGTGGGCGTACTCGATGATGGAATCGCCGTCGGCGGTACGGCTGGTGAACTCGCCCTTCCAGCTGAGTCCCTGATCCAGGCGTGTGTTCAGTTCGCTGAAGATGATTTCCGGCGTGTCCGGAGAGTTGATGATCGAGATGTTCTCTCCGACGATCCGGTTTCTCGGATAGCCCGATCTGGCGACGAACGCGTCGTTGACATAGTCAACGACCCCGTTGAGATCCGTGATGATGACGCTTTGCGAGGTTTGTTGAACCGCGAGCGAGAGCTGCAATATCCGGTTCCTGGTCTCGTAGAGTTCGCTGACGTCGCGCAGCTGTTCGACCATGCCGATCGGGTCGCCGTTTTCGCCGCGCAAGCGCCCGGCGACGACGCTGAAGTGCCGGGTCGACGCTCGTTGATCGGAGCAGGCCATCATCACCTGTTCGGAACTCCGTTCCAGCAAGTCGTAGTCGTGTGGCAGGTCTTGGTTCTCGAGTACGCTCACGGCCATCGGACGCGCACCGCCGTGAATCACTGACGCGCAGGCCTGCGGGTTTTGTCCCAGCATTTCCTGCGCGGAAACGCCCGTCAGCGCGGTCATCGCCCGGTTCCATGCGGTGACGCGGTTGTCACGATCAAACACCACCGTGGGATCAGGGAACTGATCGAACAGCGCTTCGCGTTCGTGCTTGTGCGCGCGAATCACCTGCGCGGCCTGCCGCTCATCCGTGATGTCGCGGGCGTAGCCCATCACTCCCGCGATCTCGCCATCGAGCTTCAGCGGCAGCTTGTGCGTTTCCACCCAACGGTCTTCACCGCCGTCCTCGAAGGGTTCGACCATCGACATCGGCTTGAGGGTTCGGAGTGTCGTCAGGTCGTCCCTGCGGTAGCGTTCCGCCAGTGTCGGCCAGTAGTCCTGGTCGTTCTTCCCGATGAGCTCTTGTGGAGAACAGGCACCCGCCGCGGACACGAACGCCCGGTTGACGGCCAGATAGCGACCTTCGGTGTCCTTGAGCCAGACCAGGAACGGAAAGTTGTCCAGCGCAGCTTGCAGGTACCGCTCCTGCTCGTGGAGTTTGCGTTGCGCGTCGTTTCGTTCGGTGACATCCCTGACCACGCAGAACGCCAGGTCTTCCCCGCCCCACTCCAGCGCGTTGATACGGATTTCGACGTCGATCAGCGAGCCGTCCTTGCATCGACAGCGAGTCTCGAACAACGGAGTTCGCCCGAACCGATCCGAGCGCGCTATGGCCAGACACTCCTCCTGGCTGTAGACGACATCCCAGTCCCAGACGAACATGCCCATCATCTCGTTCACGGTGTATCCGAGCATGCGGGCAAAGGATGGCGAGACATCCACCGCCTTCATCGCCCGATCCAGGGTCACGAATCCGTCGCCGGAGTTCAAAAGGTGGGCGCGCTGCCGTTCCAGCTCATCGCGGAGCAGGTGCTCGCGGGAGAGCCAGTGGCCGACTTCCCGGACGCTCCAGCAGACATGGGCGTCGGCGTCGAGCTTGCTCGCGGAAATCTCCACGTCGAGGTGCATCCCGTTGCCCATGTGCAGCCGGGCGTGCCACTGGCCGCCGAGGGCGGGCGACGTGCCGAGTACGGCATCGGATCGGGCATCGGCAAACAGGCGGGACACGGAAAGGCCCAGCAAGTCCTCACGGGGTCGGGACATCAGGGCGACCAGGCGTGCGTTCACCTGAACGATGGCCCGCGTATCGGCTCGCCAGACCAGGAAGGCATCCGGAAGCGTCTCCACCCAGAGCAGCGATCGCGGCGCGACCCCTTCGTTGGCAGCGGCCGCGGATGAGTGCAGCGCATCCCGCGCCGAGGCGCCGGACTTGCGAACGCTCCGCAAATCGTCAGCCATGACCGGGATGAATCCTGTGGGCCGGCTCCGCCCCCACCCGGGGCATACGCGCTATGTGGCCGCCGATGTGCCGCAACACATCGAAGCTACGCTGATTCATGTTCAGTCTGCTCCCCGCTTCTTCTGGACACCGAGTATCGGCGCCTCGGGGAGATTCTCCACCCTTGTCCAGCCTTGCGCGGGCGGGCGTCAGGCCTCCCCCGGGTCTCGCGGCGGGTCTGTTATCAGCCGTCCGAACGCTGGAGTTTTGGAGCCCAGGTGAAGATCGTCGACACCAGATTCACCAGCAGGATGGATGCGACGAAGTAGTAGAGACCATCGAGAAGCTGAGCATCCGTCATGCCGTTCATGCGTGCGCTGACGATCAGGATGGCGATGACGAAAACGTCCAGCATCGACCACTTGCCCAGCGCCCCCAGCACCTTCATGCCGAGGCCGCGTGGCTGACCGAGGTGGGCAAGCACCAGCAGCCACAGGTTCTTCACCACCGGGAACAGGATGGAAAACAGCATGATGATGCTGCCCAGGAAGGTCTCGCCGCTTTCCAGCAGCGTCATCGTCCCGCTCCACAGCGAGATGGTGTCGGAGAAGATCCAGAACTGCTCGAAGCGGATCATCGGTTCGGTCAGCCCGGCCACCAGCAGCCCCAGCGCCGCCCACAGCACCAGGATCAGCGGGATCCGATAGACCCAGGGCAGACGGGTCGTTTCGCGTTGTTCACTCACGGAGAGTCGTCCTTGTGGTTTTGGCGTGGCCGCCGTTGCTAACTCCCCTCCGCGACCTGAACTATAAGACCACCCGCCTGTAGTCCGACAGCAGATCGGACAAATAGACCACGAACCGGGCCGCCGCCGCCCCATCGATCACGCGATGATCGTAGGACAGGGACAGCGGAAGAATCGTGCGCGGGACGAATTCGCTGCCATTCCAGACCGGCTTCACCTCGTTGCGGGACACGCCGAGAATCGCGACCTCCGGTGAGTTGACGATGGGCGTGAACGCCGTGCCGCCGATGCCGCCCAGGCTGGAGATGGAAAACACCGCGCCCTGCATGTCGCCGGGGCCGAGCTTGCCGTCGCGCGCCTTCTTCGCCAGCTCCGCGGTCTCCGCCGCGATCTGGACGATGCCCTTGCGGTCCACGTCCTTGACCACCGGCACGACCAGGCCGTTCGGCGTGTCGGCCGCGAAGCCGATGTGCCGGTACTTCTTCATGACCAGCGACTCGCCGTCCGGGGTCAGCGAGCTTGCGAATTCCGGGTGCTTGTCGATTGCGTGACAAACCGCCTTGATCAGGAACGGCAGCATGGTCAGCTTGGCCGCGTGCTTGTCCTTCTCGGCCTGGCGGAAGGCTTCCAGATCGGTGACATCGGCGTCGTTGAACTGGGTGACGTGCGGAATCAGCAGCCAGGACTTGTGCAGGTGTTTGGAAGACAGCTTGCGGATGCGTGCCAGCTCGATCGTCTCGATCTCGCCGAACTTGCTGAAGTCGACCGCGGGCTGCGCCGGCAGACCGGAGCCGGCGGCGACCGTGCTGGCGCCACCACCGGATGGACCCTGCTGCATCACCTGCTTGACGTGTTGCTGCACGTCTTCCTTGAGGATGCGGCCTTTCGGGCCGGAGCCGTGCACGCCGGCCAGGCTTACGCCAAGCTCGCGGGCGAACTTGCGGACGGCCGGTGACGCGTGGGCCGGCACCTTGCTGCGCGTGGTGTCGTCGGCCGGTTTTGCCGGTTCGGGTTTCGGTGCCGGCTTGGCCGAGGATTCGGTCTTCTCCGGCGGTTTGGACTCGGCCGGCTTCGCGGCGGGTTTGTCGTCGCCGGCGGGCTTCTCCGGTTTGGGCGCCGTCTTGCCGGTGGTGCGCACGGTGGCGACCAGATCACCCTGAGCCACCGAATCGCCGGTCTTCACGGCCAGGCTGACGACGGTGCCGGCGACGGTGGACGGCACGTCCATCGTGGCCTTGTCCGACTCCAGCGTCACCAGGCCTTGCTCGACCTCGACGCTGTCGCCCTCGGCGACCAGCACCTCGATGATCTCGACCGCGTCGAAGTCGCCGATGTCCGGCACGGTGACCTGAATTTCCTCGGGCTCGCCGTCCGCGTCGTCGTCGGCAGCTTCCTCGGCGGTGGCTTCGGGTTCGTCGGCCGCCGCTTGCTCGTCGGTTGTCTTCGTGGCGTCGTCGGCCTCGGCGCTGGCGCTGTCCTCAGCCGGCTCGTCCGGCGCGTCGTCACCGGCATCCTCGGCCTCGATCTCGGCGACGGCATCGCCCTGAGCGACCTTGTCGCCGACCTTGACCAGCAACTTCGTGATCTTGCCGGCGGCCGTGGACGGCACGTCCATGGTCGCCTTGTCCGATTCCAGCGAGACCAGGCCGTCTTCCACGGCGACGGTATCGCCCTCGGCGACCAGCACCTCGATGATCTCGACCGCGTCGAAATCGCCGATGTCGGGGACCTTGACCGTGATCGTGCTCATACCGTCACCGGGTTGGGCTTGTCGGGGTTGATATCCAGATCCTTGATCGCCTTGGCTAGCACCTTGCGCTCCAGCATGCCGTCCTTGACCAGGGACTGCAGCGCCGCGAGCGTGATCCAGCGCCGGTCGACCTCGAAGAAGTCGCGCAGGGCCTCGCGGGTGTCGGAGCGGCCGAAGCCGTCGGTGCCCAGCACGTTGTAGGTGTGTGGCACCCACGGGCGGATCAGGTCTCCGTAGGTCTTGATGTAGTCGGTGGCGGTGATCACCGGGGCATCGACCTCGGCGAGCTGCGTGGTCACGAACGGATCGCGCGGTTCCTCGTCCGGGTGCAGCAGATTCCAGCGGTCGCAGTCCAGTCCGTCGCGGCGCAGTTCGGTGAAGCTGGTGACGCTCCAGACGTCGGCGGCGACCTTGTACTCGGACTCCAGCAGGTCCGCGGCGGCCATGGCCTCGCGCAGGATCGATCCGCAGGACAGCAGTTGCACGCGCTTCTTCTTCCGCTTGTCGCCCTGGCGCAGCCGGTACATGCCGCGCTTGATGCCGTCCTCGGCACCCTCGGGCAGTTCCGGATGCGCGTAGTTCTCGTTCTCGCAGGTGAGGTAATAGAAGATGTCCTCGCCTTCGTCGTACATCCGGCGCAGGCCGTCCTGCACGATCACCGCGATCTCGTAACCGAAGGTCGGGTCATAGGCGCGGCAGTTGGGAATGCAGTCGGCTAGCAGATGGCTGTGCCCGTCCTGGTGCTGCAAGCCTTCGCCGTTGAGCGTCGTGCGCCCGGCGGTACCACCGATGAGGAAGCCGCGGGCGCGCATGTCGCCGGCGGCCCAGGCCAGGTCCATGATCCGCTGGAATCCGAACATCGAATAGAAGATGTAGAACGGGATCAGCGTGGTCTGGTGGTTGGCGTAGCTGGTCGCCGCCGCCACCCAGGACGACATCGAACCGGCCTCGGTGATGCCCTCCTCCAGGATCTGACCGTCCTTGGATTCCTTGTAGAACGCCAGCTGGTCGGCATCCTGCGGCTCGTAGAGCTGACCGACCGGCGAGTAGATGCCGAGCTGGCGGAACATGCCCTCCATCCCGAAGGTCCGGGCCTCGTCCGGGACGATGGGGACAATGCGCTTGCCGACCTGCTTGTCGCGACAAAGTGTCTGCAGGACACGGACGAAGGCCATGGTCGTGGAGATTTCCCGATCACCCGACCCCTTGGTCACCGAGCTGAACGCGTCCAGCGCCGGCAGATCCAGCGATTCCCTGACCACGCGCCGCGCCGGCAGCGAACCGCCCAGGTCTTCCCGTCGCTGCTTGAGGTAGCGGATCTCCTCGGAGTCGTCGGCCGGGCGGTAGAACGGCACGTCCTTGATCTGATCGTCGCTGATCGGAATCTAGAAGCGGTCGCGGAACTTGCGCAGCGCGTCCTCGCCCATCTTCTTCTGTTGATGGGTGATGTTCTGGCCCTCGCCGGCCTCGCCCATGCCATAGCCCTTGACCGTCTTCGCGAGGATGACGGTCGGCCGGCCTTCGGCGGTGTTCACCGCGTGGTGGTAGGCGGCGTACACCTTGTGCGGGTCGTGGCCGCCGCGGTTGAGCCGGGCGATGTCGTCGTCGGACATGCGCGCGACCATTTCCTTGAGCTCCGGATATTTGCCGAAGAAATGCTCGCGCGTGTACGCGCCACCCTTGGACTTGAAGTTCTGGTACTCGCCGTCGACCGCTTCGTTGAAGCGCTGCAGCAATTTTCCGCTGCGGTCCTGCGCGATCAGCGGGTCCCAGGCGGCACCCCAGATCACCTTGATCACGTTCCAGCCTGCGCCGCGGAAGGTGCCCTCCAGCTCCTGGATGATCTTGCTGTCGCCGCGGACCGGGCCGTCCAGTCGCTGCAGGTTGCAGTTGACCACGAAGATCAGGTTGTCGAGACCTTCGCGCGAGGCGATGTCGATGGCGCCGAGGGATTCGGGCTCGTCCATCTCGCCGTCACCGCAGAAGCACCAGACCTTGCGGCCTTTGGTCTTCGTCAGGCCGCGGTTCTCCATGTACTTCATCAACCGCGCCTGGTAGATCGCCATGATCGGGCCCAGACCCATGGAGACCGTCGCCAGCGACCAGAACTCGGGCATCAGCCAGGCGTGAGGGTAGCTGGACAGTCCGCCGGGCTGAGTCTCCGTGCGGAAGCGGCGGAGCTGGTCCTCGGTCAGGCGGCCTTCCAGGAACGCCCGTGCATAGATGCCCGGCGCGCTGTGCCCCTGGATGTAGAGCAGATCGGGACCATCGGGGTGGTCCGGTCCCTTGAAGAAGTGGTTGAAGCCGACGTCGTAAAGCGTCGCCGCCGAGCCGAAGCTGGCGATGTGGCCGCCGATGCCGTCGTGTTCGCGGTTGGCGTGCACGACCATGGCCGTCGCGTTCCAGCGGATCAGGGAGCGAATCTTCCACTCCAGCGCATGGTCGCCGTCACTTCTGACTTCGCCGTGCGGCGGAATCGTGTTGATGTAGGCGGTGTACGGGGAGTGCGGGATAAACGTGCCGCCGCGCCGAGAGCGCTCCAGCAGTGACTCCAGCAGGTAGTGCGCGCGCTCCGGCCCTTCCGTTTCGATGACGGCCTCGAAGGCGTCCAGCCATTCTTGGGTTTCCGTCGGATCCGTGTCGGTCTGATCGGACAACGTGGCGTCAAAGACGCGGCCTTCGGTCATGCGATGACTCCTAGGGAAGCTCAGAATGAATCGCGCCGCCAAGTTGCTGCCTGAAAACAGGCCAGGCAAGGCGCGAGAAGCGAAGTTTGGTCGTTCCAAATGAACGACGAGCAACGCCGCATGGCCTGTTTTCAAGCGCAATCCGCATGGA
>CALBOV010000150.1 GCA_937896565.1 uncultured Salinisphaerales bacterium
CGAGCGCGATGTCCAGGTGCCTGTCCGCCAGCAGCAATCCCATGCCGTGGGCGGCGTCGGCGCCGTACGCTCCGTCGAGCAACGACTGATAGATCGCACGCGCCTGCTCGACTTCGCCGAGGTGGCGCATGCAATCGGCCTTCAGCAACAGGATTTCCGCCGTGTCACCGTACTCCAGGGCCAGCGCGTCGAGGTGCGCGCGCGCCGCATAGTACTTGCGCTGGGCGATCATGTTCCGCACCAGTTCGGTGTGGACCTGCTCGGTATCCTGCTTGTTGGCCGCGCGAATGGTCTCTTCCGGGGTTTCCGGCGTGCTCTGGCATGCGCCGAGCGTTACGCACAGAAGGAGTGAAACGAGCAGACGCGGCATCATTGAGCGGCGCCCAGCACCCGGAAGATGGAGACGAACGGCGGACCCGCGACGAAGATCAGCAGCGCCGGCAGAAAGCACAGCACCATGACGACGGTCATTCGCCCCGACAACCGGTTGACGGCCTCGCGCATCTCGAAGACGCGCCGTTCCTCCATCACCGCCAGCGCTTCCGCCAGCGGCTCACGCAGTTCGCCGCCGTAGCGGTCCGCCTGACGCAAAATCGCCAGCACGGTCTCGAGTTCGCTCACCTCCAGCGCGCCGCCCAGCTGCTTGAGCACCTGTGCGGTATCGCCACCGGCCTCGATCTGACGCAGGACCACCTGCATCTCCTCGTTGATCACGGGCAGCACGCCCCGCGCCTCGCGAATGAGACTCTGCAACGCCTGACGCGTCGACAGCCCGGCCTCGAACAGGAGCATCAGCAGGTGGATGAACATTGGCACTTCGTGGCGTATCGCTCGACATCGCCGTTCCGCCATCCATTTCAGAATCCACTTGGGCAGCAGCAGCGCGATCGCCAGCGCGACGAACAGGGCCATCGCAAACTGCGTGACCGACCAGCCGGCACCGCCGATCCACAGCGTGAGGGCCAGAATCAGGCCCAGCACCGGCAGCGCGGCCTGCACCGCATAGAACGCGACACGCGATTGCGGTGTGCGCCAACCCGCCTGGACGAACAGGCGTGCGGTCTCGTCCTGGGTGTCCATCCACTGTTCGACGCGACGCCCGGCCAGCGCCATCCGCGATACCAGCGGTCCGTATCCGTCCACATCGCCGGTGCTGACTCGCGCACCGGTTACCCGGGCTTCGAGACGCTGGGTTCTCCGGCTGGTCAGGGCGCCGAGCAGCAGCAGCGCGCATCCACCCAGCAGCAGTGCGACGGTTAGTGCGACCAGCACGGGAAACATCAGCGCGGATCCTGCGAGGAGCGGACCATGGAATAGATCACCGCGATGCCGATACCCTGCAGCAACACCGAGCCCAGCAGCATCAGCCGTGTCCCGAACTGCCCCCACATCTCGCTGTAGTAATCCGGATTCTGCAGGTAGACATAAACCGTGAGCCCCACGGTGATCGCCACCAACGCGCCGGCGGACAGGCGGGTTTCGGCGGTCAACGCGCGCAATTCGCGACCAGCGGAGTCGCGGCTGCGAATGGCGTGGATCAGACTCTTGAGTATCCGGCGCAGACTGCCGCCGTACTGCCGGTTGACGCTCGCGGCCATGGCGAGCACGTGCAGATCGTTGATCTCGTGAATCTCGGCCTGTCGCGCCAGCGCTTCCTCAACCGGTGCTCCCAAGCGCACCTGCCGGCTCACGGTCAGAAACAGATCACGCACCGGCGAGCGGGCCTCGCGGGCAGCCTCGGCCAGCGCCTCTTCCAGCGAGTTGCCAGCCGACAGCGCGCGCAGAATCTGATCCAGAAACTCCGGTAGCTGATCCAGCACCGCGGAGCGCCGCGCCGCCGCCCGGCGCGAGAGAAAGATGTAGAGCACCAGCATGGCGATCACGGCCAGCGACCCGGCGACAAGGACACCGGCAACCACCGCCACCAGCACGCAGGCGGCGACCCCGACCAGCAGCGCGATGCGGATTCTTCGGGGGTCAGGCTGCAGTCCGGCCCGCCAGAACTGGTGCGTGAGCTCGCGTAGCAGCGGATTGCGAATATCCGACGTCTTGATCCGACGGACCTGGGTTTCGTCGACGCCGCTGCCCATCGCGCGCAGACGCAGCAACACGTCTTCGCGATCCTCCCGCTGCCGCGCGGACGCGAACATCCACAATGCGACGCCGGCGGCGCCGATCGCGATGACAACGACGATGCCCACCAGCATCAGGAACCCTCGCCGCGAAGATCGCGGTGCGTCCCGGTCTCCGGGTCGAAGCGGAACACGTCCGACAAGGCCACCTCGATCCCTTCCATGCCGCGAATTTCCGTCACCGACAACAGGCGCCGCTCCCCCGACGGCATGCGCGACACATGAACCATCAGGTCGATCGCGCTCACCACCTGGCCGCGCAGCGTCACCTCGCTGCCGGTGAACCCGGCAAACCCGGCGAGCAGTTCCAGGCGATGGATAGCATCACGACATCCGTTGGCGTGCAACGTGGTCATGGAGCCGTCGTGACCGGTGTTCATGGCCTGAAGCATGTCCAGCACCTCATCACCTCGCACCTCCCCGACGATGATGCGGTCCGGACGCATCCGCAGCGCGTTGCGGACCAGATCCCGGGTGGTGACCGCGCGTTCACCCTCCAGATTGGGCGGACGGGACTCCAGCCGCACGGTATGGGCGTGATTCAGACGCAGCTCCGCCGCATCCTCGATGGTGACCACGCGCTCGGTATCGGGAATCCAGGAGGACAGCAGATTGAGCAGGGTGGTCTTGCCCGATCCGGTGCCGCCGACCACCAGCAAATTGGCGCGATCGCGAACACGCTCCTTCAGGTACTCGAGCACTTCGAAGCTCAGCGTCCCGTTGTCGAGCAGCTCCGTACTCGACAGCGGACGCTTGCGGAACTTGCGTATGGAGACGCAGGGCCCGTTCAATGCGATGGGCGGGATGATTGCGTTGACGCGCGAACCGTCCGCCAGCCGCGCATCCACCATCGGCGTGGACTCGTCCACGCGACGGCCCAGCGGGGCCAGGATGCGCTGAATCACCCTGACGACGTGACCATCGTCCATGAAGCGCAGCGCGACTTCCTCCAGCCGACCCGCACGCTCGACGAACACCTGATTCGGACCGTTGACGACGATGTCGTCAACTTCCTCATCGTCCACCAGATCCTGGATGGGGCCGTAGCCGATCAGTTCGTGGCGTGCGTCGGTGGACAGAATCTCCACCTCGCGCTGGTTGACCGGCAGCTTGTGATCGAGCACGTAGCGGCGCACCTGGTCCAGGCAGAGCTGGCGAACCTGCTCGTAGGACATCGAATCGATGTCCAGATTTCGCTCGTCGATCAGGTCGATCAGATGGCGATGAATCGCCGACTTCAGCGTCTGGTACTGCTCCGTAAGTCGGAATTGCTGTTCTTCCTGCACCGCCATATGCACATCAGCCCGCGAACAGGCGCGAGACCAGCCCGCTTCCCGCGGCCGGCAACAGGTCGCCGGATTCGCCCGAGCGCTCGAGCCGCTCGGCCAGATCCACCACGGCCCGCGCGTAGGCGTCCCGCGGTGCCGAAGCAAACAGCGATTCGCCCGCGTTCATCGCCTGTATCCGCGTCGCCGACTGACCACCCAGGGTCCCGTAGACCGGCAGGTCCAGCAGTTCGGCAAGATTGTCCGCGGTCAGGCCCAGACGCGACCGGTAATTCTCGATCACCAGCCCCATGCGGTCCAGCGCGCAGCCCTCCACGCGCAGACCCTGCAACAGGGTCTTGTTCTGCCGGCTGCGCAGGATGGACTGATCCGACACCAGCAACGAGCGCGTGGCCTGACTGATCGTCGCGCTCAGCACCGGCACGGACAAGTGCGCGTCGGCGGCGAACACGATGGCGCTGAAATGCAGCCGCAGGGTCTCAAGCAGCGCCACCAGACTTTGCTGGTCGAAGGCGGGAAAACCCAGTGACTCCTCGCTCAGCGACAGCACGAACACGCCACTTTCATGGCGCGCGAATGCGGTATCGATCAGCGTCTGGTCGCAGCGATAGACATCGTGCAGGGCATCCAGCAGCGTGTAGGTCTGGTTGACGTTGAAGTACACCAGCGAAGCCCCCACCGGGCTGGCCACATCAATCAGGAGCACGCGTTCGCCGGGCCCGGCACGATCCTCCAGCGCCAGCGCGATGTGTCCGCCGAGAAAGGCCAGGCCGTCGCTGGGGGACGCGTTGATCAGGGCGTAGAACTTGGCGTGATCATGTCCGCGCGCACCGGCGGTGGACCGCCGCAACACCTTGCCGACCAGGCCGGCGAGATTGTCATTGTCCTTGTCGAGAACGAAGTAGTCTTTCGCGCCCGCACGCACCGCGGTCAGCACGGCGTCGGACGAGGATTCGGAACCGACCGCGAAGACGGGAACATCCGGATGCCGCGCCAGCAGCTGGTCGACCAGCTGGGCGCCCGTGCCGGGATTTTCGGGATCGATCTCGACGAAGGCTAGCCCGATATGGCCCAGCTCAGGCATGGACGAGAGCCCGCGAACAAGATGCACCTCGACCCCGCCGCCCAGCGCCTCGGTGAGCCAGTGGGAATACACCGGATCTGCCGCAATCAGAATGGCCTGCGTCTTCATTGCCGTCCCTATTCGGAGAATCCCGAGCCGCTGTCGAAACGTCCGTTCTCCAGCAGCAGCAGCTCGCCGAACCCGGGACGATAGCCATCAAGCTCGGCGCCCGGCAGCGGCGGCGTCTGCGCGCCCGCGGCCAGTGGACGGACGATGGTCGGCGTCACGACCATGATCAGTTCACGTTCGTCCCGTGAATACTGACTGCTGCGGAAGAACGCGCCGAGAATCGGGACATCGCCGAGGAACGGCACCTTGTCGACATCGGCCTGCAGACTGTTGCTGATCAGGCCGCTGATCACAAAGCTCTCGCCGTCACCCAGCTCGATGGTCGTGTCGGTCCGGCGCACGGCCAGGCCCGGCACCGCGACCCCGCCGGACTGGAAGCCGGAATTGAAATCCAGCTCGCTGACCTCGGGCGCCACCTTCAGCCCAATCCGGTCGGCGGACAGCACCGTGGGACTGATCGTCAGACGGACACCGAACTCCTTGAACTCCACAGAAACAGCGTTGCTGTTGCCCTGGACCACGGGGATGGGAAACTCGCCGCCGGCGAGGAAGCTCGCCTGCTGGCCGCTGGCGGCAACCAGGCTCGGTTCGGCCAGGGTGCGTGCCAGACCGCGACGCTCCAGCAGGCTGATCACGCCCAGCACGCTGTTCGTGGCATCGCCGATCGCGAGCTGAAAGGCATCCTGCACGGCCCGAAAGCCCGAATTGGAGCTGAGGTCGAAGGAGCCCAGTTCATTGTTCTGAACAATGCTCCCCAGCGTGCCCGGCGGCGATACCGTCACCGTGGTATTCAGGGAATTCTTGACGAAATTGAAACCGAACTGCCGCAGCGTGGTTCGGCTGACCTCGACGATCTTGATCGCCGCGTGCACCTGGGTGTCCACCGCGATGGTGGATGCATCGACGACCGGCGCGTCGTCGGAGCCACCACTACGCGCACGCGCCCGCTGGTGCGCCGCCAGGCTGGGCAGCTCGCCGGACACGCCCTTGCCCTTGACGATCTTGGCGCGACCCAGCTCCGGATCATCCGGCAGGCGCTGGAGCGGATCCGTGGCCTCGCGGACGGAGACCCGGTACTCCCTCGGCACGCCGGCATTCTTGCCCCAGACCATCAGACTGGTGATGCCCAGCGCCTTGCCGGTCACCAGCACTTCACGACGGTTGATGACGTTGACATCCGCGACGGTCGGATCCCCGACGGCGACCCGCTCGATCTCCGACGGCTGCCTGAGCAGCTGGTGCGTCCCCTTTTCCACCAGCAGCACGTGATCCTGC
>CALBOV010000151.1 GCA_937896565.1 uncultured Salinisphaerales bacterium
CCGGCCACCTGCTGCTGGCCGGGCCGATGCCGATCACCGAACACCCGGACGCCACGGCAGCCGGCTATCACGGCAGCCTGATCGTCGCGGAGTTCGAATCCATCGACGCAGCCCGCGCCTGGGCGAACGCCGATCCGTACAAGGAAGCCGGCGTCTACACCCACGTCGACGTCTACCCGTTCAAACCCGTCTATCCGAAATGACTTTGCAGGAAACCCGCATCTCCGAAATCCGCAAGCGCCTGGAATCGGCCTTCGATCCCTACGAACTCGCGATCCAGGACGACAGCCACCTGCATGTCGGCCACGCCGGCGCCCGCAGCGGCAAGGGCCACTTCAGCGTTCGCATCCGCGCAAATGCCTTCGCCGACCTGCGCGCCGTGGAACGCCACCGCGCGGTATACGGCGCCCTGGGCGATCTGATGGATACCGACATTCACGCGCTGGCACTGGACGCGGCGCCCTAGCGCACCGCTGGTCGCACCTGGCGGCGACGCCGCCCGATCCACCACGCGATCAACAGCAGTTCCAGCGCCAGCCAGCCCGTCGCGCCCCAACGCATCAGCCCGGCCCGCTGCATCATCTGCAATTCGACCCACTCACGCGTCCGGCCTTTGCGGATGAACTTGGCCAGACCCAGCAGCGGATGTGGGCGAAGAGCGACGCGACCGGTGCGGGCCAGCAACTGCAATCCCGGCCGACCCTTGCGCGCAGCGCGCAGGATGACCTCGTCACCCTGACGGCCCAGCGTCTTCATCATTCTGAGCGTGCCGCGGCCGCCGGTTTCCAGCGCGTAAGCACCCAGCCCGGCGCGCCGGGTCAGGCGTGTGGCCAGCGCCAGATCGGCGGGATGTTCGACATGCCGGAGAATTCGCAGCGTCGTCGCCGCATCGGTTTGCCTGGCGAGACGACGTGCATCGGTCGCGACCGCGCCCAGGCGCCGCATGTCCCCGCCCCGATTGCCCAGACGGAGCAGCGAACGCGCGAAGCGGGCACTCATCGCGCCGGCACGACGGCCCGCCTTCAGCAGCGCCGCGCCTACATCGGCGGATGGCATCAACGTCAGCGCGAGCCCGAGCCCCGACAACGCCGCGATCACCGGGTCGGTAGGCTCGCCCTTCGACCATCGCCAGGACTGGATGATCAGGTCTCGGATGTCGCCGATCACGAACAGATCCGCCACCACGGCGCCGGCCAGCGCCACGTTGGACTCCGCCTCACCGGTGATCGCGCCGCGCGCGGCCTGCTGCCAGCGGTAGTCGGCGGACTCCCGGCGCTGGTTAAGCTGCTGCCGATACCGCATGCAGTCCGGGGCCGCGATCACGCCAGCGTCACATCCGGCCTCCAGACTGAGCCCGGCTTCCGAAAGCCGATCCGCCGCGAACTCCTGCTGGAATCGCTGCTCGAACGGTGCGTCATCCAGGGCCGCCAGGTCGGCATTGAATCGCTCCGTCGGGGCGAAGGTCCAGCACAGCCAGGCCAGCCATGATGCCGCCACCAGACGTCCCACTCTCCACAACCCGATCATGACTCGCCTTCGCCTGACAAACCCTGCAAACTTCCTCGCATGAAGCCACTTTACTCTGCGGCCTTCGGGCTTGCCGCGCTGATTCTTGCCTGCTGTCCCGTCCTGGCGAACGACGAGTCTGAGCAGATCCGGGACCCGAAGTGGGAAGTCGGTGTCGGTGGCGGCGGAACGGTGTTCCCGGACTACCGGGGCGCGGAGCATTTCAGTTCCTTCGGCATTCTGGCGCCCTACGCCGCATACCGCGGCGAGCGTTTTCGCATCGGCCGCGAAGGCGCCGCGGCGTCGCTGATCGAGGACTTCAATACGGAGCTGTCGCTGTCGCTGGCCACCTCACTGCCAGGCGATGCCGACGACAACCCGAACCGCGAAGACATGCCCGACATCGAGGGCACCTTCGAGATCGGTCCGTCGCTGGACTTCGTGCTGCGGCGTGAACCGCGCCGCTGGGTGCACCGCATCCGGATTCCCGCCCGCGCGGTCGTCGCCACCGACCTGCAAAGCTTCGAACCAATCGGCTGGCTGATTCACCCCAACTACGAAATGTCGCGCAACTGGCTGGTCAACGGCACGTCCTGGGGCCTGACCCTGTCACTGGGCCCGCTGTTCGCCACCGAGAAGTATCACGACTATTTCTACGAGGTGGATCCGCAGTTCGCCCGACCGGACCGTCCCGCATTCGCGGCCGGAGGTGGGTATTCGGGCGCCCGCGCCAATGCGGTGGTCACGTGGCGCCGCGGCGACACGCGTATCGGCGCGTTCGTGCTCTACGACAATCTGGCGGGCGCGGATTTCGCTGACAGCCCGCTGGTGGAAACCGAACAGGCGGTGATTTTCGGGATCGGCATCGCGCGCAGGATCTGGAAGAGCGAGGAACTGGCGCCCTACTCCCCGGTTCGGGAGCCGCCCGAACCGAAACGCCTCAAGCGTTCGAAGACGCCAGTAATCGAGCCGGCGCAGCCGGACGAATCAGTCGGCGTCGCCGAGTAACGCCCGCAGGCCGGCTTCGTCCAGCACCTCGATGCCCAGCGCCTCGGCCTTGGCCAGCTTGGACCCGGGGTCGGCGCCGGCCACGACGTAGTCGGTCTTCCTGGACACGCTGCCCGTCACCTTGCCTCCGGAGGCCTGAATCCGCGCCTTGGCGTCGTCACGCGTCATCGTTTCCAGCGAACCGGTCAGCACGAAGGTCTTTCCGCTCAGGGCCTGCTCGGCTGGTGATTCGACCACCTCGATTTTCGGCCAGCGCACGCCCAGTTCCCGCAAGGACTCCAGCACCCCGAGGTTCTGCTCCTGTTCGAAGAAGGAGCGAACATGGCGGGCCACGATGGGTCCGACGTCAGGCACCGCCAGCAACGCCTCCTCATCGGCATCGATCAGCGCCGGCAGGTCGCCGAATGCATTGGCCAGGGACTGCGCGGTGACCTCGCCGACCTCGCGAATCCCGATGGCGTAGATCAGACGTCCGAGTTCCGTCTGTTTGGACCGTTCCAGCGCCGCCACCAGATTGGCGGCTGACTTCTCGCCCATACGTTCCAGGCTGGCGAGTTCGTCCTGGGTCAGCGTGTACAGATCGGCCGGCGACTGCACGCGCCCGCTGGCGACCAGTTGCTCGATCAGCTTGTCGCCCATGCCGTCGACATCCATCGCCCTGCGCGAGACGAAATGCCGCAATGCGCCTTCCCGCTGCGCCGAGCAGACCAGCCCGCCCGAACAGCGCGCGATGGCCTCGCCCTCGGCGCGGACCACGTCCGAACCGCAGACCGGACAGGCCGCGGGCTGTTCGACGCGCTGGACATCATCGGGCCGCTCGTCGATCAGCACGCGCACGACCTCGGGAATCACGTCGCCGGCACGCCGGACCACGACGCGATCACCGATGCGCACATCCTTGCGCTCGATTTCGTCCATGTTGTGCAGTGTCGCGTTGGACACCGTGACACCGCCGACGAACACCGGGTCCAGCCGGGCTACAGGCGTCAGCGCCCCGGTCCGCCCGACCTGGAATTCGACGTCGAGCAGCCGTGTGCTGACCTCCTCCGCCGGAAACTTGTGCGCGATGGCCCAGCGCGGCGCCCGCGCGACCTGCCCCAGTGTCTCGCGGATGGCCAGGTCGTCGACCTTGTAGACGACACCATCGATCTCGAACGGGAGCTCCTCCCGCGCCGCCTGCAACTCCGCATACTGGCGCAGGCAGTCATCGATGCTGTCGACCCGTTGGTTGAGGCTGGACACCGGCAGCCCCCAGGCCGCGATCAGCTCCAGCAGTTCCATGTGCGTGGTCGGCAGGCTGCCCGCTTCCAGATGACCGACCGCGTAACAGACGATCTCCAGCGGTCGCCGCGCGGTGACGGCCGGGTCGAGCTGCCGCAGCGCACCGGCGGCGGCATTGCGGGGATTGACGAAGGTCTTTGCCCCATCGGCTTCCAGCCGGCGATTCATTTCGTGAAAGCCGGCCAGCGGCAGGTAGATTTCACCGCGAATCTCGACCAGCTCGGGGACATCGCCGGACAGGCGCAGTGGCACCTGACGGATGGTTCGGACATTGGCGGTGACATCCTCACCGGTGCGCCCGTCGCCGCGCGTGGCCGCCTTGACCAGCAAGCCGCGCTCGTAGGTGAGCGACACCGCCAGACCATCCATCTTCGGCTCGACGACGTAGACCAGCGCATCCTCGCCGGCGCGTTCGCGTGCACGGCGATCGAAATCGCGGACCTCCTGCTCGGAGAACGCATTGGCCAGCGACAGCATCGGCAGCCGGTGCCGGACCGGTTCGAAGGCGCTGTTCGGCTGCGCCCCGACCCGCTGGGTCGGCGAGTCCGGAACAATCAGTTCGGGATGCTCTGCCTCCAGCGCCTCCAGCTCCCGGTACAGGCGATCGTAGTCGGCATCCGGAACGCTGGGGTCGTCGAGCACGTAGTAGCGATGGGCGTGCTCGTGGAGTTGCTCACGCAGCGCGGCCGCCCGCTGCGCGGGCTCGATCATCGCGGATTCGCGCTCAGACGCGCGTCCCGTTGCAGCTCCTCCACACGCTCATCGGTCAGCAATTCACGCTGATCATCGAGAATGTCCGCCTTCAGCCACTCCGCCAGCTTGCGCGTGGTGCGCAGCATGTCGTCGAGGGCGACCTCCGGATGCTCGGGTCCGGGCAGGTTCATGAACACGACCAGTCCCGGGGTGGAAAAGGTTTCGGCTTCCTGGGGATCCAGGTGGCCCGGCTTGGCGATGCTGGCGATCGAGAAGACCTCCTGCGGCACACCACCCACTTCCTTGATCCGGTGATAGATGTGACGGTGGCCGAACTGCATCTTGAGCGTCTCCATCGACTGATGGATGTGCGTGCCGGGAATGAACGCATTCTCGCGTTCGACCAGATAGAACACCACCAGCTTCTGGTTGCCGGCTTCATCCGGCTCCGGCGAGGACGGGGCGTCGAGATCGGGCGCCGAGCGCACGCGGGGCTTGCCCACGCCGAACTCGTCGAACTGATCGCCGAAGTTGTCCCACAGGCCCATCTGGCCACGATCGTCATCGGCCGAATCACCGGCCTCGTCGCCCAGATCCCGCCGGCTGTACCAGTAGACGAGACCGACGACGGCCAGTCCGGCCACGAGCAGGGCCCATTGCATTGCACTCATGCTAAATCCGTTTCTGTGAGTCCAGGCTGCCGCATGACCGCCATTAGCCGGCCATCTCCAGCGCCTGTTCCATGTCAACGCTGACGAGGCGCGAGACACCCGGTTCCTGCATGGTGACACCGTGCAGCCGGTCGGCCAGTTCCATGGTCAGCTTGTTATGGGAAATGATTATAAATTGCACGTCGTCGGACATGTGCCGAATCATGTCGCAATAGCGGCTGACGTTCGCGTCGTCCAGCGGGGCGTCGACCTCGTCGAGCATGCAGAACGGCGCCGGCGTGAGCTGGAACAGCGCAAACAGCAACGCCACCGCCGTCATGGCCTTCTCACCCCCGGACAGCAACTGGATCGATGAGTTGCGCTTGCCCGGCGGCCGCGCCATGACGCGGATACCGGTCTCCAGCAAATCGTCCCCGGTCAGCTCCAGCGTGGCTTCACCGCCGCCGAACAGCAGCGGGAACCGGGTCTGGAAATGACCGTTCACCGTCTCGAAGGTCTCGCGGAAACGCGCGCGCGTCTCCCGGTCGATCTGGTTGATCGCGGTGGTCAACTGATCCAGCGCGCCGGTGAGGTCCTCGTGCTGGCGGTCGAGATACTCGGCCCGCTCCTGCTGCTCGGCGAATTCCTCGATCGCGGCGAGATTGATCGCGCCCAGTCGCTGAATTCGCCGCTCCAGCGAGGCGAGTCGTTCCACCCAGGCATCCACGGTCGCGCCCTCTTCGAGCTCGGCACGCACGCTGGACAGCGACACGTTCATCTCCTGCAGGCGCTCCAGCAACGTCTGCCGCCGCACCTGCAGGCCCTGCGCGTCCAGCTTGGCCTGTTGCAGGCGCTCGCGCAGCGGATCCAGCTTCGAGGCCGCCTTGCGCGCCAGATCCGCGCGCTCACGTACGCGCACCTCCGCGGTTTGCAGGCGTTCGCGTGCCTGACGCAGATCGGCTTCGGCCGCCTGCTTGTGCTTTTCGGCAGGCCCGCGCTCGGCCTGCAACGTCTCGATCGGCTTTTCGCTGCGATCAGCCCGGGCGTCCTCGGCGCGCATGCGCGCGTCCAGCTCCCGACGGCGGGCGACCAGTTCCTCCACCCGCTGGCGGGCCGCACCCAGCCGGGTCTCCCGCTCGGACAGCCGCATCGCGGAATCCTGGCGGGCGCGACGGGCCTGATCCAGGCCGTGGCGGATCTCGGCCATGTGCTGGCGGGCCTGGGTCAGTTCGACCTGGAGCGCGTTGCGGCGCTGCTCCGCCTGCGCCGCCTGCTCCATCAACTCGGTTAGCGCGCGTCGGGCCGCCTGAAGGCTGGCTTCGGCCGTGGCCTTGTTGTCCGCCAGTTCGGCCAGCTCGCCCTGCGCGGCGCTCTGGCTGCGCTTCAACTGCTCGACCTGACCCTGATCGCGTTCACGGTCGGCCAGCGCCCGCGCGGCATCCCGCGCCACCTGATCAGAGGTCGACAGCAATTCGCTGCGCTGCTGATCCAGTTCCGCAAGCTGACCTCGAATCGTCTCCAGTGACTCGCGCTGGCGTTGCTCCTCGGTTTCCGCGACCGCGACATCGCCGGTCAGTTGCTTGAGCATCCGCTCGCGCGCGATCACGGAATCTCCGGTGGCGCCGGCGGACGCGTACCAGCGATAGCCCGGGCCGAAGATCGAACCATCGGGCGTGACCAGACGCTGGCCGGGCTTGAGGTGATCGGCCCGTCGCGCCGCGGTGGCGACGTCATCGGTGTAATAGACACCGTCCAGCAGCGCCATCAGCACGGCCGGACCTTCGACGCAGGCGATCAGCGGCCGCGCGCCAGCCACCGATGCGGGCACCGAAACCGCGCCGGATTCGCTGTCCGACACCAGGCCCAGCGCCGCGGGCGGTGCCTCGTCCACTTCGGGAATGTCACCGGCCGCGACGGCCTGCAGCCAGGGCCCCAGCACCGATTCCACAGCGGTCTCGTAACCCGGCTCGACCTGCAGCAGCTTGGCCAGACGCGGCAGCTCAGCCACGCCGTTCTGCTCCAGCCAGGGGCCGAGACGTTCCTGATCCTGTTGCAACGCGGCCTTTTGCAACGCCTCCAGCGAGGTGCGCTGTCCGCGCAGACGATGCAGCTGCTGGCGAGCCTCGTCCAGCGCACGATCGGCTTCTCCGCGCGCCGTGCGCAGCCCGGCCAATTGCTGGTCTACATCGGCGACGCGCGCCCTTGCGGCCTCCAGGTCCGCAACCAGGGACTCGTGACGTTTCAGCGAGTCGGCCGCCTTGGTTTCCGCGGCCGGCAGGTCGATCTCGGCCAGACGCGTCGAGAGTTTTTCGCCGCGGCGCGCGTAGTCCTCGAGCTGGCGTTCGGCGTGCTCGACGCGGACGCGCTCGCGCTCCGCATCCCGCAACGGCTTCTGCGCCTGTTCGACGATCTGGTCCCAGCCGGCCTGGATCCGCGACAGTTCGGCCTCGCTCTGCGCGGCCTGTTCGGCCAGTCGGTCTTCCTCGGCGCTGGCGGAGGTCAGCGTCGCGCGCGCCTCGCTCAGTTCGGCCTCCAGTGCCTGACGCGTGTCGCCGGCGCTCTTCTGCTCGCTGTCCAGCCGGTCCATCTCGCCGGCCAGTTGCGCCTGCTCTCTGCGCCGGATCTCGGCCAGTTCCTGTGCATGGCGGATCGCCTGGTCAAGCTGGGACAGCGCCGATTCCGCGCCGTAGAAGGCGCCCTGCGCGGACTGCAGCCCGTCACTGGCGGTTTGCTGGGCCTGCCGCGCGTCGTCGGCGGCCTTCGCGGCCGCGTCGGATTCGCCGCGGGCGGCCTCGTAGGCCTGCCGAGCCGCGTCGATTCGGGACTGTTGCTCCTCGCCCTCCTGCTCCAGCGCCTGCAGGCGCAAGACGAGCAGCTCGGCGCCAACCTGACGCTCTTCCGACTTGAGCTGCTTGTAGCGCTCGGCGTTCTCGGCCTGGCGCTTGAGCAGCGCCAGCCGCTCGCCCAGCTCCGAACGCAGATCATCCAGCCGGTCGAGGTTGTCGCGGGTATGGCGAATCCGGTTCTCGGTTTCGCGGCGCCGCTCCTTGTAGCGGGAGATGCCGGCGGCTTCCTCGATGATGTTGCGCATGTCCTCCGGCCGCGCCTCGACCAGCCGTGACACCGTGCCCTGCTGGATGATGGCGTAGCTGTTCCGGGAACCCAGACCGGTACCCAGGAACAGGTCGGAGACATCACGACGGCGACAGCGCTTGCCGTTGAGAAAATAGGTGGACTGACCGTCGCGCGCCAGTTCACGCTTGACCGAGATTTCCGCGTATTGACCGAACTGCCCTTCCAGCTTGCCCTCGCTGTTGTCGAACACGAGTTCGACGGAGGCACGACCGACCGGCTTGCGCCCCTTGGAGCCGTTGAAGATCACGTCTTCCATGGCATCGCCGCGCAGCTGTCGCGCGCTGGACTCACCCATCACCCAGCGCACGGCGTCGATGATGTTCGATTTGCCACAGCCGTTCGGACCGACCACGGCCGTCAGGTTGGAATCCAGTTTGAGATGAGTCGGGTCCACGAAGGACTTGAACCCGGCTAGCCGAATGGCACTGAGCCGCATCAGGTGGCGCTGTTCAGGGGTATCAATTCGGTAGTGTAGATTAATGCGGTCGCCGCGAAGTAGCCGCGGACCGGTTCGGCCGGTCCCGGGCGCGCCATTTCGCCGCTCCCACTATCGTTGCCGCAGCCCGTCCGCACTGGCCTGGCGCCGCGCTCAGCCCTGGAGACCGCATGTCCACCCAGCCGTCCAAGGACCTGGAAACCTTTCCGAATCCGAACCCCGATCGCGACTTTCTGATCCGGATGCGCATTCCCGAATTCACTTGCCTGTGCCCGAAGACGGGCCAGCCTGACTTCGCGACGCTGTTCCTCGACTACATTGCCGACCGCAGTTGTGTCGAGCTCAAGTCGCTGAAGCTCTACATGTGGAGTTTTCGCGACGAGGGCGCCTTTCACGAGGCCGTGACCAACCGGATTCTCGACGATCTGGTGGCTTGCACCGCGCCGCGGTACATGCGGCTGACCGCGGAGTTCTATGTGCGTGGCGGCATCTACACGACGGTGGTCGCGGAACACCGGGCAGCGGACTGGACCCCCGGCCCGCCACCGCCCGTACCCCCGATCACCACCGGAGGCCCGGCGTGATCCGGCGCGGGACGATCGCCGCCGGTCTGCTGGCGATCTGCACCACCGCCCAGGCGCGTGTCACGCTGCCAATGCTCGACGCCGGACAGATCAACGCCAGCTGCGAGCAGGCGCTGACGCTGGGCAAGGCGCGTGCGGCCGGACTCGCGATGAGCGCCGACACCGAACGGAATGTCCTGCTGGACTGGGACCGGATGATGGCCGCGGTCGAGAACGCGGTCGGCCCGATCTACATCCTCGCCTACGTCCATCCCGACAAGGCGGTGCGCGACGCCGGCGAGGCCTGCATCGTCGCCTACACGCAGTTCGAGACCGGGCTTTACCAGGACGAGGCTCTGTACCAGCGCATCCGCGCGGTCGAACCCGCCGACGCCATCGACGCCAAGCTGAAGCAGGACCTCCTCAACGCCTTCGCGGATGCCGGCGTCAGCCTGCCGCCGGCCCAACGTCAACGGGCCGCGGAAATCCTCACCGAGGTGCAATCGCTGAGTCAGCAGTTCGCCCGCAACATTCGCGAGAACGACGAGACATTGAGCTTCTCCGGCGATGAACTGGCCGACCTGCCGGCAAGCTATCTGGAACAGCGTGGCGTCGAACCTGGCGGCACGCTGACCGTCGGCTTCGACTCTCCGGACTACGCGCCGTTCATGCGCAGCGCCAGTGACGAGGCCGCCCGTCGTCGCTACTACACCGCTTTCAACCGCCGTGGTGGCGACGCCAACCTGGAGATCCTCGACCGCATCGTCGCATTGCGCCACGAGTACGCGGTCCTGCACGGACTCGACAGTTATTCCGACTTCGTGCTTCAACGCCGGATGGTCGACAGCGTCGACAAGCTCGATGCCTTTCTGACCGAGGTCGGCGCGGTCACCCGAGAGGCCGAAGCCGCCGATGTCGAACGACTGCGGGCGATGAAGGTCGCGGCCCTTGGCCAGCCGCAGGAATCGGTAACGCTGCAACAGTGGGACCGCTCGTACTACATTGAGCAGTATCGCCAGCAGACCGCGCAGATCGACCAGGAGGCGCTACGTGCCTATTTCCCGTCGCTGGCGGTACGTGACTGGATTCTGGGCGTCACCGAAACCCAGTACGGCCTGCGCTTCGTTCCGGTCGATGTACCGGTCTGGCATGAGGATGTCGTCTACTACGATGTCGTCGATGCCCGCAGCGGCGAGCTGCTGTCGGGCATTTACCTCGATCTGTTCCCCCGCCCCGGCAAGTACAAGCACGCGGCCGCGTTTCCCGTCCGTGGCGCCAGTCGCGCCCAGGGCCGGACACCGATCTCGGTGCTGGTCACCAACTTCGATCGCAACGGGCTGACCCAGTCCGAGGTCGAGACCTTCTTCCATGAATTCGGCCACGGCGTGCATGGTGTGCTGTCACGCAGCCGCTACGTCTCGCAGGCCGGCACCAGCGTGGAGCGCGACTTCGTCGAAGCGCCGTCGCAGATGTTCGAGGAATGGGCTCGCCGCCCCGAGTCGCTGGCGCTGCTGCAGCAGTACTGCGACGGCTGCCCGCGCCTGGACGCCGACCAGATCGAACGCCTGGATGTGGCGCGCCGGCTGGCCAGCGGCATGCGCTACGCCCGGCAGCATCTCTACGCCGGCTTCGATTTCGCGCTCTACCGGGGCGAGCCTCAGCCGGCGATGACACTGTGGAAGCGGATGACCGCGGAAACACCTTACGGCTATGCGCCGGAGACGCAGTTTCCGGGGGCGTTCTCGCACATCGCCGGCAGTTACGCGTCGGGCTACTACGGCTACATGTGGTCGGAGGCCATCGCCCTGGACATGCTGTCGGCCTTCGGCGCCAGCGTGATCAACCCGCAGGTCGGCCAGCGGTTCCGCACCCTGGTGCTGTCCCGCGGATCGGAGCGCCCGGCCGAGGCGATGGTCGAGGCGTTTCTGGGTCGCAAGCCATCCAACGCGGCATTCTTCGAGGAAGTCCGCGGCCAGCGCAGTTCGGTCACGCGCTGACGAGCAGACCCATGCGACGGATCAGGGCGGTGAGCCCGTGGTCCGTCGCAACTGCCGGT
Organism: uncultured Salinisphaerales bacterium; assembly: GCA_937896565.1. GTDB lineage: Bacteria > Pseudomonadota > Gammaproteobacteria > Nevskiales > OUC007 > Abyssibacter. The sequence goes on from CALBOV010000151.1 coordinate 11,329, forward strand.
AGAGCGGTTTCATTCGGGCATACATGCGCTCGTAGACCCGCCGGTACAGCCGGTCGTAGGTCCGCACCGCGGACGGATCAGGCTCGAACACTTCACCAACATGAGTCATGGCGCGCACCGCGCTGCGGTAGTCCGGATGCAGGCCAATGCCGACGGCGGCATTGATCGCCGCGCCCAGCGCCGAGGCCTCGTAGACATGTGGTCGCTCGGCCGGCAGCCCGAACACGTCGGCGGTGATCTGCATGGCCACGTCGCTTTGCGAGCCGCCGCCGGCGACCCGCAACCGCCGCACCGGCTGACGCGTGGTGCGTTCGATACGCTCGCGGCCATGCCGCAACGCGTAGGCCAGACCTTCGAGAATGGCCCGGTACATGTGCGCGCGGGTATGCACGTCACTGAAACCGATGATCGCGCCCTTGGCCTCGGGGCCGGGATCGCGAATCCCCGGACTCCAGTAAGGCTGCAGCATCAGGCCCTCGGAGCCCGGCGGAATGTCGCGAATCTGCTGATCCAGCACCGCCTCGGTGGGCAGGCCGGCCGAGGCCGCGATCTCCTCCTCCGGCGCGCCGAATTCCTGCTTGAACCAGGACACCATCCAGAAACCGCGAAAGATCTGGATCTCGGTGTTGAAATGCCCCGGCACGGCGGCCGGATAGGCCGGCAGGTAGCGGATTACCTCGCGGTACTTTTCAGAGACGGTATTGATCGTCGCAGTGGTGCCGTAGCCCAGACAGGCCACGTCCGCCGACAACGCGCCGGAGCCCAGGACCTCGCAGGCCTTGTCACCGGCCGCCGCGATCAGCTGCAGCCCGTGCGGCAATCCCAGCTCGTCCGCGGCGGCTTCGGTCAGCGCGCCCAATGGCTGGCCCGGCGGTACCAGTTCGGGCAGCTGGCTGGCTTTCACGCAAACGGCCTTCCATTTCCAGTCCCAGCGGTGCGCCCATTGTTGCTTGTTGTAGCTGAACGGGACATACCCCACCTGACTGCCGACCGAGTCCCGAATGTGGCCGGTGAGCCGGTAGGTCAGATACCCGGACAGGAACAGGAAATGCCGCGTCCGGCTCCAGAGCTCCGGCTGATTCGCCAGCAGCCAGTTGGATTCCGCGTCGGCACGAAACTGGGCGATGGTCTCGTGCACGCCCAGCCCGCGGAACAGCCAGCCCCAGGGCCCCGGAACGTTGCCCAGCCCCGGCTGCATCCGCTTGTCCAGCCAAAGGATCGCCGGTCGCAGCGGCCGCCCCGCTTCGTCCAGGCAGACGACCGAACCGCGCTGCGTGGTCAGACTCACCGCTGCAATCGATGTGGGGTCGATACCATCGTCGGCCCACAGTCGATGACAGCTGTCGCGCAACGCCGACCAGTACACCTCGACGTCCTGCTCCGCCCAGCCGGGCTTCGGAGACTGGTATGGCCGGAACGCCGTCTGGGCGCGGGCGATCAGCGTGCCGCGCGCATCGAAGACGATGGCGCGGGCGCTTTGCGTGCCCACGTCCAGCGCGAGCAAAAGGCGATCAGCCACCGACCGACGGCTCGATCAGGCTGTTCAGAAACGGTACGTCGATGACGTGGCAACCCGTCTCCTTCCCCAGGTTGTCCAGGACTTCCACCGGTCGATCGGCCTCACCCAGACTGTCGACGACCAGCACCGCCTCGTCGAATACCTGCGTGCGCGTATTGGAATTCACCGTGACCAGCGTCGTCAGCCCGGCGGCCCGCGCCGCCTGAAGCCCGACGTCGGAATCCTCGATCGCCACGCAGTGTTCCGCGACGACGCCGAGCCGCTCCAGCGCAAGCTCGTAGAGATCCGGCGCGGGCTTCTTGGCGCGTCCGTCCTCGGAACCCACCACCACGCTTACCTTGTCGATCAATCCGGGTCCCATGGCATGGGCCAGGAATGGCTCGATGCTCGCCCGGCTGGCATTGGTGACAATGGCCACCTGCACACCCATTTGCCGGGCCTCCTCGATCAGGCGACGCACCCCGGGACGCAGCGGAATCTTGCCGCGTTCCAGCCGCCTGGCGTAGTGCATGGACTTGGCCGAATGCACCGCATCCACGAGCTCGTCCACGGACTGCTCCCCATGCTCCGGCTGATAGGCTTCCACATAGTGACGCACACGTTCCCGCCCTCCGGGCATGTTCAGCAGCTTTCTGTAGAGCTTCGGCCCCCATTTCCAGGCCAGCCCCAGATCCTTGAACGCACTGTTGTACGCGGGGCGGTGCCCCTGGCTCTCGGTATCCGCCAGCGTGCCATCAAGATCGAACAGTAGTGCCTGTAACCACACGGGTCATCGTGATTTGAACGAGCAAGTCCACATAATACGGATGATGAAACCAACTGCGATGCCGAAGCAGACAAAGTTGTGACCTACGTCGGTCGTTTTGCGCCATCACCATCCGGCGCGTTGCACCTGGGGTCCGTGGTCGCCGCCGCTGCCAGCTATCTCGACGCTCGGACACATGCCGGTCGCTGGCTGCTGCGTATCGAGGATCTCGACACCGGTCGCTCCGATGCGAAGGTCGCGCAGGGCATCATCGACACGCTGGCCCGACTGGGCATGCAACCCGATGATGCCCCGACCTACCAGAGCCGGCAGCTTGACCGCTACCGGCGTGCGCTATCGACGCTGAGCGCTCGCGGACTCACCTACCCCTGCGCCTGCACCCGCGCCGAGATACGGGCGGCCTCGACGGTGCCGGGCGTCTATCCCGGAACCTGCCGCGACGGCCTGCCCCCCGGCCGCAAGCCGCGCTCAACCCGGGTGCGGCTGGATCAGGCTGAAGACAGCTTCTTCGATCGTTTCGCCGGCCCGCAACTCAGCCGGATCGGGCGGGACTACGGCGACCCGGCCGTGGTCCGCGCGGATGGCGCCTATGCCTACCTGCTGGCCGGTGCGATCGACGACGTACTCGACGAGGTCACCGACGTCGTACGCGGCGACGACCTGCTACCCACGACATCCACGCAACGACTGCTGCTCGCGCAACTGGACCTGAAACCACCCAGGTACGCCCACATTCCGGTCATAAGGGGTGATGACGGTCGCAAGCTGAGCAAGCAGAACCACGCGCAGCCGGTCGATGCCGACGCGCCTGTCGCCGTGATGTCGCGCGCATTCGAAGCGATGGGACTGTCGCCTTATCTGTCCCGGGCGGAAGCACGGGCCTCGCAGGACGCGTTGTGGGACGACGCAATCTCCGCCTGGCCGCGCTTCCTGGCCGACCGGGCAGCGGTGATTTCGCGCTAGCGCGGTCCCGACCTATTCGCGGCCAGCCCCATCTGGCACACTTCCGCAGTGCAACAATCCAAGAATTTTCATGACTGACGACGTCCGTGTCATCAAGAAATACCCCAATCGCCGCCTGTACGACACCGCAATCAGCCGGTACATCACGCTGGAGGAAATTCGGCAGCTGGTGATTGAAGAGGTGAAGTTTGTCGTCATCGACAAGCGGACCCGGCAGGACATCACCCGCAATATCCTGCTGCAGGTGATCTCCGAGCAGGAGGAAGGTGGCAATCCCCTGTTCCGAACCCAGCTCCTGGAGCAGCTCATTCGCTTCTACGGCGACAGCATGCAAAGCACCGCCAGCCACTACCTGGAACTGTCCCTGCAACTGTTCATCGAACGCAGCGGTCAGTTGAAGGAGCAGTTGCGGACGCGGCTGGGAACTGCGACGCCGTTTCAGACTCTCAAGGACCTGGCTGCCGAGAATACGCAGGTCTGGCGGGCGGTTCGACGTGAGTTCGTCAAGAACCTTTCGCGCGGCAAGACCGGCAAGAGCGAGGATGAGGAAGCCGGTTCGTCAACCGACTCGTGACCTCGGTCACAGCCTTTGCGTGCAGCGCAACATTTTTGTTGACACATTAGTAAGCTAACCATATACTGCATCGCAACATCAGATAGCTGATCAGCGACTTTCTGGCGCGGCAGCTTGAACAGAGTCTCCTCCAGAAAGGCCCTCGTGCCTTTCTCGCACCTTGGCCCCCTCCCCCGGGGGCTTTTTTTTGCCTGGAATACGGGATCGCCTGGCACACGCGCTGATCGTGTCCCGGCCGGCCCGGACATTCGACGGCGAATTTCTTCAGGTGGTTTGAAAACGAATCACGAGCCGGCGCCGCCATTGCGATACGGCGGCGGCTGTACCCGGGTCGGCTGACTCTTCGGAAAGCATACTGCGGACAAACAAAAGCCCGGGCGTGCCGGGCTTTTGTCCAGTCTCCTTGAGAAAGGCGTCACGCCTTTCACGCACCTTGGCACTCTCCCTCGAGAGCCTTTTCCACTTCACCCCCCGGATTCGTGGCAGCTGCTTCAATGTCCCCCAGGTCATGTGAAGCAACTGTTAATCGTTACATTAACGAATCCTATGGCGCGAAGCAAGCAACCGCGTCGCGGGACGAATCGACCATCCGGTCTATTCGCCCTCTCCCAGACGCATGGACAAGCGGATACGGCCCTGCTTGTCGACTTCCAGCACCTTTACGCGCACTTCCTGGCCTTCCGACAGCTCATCGGAAACGTTCTCCACACGCTTGTCGGAGATCTGCGAAATGTGCACGAGACCGTCCTTGCCGGGAAGAATGGTCACGAACGCGCCGAAATCCATGAGTCGGGCAACCTTGCCCTCGTAGATCTCGCCGGCGACGACATCGCGGGTCAGCTCCTCGATCCGCTTCACGGCGGCATCCGCAGCCGACTTGTCGACCGCGGCGATGCGCACGGTGCCGTCGTCATCGAGGTCGATGGTCGTGCCGGTTTCTTCAGTAATCGCGCGGATGGTCACGCCACCCTTGCCGATCACGTCACGGATGCGATCCGGGTTGATCTTGATCGTCGTGATCCGCGGCGCCCACTCGGACATGTTCTCGCGCGGCGAGTCGATGACCTTGTTCATCGCCTCAAGAATATGTAGCCGCGCCTCGCGCGCCTGATCCAGCGCTCGCTCCATGATCTCGCGGGTGATCCCGGCGATCTTGATGTCCATCTGCAGCGCGGTCACGCCTTCGGTGGTCCCGGCCACCTTGAAGTCCATGTCGCCGAGGTGATCCTCGTCACCGAGAATGTCGGTCAGCACCGCGAAGCGGTCATTGTCGAGGATCAGGCCCATGGCAACACCGGCCACCGGTGCCTTGATCGGCACACCGGCATCCATCAGTGACAGGCTGGTGCCGCAAACGGAGGCCATGGAGCTGGAACCGTTGGATTCGGTGATCTCCGAAACCACGCGGACCACGTAAGGAAAGTCGCTTTCCAGATCCGGCATCACCGCGGCGATCCCGCGGCGGGCCAGACGGCCGTGGCCGATTTCGCGACGCTTCGGCGACCCCATGAAACCGGTCTCCCCGACGCAGTACGGCGGGAAGTTGTAATGCAGCATGAACGGGTCTTTGGTCTCACCGGAGACGCTATCGATGATCTGTGCATCACGACCGGTACCCAGCGTGGTGAAGACCATCGCCTGGGTTTCGCCACGCGTGAAGATCGCCGAGCCGTGGGTACGCGGAATCACGCCGACCTGGATGTCGAGCCCGCGCACGGTGCGCGTGTCGCGACCGTCAATGCGCGGATGCCCTTCCAGAACGCGGCTGCGGACAATGCGCTTTTCCAGCTTGGAGAACGCACCGGCCACGTCGCCGGCAGTCCACTCGGAGCCCTCGTCTTCGGTGACCAGCTTGTCGACCAGTGCCGCGCGGATTTCGCCGAGGCGGTCCTGACGGGCCAGCTTGTCTGCAATGGCGTAAGCAGCGGTCACATCGGCTTCGGCCGTGGCCACGGCATCGGTGAGCGCGGTGTCTTCCGCGGCAGCGGTCCATTCCCAAGCCGGCTTGCCGGCTTCCGCCTTCAGTTCGTTGATCACGTTGATCACGGCCTGCGACTGCTCATGACCGAACAGCACGGAGCCCAGCATCACTTCCTCGGTCAGCACGCTGGCCTCGGATTCGACCATCAGCACCGCGTCGGACGTACCGGCAACGACGAGATCCAGCGCGGATTCCTTGATCTGCGACGCGGACGGGTTCAGCACGTACTCGCCGTTGATGTAGCCGACACGGGCCGCGCCGATCGGACCGGCGAACGGGCAGCCGGACAGCGTCAGCGCCGCACTGGCGCCGATCAGCGCCGGGATGTCCGCCGGCACTTCGGGGTTGACCGAAACCACGGTCGCGATGACCTGGACTTCGTTCAGGAAACCTTTCGGGAACAGCGGACGGATCGGGCGATCGATCAGGCGGGAGGTCAGCGTCTCGCCTTCGGTCGGCCGGCCTTCTCGCTTGAAGAAACCACCCGGAATCCGGCCACCGGCGTAGAACCGTTCCTGATAGTTGACCGTCAGCGGGAAGAAGCCCTGGCCCGGCTTGGCCTCCTTCTGGGCGACTGCCGTCACCAGAACCACCGTGTCATCCATGTTCACCGTGACGGCGGCGGAGGCCTGGCGCGCGATTGCGCCGGTTTCGAGCGTGACGGTATTGCTACCGTACTGAAAGGTCTTCTTGATCGAATCCATTATTTATCCGTTGCAAAAAAATCGGCCGACAGAACGTCGGCCGGAGTCGAATCGTTTCGGCCTAGCGGCGTAGACCGAGTTCCTGAATCAGAGCCTGATAACGCCCCAGATCCTTCTTCTTCAGGTAGTCGAGGAGCTTGCGACGATGGTTGACCATCTTCAGCAGGCCACGACGGGAGTGATGATCCTTCTTGTGCTTGGCGAAATGCTCGCCCAGCTCATTGATCCGCTTGGACAGCAGCGCCACCTGAACCTCAGGCGAGCCCGTATCGGCAGCCGAACGCTGATGCTCACCGATCACGCTCTGCTTCTGCTCAGACGACAACGACATTCATTTACTCCTGGAAAACAAGTCCGCCCTAGGACGGCGAAGGGCGCGTATTCTAGAGTGGCAATCGCGTGAAAACAAGGCGTTTTGTGCATTTTGACCGGCGTCCGCGACCGACGGCGCATCCGCCATGCGAAGCCTTGCTCACTCCGGCCCCGGTCGGGCCATCACGCGACGCGGTCCCACGCGACCATCGTCGAGAATTTCACCGATGCCGACGAGGTCGTCATCGGGCCCGACCATCGCCACCATCCCTTCCGTGGGAGCCTTTGCCACCTGCACGGCCTGGCCCTGGCGCAGGAAGAACGCCGAGTCCTGATTGACATGGACCATCGGCCAATCCCGCACGGCCTCGATCGCCGGCAGCAGCAAGCGGTCCAGCGCGTCCACCCCCGATTCGGCCAGCGACTCGATCGTATCCATCGTCACCATGTCGCCGGCAAACGGCCCCGCCTGGGTTCGGTGCAGCGCGGCCACGTGGGCCAGCGAGCCGCCGGCCACGGCGATGTCCTTGACCAGCGTGCGGATGTAGGTCCCCTTGGAGCAACGAACATCCAGCGTCACGCTGTCATCGCCGCGTCCCAGTACTTCAATCGAATGGATCGTCACCCGGCGGGTCTTGCGCTCCACCGTCTCGCCGGCACGCGCGAGTTCGTAGAGCCGCCGCCCCTGATGCTTGACCGCGGAATACATGGGCGGCGTCTGCTCGATCTCGCCAACGAACTGCGCGACCGCCCGAATGAATGCATCCGGATCAACGGCAGCCCGGCCAGTCTCCTCGCCCTCGGCATCACCGGTGGTCGTGCTCACGCCCAGGGTCGCGGTCACCTCGTAACG
>CALBOV010000152.1 GCA_937896565.1 uncultured Salinisphaerales bacterium
AGGTCAGCGCCTCGGCGCTGCCGCCATCGGCGCGGATGGATTCGGCCACCGCCTCGCAGCCTTCGATCTTGCGGCTGGACACGATCACGTGGGCACCCGCACCGGCGAGCAGGCGGGCGATGGCCTCGCCGATGCCGCGGCTGGCGCCGGTGACGACGGCGATGCGACCGGACAGGTCGAACAATTCATTGGGCGTCATGCTGTCTCCTGGATCTTCTAGCGATAACTGATGAAGGATCGGTCACCCGTTTGTTGCAGGTGCGCGAAGTTGTTGAAGTAGCTGAGGCTGATCTGGCCGGGCCGGTAGATGACTCCGGTGACGCTGCTGTTGGCGATGACCCAGTTCAGCGATTGCATCTGCAGGTTGTCCAGGCCAAGCACCCACTGCACCAGCGCCCCGATCGGTCCGCCGGAGGTGAACACCGCCGTCACCCGCCTGGAGTCGTCCTCGATGATGCGACGCGCCGCGGCGACCACGCGGTCGCGAAACGCCGGCCAGGATTCCTCGTATTCGCCGCTGTCTCCGGCATCCATCCAGCGCGCGGTCGCCTGGCTGAACAGTTCCTGGAAGGCCTGCTTGGGATTGGACTTCTCCGCGACCAGCCGCCGCATGACACCGCCCTCGGCGAAGTCCGGGCGGTAGCGCAGCATCACGTCCTGGAAGTCGTACTCGTTGAAGCCGGAGTCGATATGCAGTTCGGTCGCGTCGGGAAACGCCTCGCGCACCCCGTCCGCGGTCTCCCGGTGTCGCAGCATGTCGCCGGACACCATGCTGTCGATGCCGAGACCGCTTTGCGCCCACCAGCGTCCGAGCGCGCGGGATTGATCGACGCCCAGATCGGACAGCTTGTCGTAGTCGGATGCGCCAAAGGAGGCCTGTCCGTGGCGAACGAGCAGCAGTTGGGCCATGCGGTCCCTGCGTGATGAATGAGCGGTGGCCGAAGGATAGGTGGCGGGTTACGATCCATCCAATGAATGTTTTCTATTCGTTTGTATAAATGAGATGAATATCAGGCAGCTGGATCTGAACCTTCTGGTCGTGCTGGATGCGATCTACACCGAGGGCGGCATCACCGCGGCGGGTCGACGTTTGCACCTCACCCAGCCCGCGGTCACTCACGCGCTCAACCGCCTGCGTGGTCATTTCAATGATCCGCTGTTCGTGCGCGAAGGGCGGAAGATGGTGCCGACGCCGCTGGCGCGGAATCTGATCCGACCGGCCCGGCGGGCTTTGCGCAGCATCGAGTTGATGTTGCATGAGGTCGATCGTTTCGATCCCGCGACCACGCCCCGGCGCTTCCGCCTGGGGGTGCGCGACGTGCTGGAGTCCGTGTTGCTGCCCCCGCTGATGGGGTCGATCACCCGCGTCGCGCCGCTGGTGGATCTGGATGCGGTCCAGACCAACCGGCGTTCGCTGGCCGCGGATCTGGACAGCGGCGAACTCGACGCCGCCATCGACGTGCTGCTGCCGCTACCCGACAGCATCAACCGTCAGCGCATCGTCTTCGACCGTTTCGTGGTCGTGGCACGGCAGGGTCATCCGGAGGTGAGGGCGGGGCTGGACCTGGAAACCTATCTGCGCCAGGAGCATGTCCTGGCCACGGTGCGTCGTTCCGGTGGGGGCATGGAGGACGTCAGTCTGGCCCAGTTGGGGCAGAGCAGGCGTGTGCGTTTGCGCTGCCAGCACTACTTCGCAGCCTGCCGGGTGGTCAATGAGACCAATCTCATTCTCACGATGCCGGAGAACTACGCCCGTGTCGCCAATGCCGGGTTGAGCAATCAGATTCTATCGGCGCCGGTGGACATGACACCGTTGGATGGCTACCTGTACTGGCACCGCAATGTCGACCGGGATCCGGCCAGCCGCTGGTTTCGAGGCCAGCTGCTCAGCGCGCTGGATGGCGCGGTGGGGGACTAGGGCCCGGTACGGTCGGGTTCCGGGACGCTCAGCCCCGAAAGAAGACCGTGCGCTGGCCGCGCTCGACCCGGAGGCTGCCGTCGTTGAGCATGGTGTCGAGCACGCCGCGCAAGTCGGCGGCGCGCTGACGCTCGATCCGCCAGATCGATGCCAGTGCGCTGGCGGTCAGACCCGCTTCACCGGCACGGGCCGCCAGGTTGAAGATCTCGTTGACCAGCGCCTGCATCTCCGCTGCGTCGAGTCGGACGTGGCGATCGGCTTCCTCGTCTTCCTGATCGTCGTCGACCGGCTCGGGCAACGCCTGGTAGCCGTCCGGTGTCAGTCGAAGATAGGTCTGGTTTCCGGGCAGGATGTCCACGAGTCCCTGGGTGTGCAGCTCCGCGATCTGTCCGGCGAAACCGGCATCGGAGCCTCCCGATCGACGCCAGGCGTAGTGCGCGACGACAGCATCGGCGCCCTCGCGGACGGAGGAGACGTTCGTGGCGATCGTGACGATCAGTGGTTCGGTCACGCTCATGCCTCTCGGACGGCTTGCCCGATGGCCCACTGCACGGCCCGGCCGTTGGCCGCACGGTACAGTTTGTCGCCGGACCGGGTCAGGTGGATGGTCTGCGTGTCGTCGTCGAAGTCGATATGCCCCAGGCGATGGGCGAGCTCGATGGCGTGGAAGACGCGATGCGTGGGGATCTTGAGCCGTTCCAGCCGGTAGCTGACCTCACCAAAGCTGACGCTGCGGGTTTGCGCGGCCTCGCCGGTGGCGTAGGCCGCCAGCATGCAAAGCGTGCGCGCCTCGACGCCGCGGGAGCGCAGTTCCGACTCATCCAGCGGCGGCGCCATCTGGATCAGTACCTGGGGTGGCTTGCGGCCGTTGACGTACGCGGTACCGTCCTTGGTCAATGTCAGCGAGCGGCGGCGCAGCCCGGTCAGACTCGCGAGCTGGTCGCGGATCAGCAGGTCGATGGCGTCGCGCAGTTCCCCGGCGCGCAGTCCGGACACGGCCCAGCGCTCGGTCAGTTCGTCGAGACGCACGGATTTGCCCCCGCCCCGCGTCAGCACATCCAGCAATACGGCCCGCAGCGAGTACTCGGTGGGTCGGCCGCCGTGGCGGTGCAACTCGCTGGCGGATTCCACCTCGACTTCCGCGCATTCGGGGTCCAGCAACTGCGCATAGCCGGTTGGCGTCAGCAGGCAGCGGTCGCCGACCTCGCGGATCAGCGATTCGCCAATCAGCCGCTCGTAGGCATCGGCAAGCCCGGTTTCATCGCCCTGCATCAGCGACCAGTGGTAGGCGATCAGCTGCAGGGACACGCCGCCGACCAGGTCACGACTGTCCTGGTTGATCAGGTTCAGAATGCGGTTGCAGTCAGGATTTTCGTGAAATGAAAAACCCATTCGGGTCCCCAGGCGAATCTCGCGGTGGATACCCGACCGACGATAGGCGCCGCACCACACGCTGTCCATTGTGCGGCACGGCAATGGTTGTGTGTGCTACCAGGTGCCGGTGTTTTCCATCGAGGCCCAGGGTTCGCGGGCCGGCAGGGCGTCGCCGCGCTGGAGCAGCTCGATCGAGATGTTGTCGGGGGAGCGCACGAAGGCCATGTGACCGTCGCGCGGTGGGCGGTTAATCGTCACGCCGGCGGCCTGCAGGCGTTCGCAGGTTGCATAGATGTCGTCCACGCGAAACGCCATGTGACCGAAGTTGCGTCCGCCGTCGTAGGCCTCCGGATCCCAGTTGTAGGTGAGTTCGATCATCGGACTCTTTGAGGTCCGGGCGCGGTCGCTGTCTCCTGGCGCGGCCAGAAAGATCAGGGTGAAACGTCCCTTCTCGTTTTCGTAGCGGCTGATTTCCTCCATCCCCAGCGCCCCGCAGTAGAAATCCAGCGAGGCATCGATATCGGAGATGCGGACCATCGTGTGCAGATATTCCAAGAGAGTCTCCCGGTCAGCGGAACCAGTTCAGGGTGTCGTGGGCGTTCTTGCTGGCGTAACCGATCCGGATATCGCCATCGCGCTCGAACACCGGCCGCTTGATCAGCGTTGGATGTTCGACCATCAGGTCGATCAGGGTCGTCTCGTCGGCGTTCTCGGCCACGTCGGACTTCAGCTGTCGCCAAGTGGTGCCGCGACGATTGAGCACGGTGTCGATGCCGACCGCGTCGACCCAGCCCCGGACCTGCTCTGGTTCCAGACCGTCGACACGGAAGTCATGAAAGCGGTAATCGACGCCGGCGTCGTCCAGATCCTTGCGGGCGCGACGGACGGTGTCGCATTGCTTGATGCCGTAGAGGGTTCGGGGCATGGGTCAGGCTCGCAGGTCGAAGACGAGAATGATGGTGGCGATGGTGGTGATCCCCACAACAATGTTCATCGGAATCCCTGCCTTGAGGAAGTCCGTGAAGCGATAGCGACCGGGCCCGTAGACCATCAGGTTGGTCTGATAGCCCAGCGGCGTCGCGAAGCTGGCGGAGGCGGCCATCATCACCGCGAACATGAATGGCGCGGTCGCCAGTCCCAGCTCCTCGGTGATGCTCAGCGCGATCGGCACCATGATCACCGCGGCGCCGTTGTTGGTGATCATCTCGGTCAGTAACTGCACGGTGATGTAGATCAGGATCAGCAACAGGACCGGGCTGTCTCCGGCCAGGACCACGACCTGATGGGCGATCGCCGCCGCCGCGCCGCTGGTGGCCAGCGCGGTGCCGAGACCCAGCGAGGCGCCGATGGTGATGATGACCGGCAGGTCGATGGTCCGCAGCGCCTGCGCCGGCGTCATGCAGCGGGTGAGCAGCATGCCCGCCGCGGCGAGCAGGCCGGCATCAAGGATGCTGAGCAGGCCGGTCGTCGCGGCCAGCACCGCGCCGGCCAGCATCGACCAAGCCATCCAGGCCTTGTCGTGACGGGGGCGGTCGACATCCAGATCGTTGATCAGCAGGAAGTCGCGGCTGTTCTGCAGCTTGTTGATGAAACCGGGGCGGGCTTCCATCAGCAGGGAGTCGCCGGCCTCGATACGGATGCTGCCGAGGCCGCCCTTGATGCGCTGGCCGTTGCGGGAGACCGCCAGCACCACGGCGCCATAACGCTCGCGGAACTGGGAGTCGCGCAGGGTCCGGCCAACGGCGTCGCAGTTGGTCGACACCACGGCCTCGACCAGTCGGCGTTCCGGGCGGTTTTCCAGGATGGTTGGCTGCTGCTTGGCACCGATGGAGGGCACCAGCCCGCGGATCGCCAGCAGGTCCTTGATCGCGTCGGGATCGCCGGCGAACACCAGGCAGTCGTGACCGGCGAGGACTTCCTCGCTGTCGACTGCGGTCAGCACCGAGCCCTGACGGCCAATCTCGACCAGGAACAGCGTGCGCAGATTACGCAGGCCGGCTTGTTCGATGGTCTTGCCGACCAGTGGGCCATTGGCATCGACGGCCACCTCGACGGTGAACTCGCGCAGCGATTCGCTGGCGGTCGGTGCGCGCCGGTCCGGGAGAATCTTGGGCAGCACGAACACGATCATCAACCCGCCAATGACGGCAACCGGCAGGCCGACAATGGTGATCGCGAACAGGCCGAAACCGGGTTCGCCGGTCAGGTCCGCGTACTGGCCGTTGACCACCAGGTTGGTGCTGGTGCCGATCATCGTCAGCGTGCCGCCGAGAATCGCGGAATAGCTGAGCGGAATCATCAACCGTGACGGGGCGGCGTCGATGCGTCGGCACCAGCTGCTGATGGCCGGAATCATCGTTGCCACGACCGGCGTATTGTTCAGGAAGCCGCTCAGTGCCGCCACCGGCGCGTAGACGCGAAACACCGCGGTTCGAATGCTCGACGGACGTCCCAGGACGTTTTGCACCAGCCAGTGCACACCGCCGGTGGAGGTGATGCCGCCGGCCACGACGAACATCACGGCGACCGTCATCAGGCCGGTGTTGCCGAAGCCGGCGAAGGCCTCGGCGCCGCTCAGCACGCCGGAGACCGAGAGGATGGTCAACGAACCCATCAGGACCAGGTAGGGCGGCAGGTTGACAAGCAGCAGCGCGGCCAGCGTGCTCATCGTGACCGCGATGGCAATCCATGCCTCGATCGACATGCAGAATCTTCCGGAGGAGCGACCCGGATCATTATTCCACGGCGGGCCCGGGAGAGGTGTAGGACAAGTCTCAATCGGTATAAGGAAGTTCCGACTCATCCGCGCCGATACGGGTTGTTCCGGGCAAAAAAAAGCCCCGCCACGAAGGCGGGGCCGAGGTGCCCTCCGAAGGAGCAGGGTGCCGGAGGGCCGAGGGGCTTGGTGGCAGTGAACTGCCGTGTGTGTCTCAGTGGCCGGTGGGCATGCCCGCTCCGCGGGGAATGCGGACGCTTTCCACCAGCTCCTGGATGTGAGCGGGCGGTGCCTGCGTAACCCGGGACACCCCGAAGGCCACGGCGAAGTTCAGCAATGCGCCGACCGCACCGAAGGATTCCGGCTGGATGCCCAGCAGCCAGTACTCGGCCGTGTTGGGGAACCAGTTCGTGCCGGGGACAAAGAACCAGCCCTTGAACACGAAGATGTAGATGACGGTGCTGAGCAGCCCGGTCAGCATGCCGGCGATGGCGCCGGCCTTGTTCACGCGCTTGCTGAAGATGCCCATCATCAACACAGGGAAGATCGATGAGGCGGCCAGACCGAAGGCCAGGGCGACCACCTGCGCGGCGAATCCGGGTGGATTCATGCCCATGTAGCCCGCGAGCAGCACGGCACCGGCCATGGCGATACGGCCCGCCATCAACTCCTGCTTCTCGTTGATCTTCGGCGTGAACATGCCCTTGAGCAGGTCATGCGAAATGGCCGAGGAAATCGCCAGCAGCAGACCGGCCGCGGTGGACAGGGCCGCCGCGAGGCCACCAGCCGCCACCAGCGCAATCACCCAGCCCGGCAGCGTGGCGATTTCGGGATTCGCGAGCACCATGATGTCGCGGTCGACGGTGACCATCTCGTTGCCCGCCCAGCCATAGCTGGCCGCTTCCGCGGCAAACTCGGGGTTGGCGTCGTTGTAGTACTGAATCCGACCGTCACCGTTCTTGTCCTCGAACGCCAGCAGCCCGGTGGTTTCCCAGTTGCGGAACCACTCGGGACGGTTCTCGTACTCGAGATTGCCCTCGGGCGAGCCGATAGGCCCCGTCTGGATGGTGTTCATCAGATTCAGGCGCGCCATACCACCGACAGCCGGGGCCGTGGTGTACAGAATGGCAATGAACACCAGCGCCCAGCCCGCGGAGATGCGAGCGTCCGACACTTTGCGAACCGTGAAGAAGCGGATGATCACGTGCGGAAGCCCCGCGGTGCCGATCATCAGCGACATGGTGAGCAGGAAGATGTTCAGCGTGTTGTGTTCGGGGTCCGTGAACGACGCGAATCCGAGGTCGGTTACCACCTGATCCAGCTTGTCCAGCAGGGCGGTGCCGTCGGCCATGTTGGCGCCGAGGCCGATCTGCGGGAACGGCACACCGGTGAGCTGGAAGCTGATGAAGATGGCCGGGACGGTGTAGGCGAAGATCAGCACGCAGTACTGAGCGATCTGCGTGTAGGTGATGCCTTTCATCCCCCCCAGTACGGCGTAGAAGAACACGATGGCCATCCCGATCATCACGCCGGTCTCGAATTCCACCTCCAGGAAGCGTCCGAACGCGACGCCGACGCCCTTCATCTGTCCGATCACGTAGGTGATCGAGGCGACGATCAGGCATAGCACGGCGACCATGCGGGCGGTCTTGGAGTAGAACCGGTCACCGATGAACTCGGGCACGGTGAACTTGCCGAACTTGCGCAGGTACGGCGCGAGCAGCAGCGCCAGCAGCACGTAGCCGCCGGTCCAGCCCATCAGGTAGGGCGAGGCGTTGTAGCCCAGAAAGGCGATCAGCCCGGCCATGGAAATGAACGACGCGGCGCTCATCCAGTCGGCGGCCGTGGCCATGCCGTTGGCCACCGGGTTCACGCCGCCACCGGCGACGTAGAACTCCTGCGTGGAGCCGGCTCTGGCCCAGATCGCGATACCCAGGTAGAGCGCGAAGGTCAGGCCGACGACGAGGTAAATCCAGGTTTGTGTATCCATCGTCAGCTACTCCTCGTGGACGTCGTACTTGCGGTCCAGCTGGTTCATCTTTCGGACGTAGATGAAGATCAGCGCGACGAAAACGTAGATTGATCCCTGCTGGGCGAAGAAGAAGCCCAGCTTGTAACCACCAAGCGGGATCTGGTTCAGCAGGTCGACGAGCAGGATGCCGGCACCGTAGGAAACGACGAACCAGACGACCAACAGGGTCATCAGCAGGCGGACGTTTTCTTTCCAGTAGGCTGCGGCACCCGATTCAGGTGCGTGATTCACGATGGACTCCTCTCTTTTCTGTTGTTGCGCCGCGGTGCGGAATTTCAGCGCGACGGTGCAGCGACTGTAAGGAAGGAGATCCCATCCGGCCTAGCTCGACTTTAGTCTTATCCACGGTGGCCGGTGGTGGGACGGATGTGGCAAGCCGGTATTGAAATCAATTGGTTACGATGATGCGGTCGGCGGCGTCCACGTCTTGACAGCGCCTGAGACTTTGGTCGAATGTGGCGTTGACCGGGCCGACAAGGGAGACGCAGCAGGGCCGGCATCAGCGGGGGAGACCGCATCATGAATGGACCGACCATCGGTCTGATCCTGGCCGGATACATCGCATTGCTGTTCGCCGTCGCCTGGCACGGCGACCACCGCGCCGCGGGCAGCGGGCGGATTTCCGGGAGCATCCAGGCGCTGTCGCTGGCGGTTTACTGCACCACCTGGACGTTCTTCGGCGCGGTCGGCACCGCCAGCGTCAATGGCTGGCTTTACCTGCCGATCTACCTGGGACCGGCGCTGCTCTACCTGTTCGGCTGGCGGCTGATCCTGCGCGTCGTCGAGATCAGCCATCGCAACAACCTGACCTCGGTCGCGGACTTTCTCGCCGCGCGTTTCGGTCACAGCCAGTTCCTCGGGGCGCTGGCCACCGGCATCTGTTTCTGCGCCACGGTGCCGTACATCGCATTGCAGCTGCGGGCGGTGGAATCCACCTTCGTCACCCTGGCACCGACGACCACGGCGGGCGGCCTGGAAACCGCGTTCGGCATCGCCGCGGTGATGCTGGTGTTCTCACTGATTTTCGGCGCCCGTCATCTGGCGCGAGGGGAAAAGCACCCCGGCATCGTCCGCGTCGTGGCGTTGGAGTCGGTCGTCAAGCTGTTCGCCCTGGCCGCGGTGGCGGTATTCGCGCTGAAGGTCTTCGACGGCGGTCCGCTGGAGCTGTGGCACGAGTTGGCGACGCCGTCCCACGACCACGCGCTCAGCGAGTTGAGCATCGGCGCCGACTTCTGGACCTACACGCTGCTGTCCGCGGCCGCCGTCGTGCTGCTGCCGCGGCAGTTCCACATCGCCATGGTCGAGAACACGTCGGAAGATGGTGTGCGCACCGCGCGCTGGCTGTTCCCGCTCTACCTGTTGCTGCTGACGCTTTGCGTGATTCCGATCTCCATCGCCGGTGACAACGCGCTCGCGGCGCAGGGCATCAACCCGGATCGTTACGTGCTGATGCTGCCGCTGGTA
>CALBOV010000153.1 GCA_937896565.1 uncultured Salinisphaerales bacterium
GAGCACCTCGATCAGGCTGACTCCGGACTGGAAACGACCCCTTGGCATCGAGTGACTCAGGACTTCGTGATGTAAGGGCGGCCAGCCGGCGAGATGACAAGCCTACGGGCGTGGGCCGAATCATTCGGGTCGATCGTTATCGTTCCGTTCTTGGTGCCTCGCCCCGTCGGAAGATAGCTCATCGAGTTTTCCACTTGCGCATTGCCTGTCATCTCGCTGACCCGAGCCAGAGGTACACGGACCTGCACAATCGTCTCGCCAGAATCAATCTTGTTGTTGGTTGCCACGTTGTCGACGAAGACCACAACCCCGGCATCCCAACCTACGCTGGAATCGGTACTGCAACTTTCACCATCCGTCGACTTGCAGGCGACCACCGTGGTGTTGCGCTTGATGGCCTCGCTGCGAGTGAGCATCAGTATCGACAGCAATGCGTTCGCGTCACTCGCGCTGCGATTGCTCGCAATCAGGCTCTGGAACGATGGCAGTGCCACGGCCAGCAGGATGCTGGCGACCGCAACCGCCACCAGCAACTCGATCAGCGTAAACCCCCGCGTCCTCTCCATGACGCCTAGCTTACGATGGAACGGGTCGTGATTCATGGTTGGGCGGCAAGCGCCTATCCGGGACGGATGAGCGGACGGGCCATGGGCGAAAAGGGTTGATTTGAAGGTTCCGTCGCGTGTCCGAACGTTGCTATACTTCGCCGCCGCTTTTCGAGACCCCTCGATCGAACGCGTCGGGACGCGCCAGCGCTCCCAGGGTGTTTCCAGAGGCGGACCCGAGAGCATCGACAGGCCGGCATAGCTCAGTTGGTAGAGCGGCGCATTCGTAATGCGTAGGTCGGGGGTTCAAATCCCTCTGCCGGCACCATTTTTCCTCCCCGATGGTGCTCACATGACCCAGATGCAGACCGTGACTCGCCAGGACTTCGATGCCGTCATGGTGCCGAACTACAATCCGGCCGCC
Source organism: uncultured Salinisphaerales bacterium (assembly GCA_937896565.1). Lineage (GTDB taxonomy): Bacteria > Pseudomonadota > Gammaproteobacteria > Nevskiales > OUC007 > Abyssibacter. Next base: position 970 of record CALBOV010000153.1, read on the forward strand.
GTGATTCCGGTCCGAGGTCAGGGTTCGCGCGTCTGGGATCAGGACAACCGCGAGTACATCGATCTGGCTGGCGGTATCGCCGTCAGCGCGCTGGGGCATTGTCATCCGGCGATGGTGCAGGCATTGCAGGCGCAGAGCGAGCGGCTGTGGCATCTGTCCAACGTGATGACCAACGAACCGGCGATCCGCCTGGCGCAGAAGCTGGTCGCGGCGACGTTCGCGGACCGCGTGTACTTCTGCAACTCCGGCGCCGAGGCCAACGAAGCGGCCTTCAAGCTGGCGCGTCGCTACGCGTCGGACCACTTCGGCCCCGAGAAGCACGAGATCATCTCGTTCCAGCAGGCCTTCCACGGCCGCACGCTTTTCACGGTGTCCGTCGGTGGTCAGCCCAAGTACACCGAGGGCTTCGGCCCGGTGCCCGGTGGGCTGCATCATGCCCTGTACAACGACCTCGACTCCCTGCGTGAGGTGATCAGCGATCGGACCTGCGCCGTCGTCATGGAGCCCATGCAGGGCGAGGGCGGCATCGTGCCCGCGACGCCCGAGTTCATCCGTGGCGTGCGCGAACTGTGCGACCAGCACAACGCGCTGCTGATCTTCGACGAAGTGCAGACGGGCATGGGCCGCACCGGCCACCTGTATGCCTACGAGGCCTACGGCGTGAAGCCCGACATCCTCAGTTCCGCCAAGGGGCTGGGCGGCGGTTTTCCGGTGGGCGCCATGCTGACCACGGAGAAGGTGGCCGCGAGCTTCGTCGTCGGGACTCATGGCAGCACTTATGGCGGCAACCCGCTGGCCTGCGCCGTCGCCGAGGCGGTGCTGGAGCAGGTGAACACGCCGACGCTGCTCAGCGGTGTGCAGGCCCGCAACAAACAGCTTCGTGCGGGTCTGGAAGCCATCGCCGCCGAAACGGGCGCGTTCCGTGAGGTGCGGGGCATGGGGCTGCTGATGGGCGCCGAGGTTGCCGAGCCGTTCGCGGGTCAGGCGCGTGCGTTCCTGAATGCCGCGCTGGACGCCGGTGTGATGGTGCTGGTCGCGGGGCTCAACGTCGTGCGTTTCGCGCCGGCACTGAATATCCCCGAAGCGGATCTCGACCTGGGTCTCCAGCGCTTCGCGGAAGGCGTCAGAAAGGTCGTCGCGCAGGCATCCGCCGCCGCGTAAGCGGAGTCGTCAGGCCTCGCAGCGCATGTCGATGTGCGGGATGCCGTCCTCGTCATAGGGCGGGCCCAGCGTTCTGAAGCCTAGTGATTGGTAAAAGCGCTCCAGGTGCGCCTGGGCGCCGACGCTCATGCCGGCTCCGGGCCACAGGCGGCGGCATTCCGCCATGCCGGCTTCCATGAGTCGCCGCCCGAGTGCCTGGCCACGATGCTCGGCGGCGACGACCACCCGGCCGATGCTCGGTGTGGGGAATCGCACGTCCGGAGCCAGCAGCCGCAGGTAGGCGCAAAGGTGCTGTCGCGCATCCGTCACAAGCAAATGCCGCGCATCCAGATCCAGACCGTCGGCATCCGGGTAGGGGCAGTGCTGCTCCACCACGAAGATCGACGCGCGCAGCGCCAGCACCGCGTAAACCTCGGGCCCGGAGAGTTCGGAGAAGTCCCGCCAGCTCCAGTCGTAGTCGCTCACGCGGTCTGCTGGAACGGGTAGATCGAACCGAGCCCGAGGATGACGGTCAGCCGGTCCAGTGTTTCGCGGACTTCGTTGAGGAATGCCGGGTCGGCCAGGTCAGCGATCGCCAACCGGTCCCGGTAGTGTTTTTCCACCCAGGCCTTGAGCGTCTTGTGCAGGTCCGGGGTGAACCAGCTATCCGGATTCACCGCGCCGCGTTCATCGTCGTTCAGCGGCACGCGCAGCCGCAGGCAGGCCGGTCCGCCGCCGTTGCGCATGCTCTGGCGGACATCGAACACCTGAACGCCGTCGATGGGACCGTCGGATTCGACCATCTCGGTGATCGCGGCCCAGACCGCGGGATGCTCCTCGCAATCCTTGGCGACGATCAGCCGCACCGTGCCGTCCGGCAGCGTGACGATCTGGCTGTTGAACAGGTAACTGGTGATGGCCGCGGACAGATCCACCTGCGACTGGTTGATTCGGATGGTCCGTAGCGGCTCGCCCATCATGCGGGAGAGCGAGCCAACGACGCCCGCTTCATTGGCGAAGGCCATCTCGTGATACAGCAGGATGTCGCGATGACCCACGGCGATCACGTCGTTGTGGAACACGCCCGCGTTGATCGCCTCCGGATGCTGCGCGGCGAACAGGGTCCGGTCGGTGCGCAGCCGGTGCTGCCGCGCGACCGCTTCACTGGCCAGCCGCGTCTGTCGGGCCGGGAAGCGGCCGGTCGCCGGCGATTCCAGATCCGTGCCGTACACGAACAGGCTGACACCGCAGGTGTGATCGTCCAGCGCGAATCGCGTGTGGTTGGCCGCGCCCTCGTCGGCGAGCTGCGTGCAGGCCGGCAGTGCAGGGTGGTGGGCGAAGTAGCGATCGCTGGGGAAGGTCGCCTTCAGCGCGGCGGCCGTGGTTGGGGTTTCCAGCGCGCGGTGTGTTTGCGACACGAGGTTCGCGGGCGTGAAATGCACACGGCTGTCCCAGGTGTCGGCAGACGCGGAGACCGTCGCCGCATTGGCCGCCCACATCGCGGCGGCGGAACCGGCCGCGGACAGCAGGCCGGGCGCATCGCTCAGGGCCTGGGCGAGCACCTTGGTGTCGGTTCCGACGAAGCCAACGCGGCGCAGAAAATCCACGTCCGGTCGGGCCTGCGGGGGCAGAACGCCCTGATGCAGGCCCAGCGCGGCGAGACCGGCCATCTTCTCCAGCCCCTGCAAAGCCGCCTCTAGCGGATTGGAGACCCGCGCCTTGTTCGCCTGCGAGGCGAGATTGCCGATACCGAGGCCGCCGAAATGATGGGACGGCCCGACGAGGCCGTCGAAGTTGGCTTCAAGCAGCACCGTTAAAGACTCATGCCCGCGGGCAGCGTGTCCGGTAGCGCCACGCTGTCGCGTTCCATGCTGGCGACCGGGTAGGCGCAGTAGTCGGCCGCGTAGTAGGCGCTGGGGCGCAGGTTGCCGCTGTCGCCAGGGCCGCCGAACGGTGCACTGCTGCTGGCGCCGGTGATTGACCGGTTGCGGTTGACGATGCCGGCCCGGATCGTGTCGAGGAACTCCGCCCAGCGCTCGTCGGAATCCGAGATCAGGCCCGCGGAGAGGCCGAACCGCGTGTTGTTCGCGAGGCTTAGCGCATCAGCGAACTCGGTGTAGCGGTAAACCGAGAGCAGGGGGCCGAAGACCTCGTCGTCAGGCACGTTGGCCGCGTGCGTGAGATCGATGATGCCCGGCGTCAGGAAAGCCTCGGTCAGGCCGGGAATGCGCTCGCAACGCTTGAGCACGACGCCGCCCAGCGACTCCAGACGATCCTGAGCGTCGAGCACGTGCTGGGCAGCCGTTGCGGAGATCAGCGGCCCCATAAACGGCGCCGGCTCCTCATCGGGCGGGCCGATCTTCAGGCCGGCCGTGACGCTGATCAGGCGTTCCAGAAAACGTTCGCCCCAGTCGCCCTCGGGGACCATCAGCCGGCGCGCGCAGGTGCAGCGCTGTCCGGTAGTAATGAACGCGGACTGCACGGTCTCGAACACTGCGGCGTCGAGCTGGTCCACCTCCTCGATCACCAGCGCATTGTTGCCGCCCATCTCCAGCGCCAGCATCTTGCCGGGCTGGTCGGCGAACTGGCGGTGCAGCAGCTTGCCGGTGCGTTCGCTGCCGGTGAAGAACAGCGCATCGATGCCGGGATGGCCCGCCAGCGCCGCGCCGGTTTCCACCGCGCCGCAGACGAGATTGAGCACCCCGGCCGGCAGGCCGGCCTGCGCCCACAGCTCGACCACCTGCATCGCGATCAGCGGCGTCAGGTCGCTGGGCTTGAACACCACCGTGTTGCCGGCGAGCAGGGCGGGCACGATGTGTCCGTTGGGCAGATGTCCCGGGAAGTTGTAGGGACCGAAGACGGCGGCGACGCCATGGGGACGGTGCCGCAGCACGGCCGCACCCCCCGCGATGGCTTCGCTGCGCTCGCCGGCGCGCTCCGCCTGGGCTCGAACCGAGATCGCGATCTTGCCCGCCATCGCAGCGATTTCGGTCCGGGTCTCCCAGAGCGGTTTGCCGGTTTCATCGGCGATGATGCGGGCCAGGCCGTCCGTGCCCGCGCGGAGCAGTTCGGCGAAACGTTCGCAGATGGCGATGCGTTCAGGCAACGCTGTGCGCTGCCAGATGGTGCTTGCGTCGCGGGCGGCCTGAACGGCGGCGCCCACGTCATCCGGGCCGGCGCCGGCGCCTTGCCACAGTGGTTCGCCGGTGGCCGGGCTGGTGACGGTGATCGGCTTGCCGCTGGCGGCCTGCCAGCGATTGTTGATCCACAGGCCAGTGTGGTCGTTGTTCATGGTTGTGTCTTCCGCGTGCTGTTCGACTGGATCTGGCTCAGGCCAGCGGCAGGTAGCGCAGGCTGTCGCCGTCGGACAGTCGCAGCGCGTCCGCCACCTCGGCCGTCGCCGTCAACCGTTCTCCGGAGTCGTGCAGTTCGACGGTGGTGAGGGTGCAGCGGAATTCTGCCAGTTTGCGGTTGCTGACGAGTACCCGGGTGTCGCCGGCGGGTGCGCCGACCTTCAATTCCGCCAGACGGCTGCGCTTGATTGCCTTGATGTCCTCGAACAGTACGTCCACTGCGGCGCCGCCGTCGAAGATGTCGACGTAACCCTGGTAGCGAAAGCCTTCCGCCTTGAGCATGCGCAGCGCGGGTTCGGTGTTGGGATGGACCCGGCCGATGACCCGTTGCGCCGCCTCGGGCAGTAGGGTGGTGTACACCGGATAGCGCGGCATCAGCTCGGCGATGAAGGCCTTGGTGCTAACCGCGGTCAGATGGTCCGCGCGGGCGTAGTCCATGTCGAAGAACTTGCGGCCCAGCGCGTCCCAGAACGGGGATTCGCCCTGTTCATCGGACCAGCCGCGCATTTCGGCGAGCACGCGCTCGTTGAAGCGATGCGGATGTTCGGCCATGAACAGGAACCGTGCCTTGGACAGCAGCGTGCCGTTGCCGCCGCCACGAAAATCCGGATTCAGGAACAGCGTGCAAAGCTCGCTGCAGCCGGTGTAGTCGTTGGACAGATACAACGTCGGCGTTTTTCGGTAGACGCCCAGTTCCCGCGAGGCATGCACGACCGTGCCCACGCGGTAATTGTAGAACGGCTCGCGCATGCCCACCGCCGACTCTAGGCCGCAGCATCCACCGACCGCATTGGTTGCCGTGTCTTCCAGTGAGAACAGATACAGCTCGTCCAGCGGCGCATCCAGCGCCTGCGTGAACGCTTCTTCGGAGCGGTTGATCTTGTTGTGCAGCAGATCCCGATCCGTCGTCAGCGAGGTGAATCCTGGGCCCGACAGCTCCGCGATCCGGCACAGGGCATCGAAGTCATGCTCGTCGCTGCGCATCGCGCGCAGGACCATCATGGGCGAGTGTCCTTGATGGGCCAGGGCGTATCGCCGCTGGCCAGACGCATCAGCAACAGCGCGGAGAGCTGCGCCCGCGGCACGAAACTCGAAATCTGCATGAATTCACGGTGGCTGTGGATATGGGAGCCGACGACACCCAGGTTGTCGACGTTGGGCAGACCGGCCGCCGCGAGGTTGTTGCCGTCGCAACAGCCGCCGGTGTCCTCCCATGCGAAGTCCATGCCCAGCAGGTCGCGGCACTCGCTGATGCTGCCGATCAGCGACTCCAGCGCCGCTGTCCGTAGCTTGGGTGGGCGGGTGAATCCGCCGTGCAGGCTGGCCTCGATTCCGTCGCGGCCGTCGATCTCGCGGATGATCCGGTTGAGCTCCGTGCTCACCCAGTCCTGGTCATCCGGCAGTTGCAGGCGCACGTTCAGCCGCAGGATTGCCAGGTCCGGCACGATGTTGACCGGGCCGCCGCCGGTGACCTGCCCGACGTTCACCGTCACGCCCTGACGCTGTCCGTTCAGCGAATCGATGGCGACCGTGGCATCGGCCAGCGCGCGGATCGCGTTGCGGCCCAGATGATGCTCGCGACCGGCATGCGCGGCGCGGCCGCGCACCAGCACCTGGAAATTGCCGCTGCCCTTGCGCGCGGCGACCAGGCTGCCGTTGGGCAGGGATGGCTCGTAGATCATGCCGAGGTCGTGCTGGCGGGCCTCGCGCTCCAGTACCGGGGCCGAGCCCATGGAGCCGATTTCCTCGTCGGGATTCAGCACCACCGTCCAGCCCAGCGATTCGGCATCCGCCGATTGTTCCAGCGTCATCAGCGCATGCTGCATCACCACCAGGCCGCCCTTGAGATCGGCGACGCCGGGGCCATGCAGTCGGTCGTCCTGCTGCTCAACGGTCTGGAAATCCGATTGCTCGGGAAACACGGTATCCAGATGACCGCCAAGCAACACCCGTCGGGCCGCGTGGGGGCGTTTGCGGATGATCAGTGTCGGTCCCATCGGGCGTTCAACGAAGCTGCCGTCGTCGGCAAGCTGGCGTAACGGTGGCGTCTCCAGCATGTCCACCGAATCCGCCAGGGGACGGAAGGCGTCGGCGAGGGCGTCGGCGACGCGGCCGACACCATCGGCATTGAAACTGCCGCTGTTGATGGTCGCCAGCCGGGTGGTCAGCGCCTGCATGTCGGCGGTCTTGCCGGTCAGGGAATCCAGCGCTCGCTGGTGATCGTTTCGAACGGAATTCATGCCGGGCAGTTTATCGGGAATTGCCGCAGCGAGCCGGCGACCGGACGGCGCCGGGCACAAAAAAGCCCGGCACGAGGCCGGGCTTTTCGTCACCGCGTTGCGTTACTCGGAGATCACGCTGAATTCCACGCGACGGTTCAGTTCGCGGCCTTCCTCGGTCTCGTTGTCGGCGATCGGCTGGGACTCGCCGAAACCAATGGCCGTCAGGCGATCGTCATCGATCCCGTTCTCGATCATGAAGTCCTTGACCGACATCGCGCGTTCCTCGGAGAGGCGCACGTTGTAGGCGGCCAGACCCTTGCTGTCGGTGTGGCCGGCGATCTGGACTTCCATGGAGGGCTGGCCCGCGAGCGTATCGACCACGTCCTGCAGCACGACCTTGGCGTTCGGCGTCAGGTTGGCGGAGGCGAACTCGAACTTAACGCCCTCCAGGGAGAACGTCTGCTTGATCGCGCAGCCTTCCGCGTCCACGACGATGCCTTCACCGGTGCCGGGGCAGCGGTCGATCGAATCCCCAACGCCATCTTCGTCGGCATCACCGCCAACCTCGCAACCGCGGGCATTGACCTGCGCACCTTCGGCGCTGTCCGGGCACTCGTCATAGGCGTCGAGTACGCCATCGAGGTCGGAGTCCGCGCTGCAGCCCGTCGCGTCCACGGGGACACCGTTGGGGGTGCGCGGGCACTGGTCGATGGAGTTGACCACGCCATCGAAATCATCGTCGGCCTCGCAGCCTTCCAGCGTCACCGCGACGCCAGCCGGTGTGTTCGGGCAACGATCCAGCGTGTCGACCACGCCATCACGGTCGGCGTCGCCGGCACCCTTGGAGGTCAGCGGCACTTCCAGGCCCAGGTTGAAGCGCACATCCAGGTAGCTGTCGTCGAACACTTCCATCAGGCGCACGTCGCCACGCACCGCGGTTCCGTGATCGTTCAGGAAGTGACGCACACCGGCGCCCAGCTGCGCGGCAAAGAACACTTCGCTGTCATCGGCGATGTCTTCCTGCACGCCGCCGATCCCGACCAGCACGTAAGGCGTGAAGCCGAGCAGATCGATCATGTTCTCGCGGCTGAAGCGGTAGATGGCATCGACCATCAGACCTTTCTGGTAGTCGCGGTCATCGGCGGTCTCGTTCTTCAGGGAGTTGTAGTAACCGGTGAACTCCAGGTCGATGTTGTTCCCCACGAACGGGAGATCCATGTCGACCAGCGGAATGCCGTAACCGAACATCGCGCCGAAGCTTTCGTCGCTGTTTTCCTGCCGGTCATCCGGCAGCACCAGAATTCCCCCCGAGTAGATGTACGATCGACCATCAGAATTCTGCGCGACCGCTGTCGATGCGGCGCCGAGTACGGCCAGCGCCAACAGCGCCTTGATGCTTTTCATGTCGTTAGTTCCCCTAGAGACGGACGTGACGGCAGCTTGCAACCACAAGCCGTGCCAAGCGCGCGAGCATACCGAATTCGTTCCTTGACAGAAAGTTCACCGCGATAACGCGGCGGCCGGACGTGAAGGCGTTGCCACCGATGGGCGGCATCAGTACAATCCGCGCCCTCGCGAATGCGATGTTCCCCTGTAGCTCAGTTGGTAGAGCGGGTGACTGTTAATCACTAGGTCGGCGGTTCGAGCCCGTCCGGGGGAGCCAATTTTAGTTTGAATTCAAGGGCGTACACTGCGTCCAAGATTGACTTTGAGTGCCGAGCACGTAGGGTTCTACGCTGGCGCTACAGCGCGCATCAAATGACTTCCCGTTGGCTGCGAGCAGAGGAATGGCTTGATGCATACTCGGGTTCCGACTCTGCGCGAGTAGAACGTGCGGAAACACTCAAAGTCAGATTCGTATCTTCATCTGAAGCGTGAGCGTCGCACTCTTGCTAAGAGGCGAGCTGCAAAGAGATCAGTTTCCACCCAAGAGCGCGAAGCGAGCAGAGAGCAGCGTGGCCCGC
>CALBOV010000154.1 GCA_937896565.1 uncultured Salinisphaerales bacterium
TCGTCCGGTAGCGGCGCGAGCCAGTCGCGGTAGCCATCGGGTGCGCCCAGCACGGCGACCCGCATCCCCGGCTTGATGCCCAGCTTTTTCGACAACGGCGTCTTCGAGTAGCCGGCCACCGCCTCAACTGCGGTCAAACGTGTTGATCGATGAGGATCGCGTTGCCATCCGGATCCGTGAGCGCGATGTGGGCGGGACCGGTGGAGTCCGGGTCGGCCTCGGAGCTCAGTACGACACCGGCTGCCTTCAGCCGCGACTGGATCGCCCGCACATCCTCGAAGTGTTCCAGCGGGTTGCACTGCGCATCCCAGCCCGGATTGAACGTCAGGACATTGCTCTCGAACATGCCCTGGAACAGGCCGATCGTGGTGTCGCCGTTGCGGAGAATCAGCCAGTGGTGATCAACGTCGCCGCCAACGGGTTCGAAACCGAGTTTGGCGTAAAACGCCTGCGACGCCTGGATGTCGCTGACCGCCAGGCTGACCGAAAATGCACCGAGTGCCATGCGCGCTTCCCCTTGAGTGTGTTCAATTGGCCATCCGCCACTCTTCGGTGGTGATCGCGTAGCGATCATGATCCCGCCAGTGGCCGGCGATCTTCAAATAACGCGGTGAATGCCCTTCCAGCCGGAAGCCCAGGGAACGGACCAGTCGGGCGGAGCGATGATTGGTCGGCTGCACGTTCGCTTCCAGGCGATGCAGGCCCAGTTGGGTAAAACCGAGGCTCACGGCGAGCCGCAGTGCCTGCCGCATCAGTCCCTGACCGGCGTGGGGCTCGAAGGCGTAGTACCCCAGGTAGGCGGACTGGAAACCGCCGCGCACGATATTGCTGATGTTGATGCAGCCGACCAGACCGCCGTTGTCGCGACGCGCGAGCAGGCTTTCGTCCGACGATGACGCGTAATGTCTGACATGGGCCTGGAATGCGGCGATGGTCGCGGGTGGTGAGACCCACTGCCCGTGCAGCGAGCGGCTGCGATCCACCGCGGCGAGGAACGCGGCCTCGTCAGCTGCGGTCATGCGTTGCAGATGGAGCGTCGGTCGGGTCCGGGCCTCCGGTTTGTTCTGTTCCAGGTTCATGCGTCGAATTCCGCCGTGGGCTCGCAGTGCACCGGAAAATTCATCGAGTTGGCGATGAAGCAGCGTTGGTGGGCAAGCGTGTGCAGTGACCTGGCGTGCTCGAGGTCCGCCGGCCCACGGAAATGCACCCTGGGTCGCAGCATCGCCGCGTCGAAGCGGCCGCCGCCGTCGGTATCGAGTGCGAGCACAGCCGTGGCCTGATCGTGATAACGCGTGACCACGAGGCCGGCATCGGCGCAAAGATGCAGATACCAGAGCATGTGGCAGCTCGAGAGCGAGGCGAGCAGCAGGTCTTCCGGGTTGTGGCGGGTGGGGTCGCCCCGAAAGGCGGCATCCGACGAACCGTGCAGGACGGGTTTGCCCTCCACGCGGATCAGGTGATCGCGGGTGTAGCTCCGGTAGTCCTGCGTCCCGGCGCCCCGGTTGCCCGTCCATTCGACGTCGACCCGGTAGTCGTGAGTCTGTGTGCTCACGATGCCGCCTCGGTGTCCGCGCCGGGCAGAAACCTCGCGCGTTCCTCGGCGTCAGGGATGCGGCAGACCGAACGTCTCCCGAACAGGCGGTAGCGATGCCGGGCGACCAGCCGGTAGATGCCGTCGCGCATCGGTCGGGGCAGCCACCCCGCGACACGCAGCCAGCGCCAGGGTGCTGGCAGGTCGCGGACGATGCGCAGCACCGCGCCGGAGCGGGAGTAGCTGCGCCCGTCGGCGATCACGACCAGGGTGTCATAGCGGTCGGTGGGAAAGCCCCAGCGCCGAAGCAATGATTGCCCGGCCTCGGATTGGACGGGAGCGAGCCGGAACACCGCGTTGCGATCCGTTTTCAGAATGAACCCGACCCAGAATGAGCAAAGATTGCAGGTCCCGTCGAACAGCACGATCGGCTGCGTCGCGGCCGCATTCAAGGTCTTTGGTTCCGGCCGGGCCCGCGATGAACGCGAATCTGCATGCCGCCTCGTCTCCGCTCTCGCGTGAAGGCGTCAAGACTAGCCGGCTTCAGCGGGTCGAGTCGATTCCCCGCCACCCTGTCCGGCGACCTGGACCCGAGTGAGTGCACCGACGTTCAATCGGCGCACTCACTCGACGAGCGTCAGGTGTCGTTCGTGGAGATCAGCGTATAGCCCGCCTTTCGCATGCAGGCGTGATAGTTCGCGTAGGCGTCGGACGTGGCCTCGCCGGCGCCCGAGAAACCGGACGATTCCTCGCAGGCGGTGTTGTCGCGGGTGTAGGTGACGCGGGAGACAGGCGCCTCGGCGCTCCACCAGTGCGTCGGTTTGGCCGGGGTTGTCGTCGTGCCGCAGGCGGACAGCAGGCCGACCAGGGCTGCCGTGGCTACGAGTGTCTTGTACATGGTGTGCTCCTCCTTGCCATACATCATTGATATGACATTTATGTGACACGTGTCTGGCACAGTACTCCCGCTGCGGAAATAGGTCAATAGTTCCTAGGATAAAAATTCCTATATCGGGGCGGCAAAAGGCTGGATTCCGTGAGAGGAAACAGTCACTTGCCGAATTTGTGGCGCAGGGTGTACCAGCTGGGGTACGGGATCTGGCGGGCGTTGTCCTTGCGAGTCCAGTGACGGACGACTCGCCCATCGGACAGTTTCAGCGCTTTTGCGACGTCCTTGCTGGAAAGACCCTTGCGGTCCATCCACTCACGCAACTCCTTCGCGGAAGGGGGGTATTTGTTCATCGGGGCGATCGGGTGTGGCGTTTGGCCGGTTCGGCCATCGGATCGATGATCCTACCCATCGACCATCGGATCCGCCATCGTCGCCGCCTGCTCAGGCTGCGACGGACTGGTTCAGTGGTCGGGTGAGGTCGGTGTGGATGGATTGGCCAGGGCCCAGTGGGACTGGCCGTCCCCGCTCCGTTTTGCCTCGTACATGGCGCTGTCGGCGCTGCGCAGCAGATCGTCGGCGTCGGAATACGAGCCGCTCGCCTGGACCACGCCCAGAGCGGAGCCGATTCGGATCGAGGTCTCGTCGATGGTGATCGGTTGGTCCAGCGCGGTGATGATCTGGTCGGCGATGCCTTCGATCACACCGGAGCGGCCGACGCTCCGTGCGAGTACGGCGAATTCGTCACCGCCCAGTCGTGCCACGAGGTCACATTTGCGAAGACTGTTGGTCAGTCGCTTGGCGACGACTTTCAGGACCTGATCCCCGATCTCGTGGCCATACTGGTCGTTAACCGGCTTGAACTTGTTCAGGTCGATGTAGATCAGGGCGAAGTTCGAGCGATTCTCGATATCGGCCAGTTCGGCATCCAGTGCCTTGCGCATCGCGGCGCGATTGGAAAGCCCGGTCAGCACGTCATGCTCGGCGCGCTTGCGCAGCTCGTCCGTGATGCGCACCTGGTCCGAGATGTCATGAAACGCCAGGACGAACTCGCTGACGTGCCCGGCATCGCTGATCGTGGTCGCGCCCATTTCCACCGGGAACGGGCGATTGTCCGCGCCGCGGAGTGTCGTGTTCCTGTCGCGGGCGGAGCCTTCGAGCACGACCGCCTCGGCCAGCGGTGTCTCGACCCAGGGCCGGTCTTCGGGGATGAGCTCGGAGGCGGCGATGAACCCCTGCATGGGCATGCCTCTGAGGCGGTCGGCCTGGGTCTTCAGCAA
>CALBOV010000155.1 GCA_937896565.1 uncultured Salinisphaerales bacterium
CCGGCTTGCCGAGCCGCATCCGCGAAATCCCCATCGACGCGTCGCCGTCGGAATCGATGCGGTTCGCCCGCTGCGGGTCCTGACTCTTCACCGCCTTGAGGTCGGCGCCGGCGCAGAAACAGCCATCGGCACCGGTGAGCACCGCCACGCTCAGGGCGTCGTCGGCGTCAAACCGACGGAAAGCGTCGGCCAGCGCCTGCGCCGTCGGCCGATCCACGCAGTTGCGCACGGCCGGTCGCTGGATGGTGACGACCAAGGTCGAGCCGACGACCTCGGTGCTGACTGAAGCGGCCTGGGCACTCATGCCGGCGCCTCGGCCCGCCGGCCGCTGGCCGCGGCGAGTACGGCCCGGTAGCCGACCGGCGCCTCGACCCGACGCCGCTCCCTGAGCATGCGATGCATTCTCGGCAGGCGGTAGTAGGGCACGGAGGCCATGAAGTGGTGCTCCAGGTGATAGTTCACGTTCATCGGCGCCACGGTCAGCCGTGCGAGCAAGCCGGCGCGGGTGGTCCGGGTATTGGTCCGGATGTCCGCGCCGCCGGGCAGCATCGCGTGCTCCGCGATCGAGCGGATGCGCACGAACACCGGGAAGCTGCAGAGATAGGCGACCAGCCAGAGTACGTAAAGCCAGCCATGGCCAAGCGCGACCAGCACGCCGACGATGATGGCGTTGGTGAGCAGCATGCCGGCGGCGTTGCGCAGGAACGAAAGCGGATAGTCCCACCAGCGCCGGCCGGCCTGAGGCAGACGCTCGATGTCGCTGGCGACGGTCCATCGCAGCACGCCGGCGTCCATCAGCACCAGGCCGAAGATCACCCGCAGCATGGTCAGCCCGGTGATGTCGCGCAGCAGCTTGCGGGCGAAGCCGAGCCGCGTTGCCGGGTAGCTGCGGTAGAGCGAGGCGTCCGGATCGCCGGGCTGGCCCGCCGCCTTGTGGTGGCGGTTGTGGTGCGCCCGGTACTTGCCCACGTGTTGCCAGACCGGCCGCGCACAAAGCCAGTCGGTCAGATGGTCGTTGAGCCAGCGGGTTCTGAACAGCGTGCGATGCGCGGCCTCGTGCTCCAGCACGGCCAGGGCGAGCTGGCGGTTGCCCAGATAAATCACCGCCAGTATCCAGATCACCGGATGCGGGAGCAGGGCGCAGACCGCCAGCGTCGTGGCGATGCCGGCCCAGACCGAGGCGATGGCCAGGGCCCCGCGACGATCGGAGCGGCGCGTCAGCGCGGCGATCTCGTCGCGGGTGAACCAGTCGGTGGGGCGGAGCCGCTCGGTGGTTTCGGTCATGCCATCACCCTCATGATGCGGCGGTCAGGCCGGGTTGCGGCGCGCGCTGGCGCCAGATCGCCTGGCCGAGCCGGTCGAAGGCCAGCGCGAGGTCGGTGAATTCCGCGCGCAGCCGGGTATCGATCATCGTGTCGGGCAGCAGGGGATCGAACACGAGATCGCGGATGGCGCGGTCTCCAAGCCAGTACGCCTCGCGGGCCGCCTGGTCCTGATCCAGACGCTGTCGCGTCGCGGACCAGCGGCTCAGCGCCTCGATTTGTTGCCGGTAGCCTGCCTCGAGCTGTCGTGGCGCCCACAGCTGCGCCGCCGCGGCAACACGGGAGGCATCCAGGGTTCCGGTCGTAAACACCGCGGCCGCAGGGTCCAGCCCGAGGCCATAAAGGCGTTCGCGCACGGCGGTCACGTCCTCGACCAGGTTGTCCGGGCGAACCGACAGGCCCGGTTCGAGTTCGCGGAGCCCGAGCAGTTTCAGGGCGCGTTCGCGCACGCGCAGGGCGGCACGGTCGGAGCGGGGCAGTGCGCCGGTGTGGACGACGATCCAGTCGCCGGACCAGGGGCGCACACGCGCCTCACCGGAGCGCCAGCGGCGCACATCGGCGGCGAGATGACGGGCGGCGGGGCCGAGCTGGTATTCACCGCGGCTGACCTGTTCAATCATCGCCGCGTCGCGCAGCCGGGTCAGCGCGGTGCGCGCGCTGTTGTCCGAAGCACCCAGCAAACCGCAGGCGCCGACCAGTTCCTGCGCACTCAGCACATGACCATCGGTGGCCAGAAGCACCTTGAGTATGACGTCCTTGGGGCGGACGCTGGCCTGCTGCTGCAATGTGTCATCCGGATTCGGGCGGAATCCGGATGGTACACATTTATTCAGATAATGCGATGACCCGTACTATTCTGCCAGACGGGGTACCGACCACTGTCAGAAGCGAACACCGAGACCAATCCAGTAAGTGCGGCCCAGCAGCCGGTAGGCCGATTCGTCGGTATTCAGTTCGCCGCCGTTGGGGATGAAGGGCGGATCGCGATCCGTCAGGTTCTCGATTCCCAGCGTCAGGCGCAGACCCTGCGCGGTCTTCAGGCCGGCGTGGATGTCGTGGTAGAGCCGCGATCCGATCTTGTATTCGGTGCCCGATGCGAGTTCACCGCCGCTGTCGGTCAGCTCGTCGATCCATTCCAGCGCGTAGCCGGCGAACAGGTTGGCGCGCGACCAGCCCAGCGTGTACCGCCCCTTCCACTCGGGGATCACGCCGAAGTTGTCGGGGTCGTACTGGCCCTCGCCGACAAACGGCACCTCGCCCGGGAACGACCGCAGTTCGCGTTCCAGTACCCGGCTGATCAACAGGCGGTGCTGCCAGCGTCCCCAGCCGGTGACATGCGCGTATTGCAGGTCCAGGTCCAGCCCGCGGGCGGTTTCCTCGGCGGTGTTCTGCAACTCGGTGCTGATCCGGGTAATCGATCCGTCGCTGTCACGCTCGATGCGATCACAGAACTGCGAGCTGCCCGTCGTCAGGCACTGATCCAGAAGGGTGTTGGCGCCCAGCGCGGCGATGCCGTCCTCGATCAGGATGTCGTAGTAGTCCAGGCTGACGCTCAGACCGGGCACCGATTCCGGCGCGAAGGCAATTCCGGCGGTGAAGATGTCCGCGCTTTCCGGGGCGAGGTCTGCGTTGCCTCCACCCAGTGTGGGCACCTCGTTGCCGGTCTGGTCGAAGCTGCCGTCGGCCGGCACGCCCTGAGCGACGCAGCGATCGATTTCCGTCTGGTTCAACCCCGAAAAATCCGCGCAGGGGTCCTCGACGATGGGATTGGCCTCGGTGACACCGCCGAACAGCTCCCCAACCGTCGGCGCGCGGAAAGCCTCGGCGTAACCGGTGCGGATGGTCACGGACGGGATCGGCTGGTACAGCGCACTGATGTCGAACACCGTCTCAGCGTCGAAATTCGAGTAGTCGACCGCGCGCAGGCCCAGTTCCAGATTCAGGGCGTGCACGCCGGGGCGACCGGCCGCCAGCGGCAGCCCGATCTCGGCGAACAGCTCGCGGCTGTCGAAATCACCCTCGGTGACCTGACGCGCGGCGCCGGTGGTGTTGCCGGCCCGGGTCTGCGGGTCCGGACGATCCTCGGCGCTGGCATCGCGGAAGCTCAGCCCCGCCGCGAACGGTACCGGCCCGGCCGCAAGCTGGAACAGCTCGCGACGCAAATCGAAGCCCAGCGTGGTTTCCTCGCTTTCCTGTTGATCGATCAGATCGGCGATGCCCGCGTAACTGAGCATGTCTTCGGTGATGGAGCCCGGACCGCCGAAGATGTTCAGCGGCACGCAGCCGGCGATCGGGGCCGATTCCGTTCCGCAGGTCGCCACGCCTTCACCGTTGATGAACGACGGACCCAGCGCCAGGGCGACACGGTCGGCACGCAGGTCACCGCTCTGCCGCTGTTCAATCTCGTTGCGGCCGTAGGTGAGGTAGGTCTCCCAGCGCCAGTCCGCGACGAGGCCGTCGGCTCCCAGGGCGATGCGCCAGAGCTGGTTGTCCTGCGCGAAGCGCCGCGGGCCACCCTCGATCAGGCGCCGGCGGGCATCGCTGATCTCCTCGCCGAACGGGTTGTAGACGTTGTCCTCGGAGACGGTCACGCCGCTGAGGCGGTTGGTGAACAGGGGCAGGGGGGCGATCTGCGTGTCTGAATCCCGTTGCTGGAACAGCGCCTCGGCGAACAGCGACAGCGTCGGGCTCAGGTCATGGCGCAGCGAGCCGAACGCGGAAATGCGCCGCGAGTCCTGAATCAAATCCTCGAAGGGGTTGAAGTTGAACCGATCGGTGTCCGGGCCGTCGTTGATGAACGGGCGGAAATCATCCGACGAATCCCCGTTCTCACCGTCGATTAGCGTGACGTTGCCGTCGGAGGTGCGATAGCGCCCGTTCGGAGGCGCGGAGCTGCCGGTGGGCACGATCGTGTTGTCCGGCCCGTCGACCGTGAGCCACTGCGACGAGAAATCACGCTCGCCACGCCCCACCGCGCTCTGATCGAATAGCGACAGTCCGCCGAGCAGGCTGGTATTGCCGTAGCGGCCGCCACTGACCGCGCTGAAGTCGAAGGTTTCGCCGTCACCGGAATCGGTCTGACTGGCCCTGGCGGACAGCTCCACGCCATCGGTCTGACGGCGCGTGATTACGTTGACCACGCCGGCGATGGCATCGGCGCCATAGGCCACCGACGCGCTGGTGGTCAGAATCTCGACCCGTTCGATCAGCGCCACCGGAATGCTGGCCAGGTCGACAATGCCGGCCGTGCCGTTGCCGCCGGCAACCATGCGTCGGCCGTTGAGCAGCACCAGCGTGCGCTGCGGCCCCAGGCCACGCAGTTCCACCGACTCGATGCCACGGGACAAACCGCCGCCGCTGCCGCGCTGATTCACCGAGGTGTTCAGCGGCGATCCGCTCATCATGGGCAGCGCCTGCAGAAACTCGCCCAGCGTGACGTGGCCGGAGTTACGAATGGCGGCGTTGTCGAAGCTCACCAGCGGATCCATGCCGGCTTCGCGATCCAGATGGGTTCCAGTCACCTCGAGCATGTCCAGCTCCAGCGGTGATCCGGTTGCTTCGACCTGTGCTGCTGCCGCAGCACACCAGGCCATGCACGTCAGCGCGACGGCGGTTCTCAACGTCATGTTCCGATTCCCCAGTTCCCGATATGGACTCCCGCGAGAGTCCGGCGCAGTGTGTCCGGCGCTTCTTAAGCAGTCATTAAGAGCCGGGGCCGCGAACGCCGGGAATTCGCACGCGCACGCTCAGGCCACGGCCATCGTGGGCCGGTCCCAGTTGCAGTTCACCGCCGTGCAGGTTCGCCACGCGTTGGACGATCGCCAGGCCCAGTCCGGTTCCGTGCCGATCCTGACCGTGACCGCGGTGGAAGGGCTCGATCAGGAGCTCGATTCGCTCGGACGCGATACCGGGGCCGGAATCACAGACCTCGATCATCAATGTTTCTCCGGCGCGGGCGCTGATCCGGATCGTGTCGCCGGCGTCCGTGTAGCGAATCGCGTTGTCCAACAGATTCCGCAGCAGTACACCGATGCTCAGCGGCTCCAGGGACCACTCCAGCGTTTCGTCCGCATCGACGCAAAGCGCGATCGCGGTGGCGTCGGCCGCCGGACGCAGCGCATCGCAGGCGGCGTCGATCAAGCCGCGCAGGCGTTGCGGGCGGCGATCCAGCCCTGATCGAGTCGCATCGTCCAGCGCGGCGAGCTGGAGAAACTGGTCGAGCACGCGTTCGGCCTGCGTGCTGCGCGCGACAATGGTCTGGAGCACCTCGCGGCGGGGCGCGTCAGCGTGACCGAGGCCTAGCTCCGCCTGCAGGCGAATGCCCGCCAGGGGCGTACGCAGTTCGTGCGCCGCCGCGGCCGTGAACAGGCGCTCCTGGTGCAGGCGCCTGCGCAGCCGGTCCAGCAGAGCGTTGAGCGCGCGAACCAGCGGCGCGATTTCGGCTGGCGCCGTCAGATCCACCGGGGCCAGGTCGTCCACATCCCGCGATTCCAGGCGTTCGGCCATCAGGCGCACGGGCTTCAGGCCTGAGCCAACCAGCAGCCAGACGATCAGGACGACCAGCAGCACCAGCAGCAGGCTGCCCAGCACCGGTGCCAGCAATGCCGCGCGGACCACCTGCCGCCGCCAGGCCTGCCGCTCGGCAACGGTGACCACGGCTTTCGGCGAGCCGTACTCCAGCGTGTACATATGCCATTGCTGCCCGTCGATGTCCGCGCGGGCGAAGCCGATTTCGGACCGATCCCAGGACGGCATGCCGTCGGAATGCAGTGGTTCCGGCAGCGCGTCCAGCCGGATTTGGTACTCGATGGTGGACGTCGCGCCCGAGGCGCCACGAGGCAGTCCCATCCGGTGCATGCGGGCGACCAGGTAGCGCAGTTCGCGTTCGACACGGCCGGGCACGATCACGTCCCGGGACCGGGGCTCGCCGACCGTCCACTGCGCCAGCACCCAGGCGCGCTCGACCAGCTCGGCGTCCAGCAATCGGCGGACTTGCGAACTGGTCAGCAGGTAGAGCGCCGCGCCGAACACCAGCAGCACGGCCACCAGCGCCGGCAGCAGGCGACCCAGCAGGCGGGCCTGGATGGAGTTCACGTGCCGTCGCCGGTCACCAGCCGGTAACCCTCCCCATGAACGGTACGAATCAGTTCCGGCGCAAGCTTGCGTCGCAACCGGTGAATGTGAACATCCAGCGCATTGCTGCCGGCCGGGCGACCGGGACGGGCCAGTGCCGATTCCAGCTGCGCCCGCGCGCAGGTGGCGTTGCGCCGTCCCAGCATCACCTGCAACACCGCGCATTCCGCCTGGGTCAGCTCGATCCAGTCATCACGAAACCGGACTCGTCGCCGATCCGGGTCGACCACCAGCGGGCTGGTTGTGTCGGAAGCGCCGGTGTTCACCGCACGCCGAAGCAGGGCACGGACCCGGGCCTGCAATTCGACCAGATGAAAGGGCTTGACCAGATAGTCGTCGGCGCCCGCGTCCAGGCCGTCCGCCCGGGCCTGAGGATCACCGCGTGCCGTGAGCAGCAGCACCGGCAGCAGGTAGCCGTCACGCCGCAGCTCGCGCAGCACCGACAACCCGTCCTGATCGGGCAGCCCGAGATCAAGCACCAGCAATGCCGGCTCCTCGTTGCGCAACCGCTCCAACCCCTCACGCGCGGTCGCCGCGACGATCACCGCATGCGCGGCCTGGGTCATGGCCTCGCGCAGCCCCTCACGCAGGGTCATGTCGTCCTCGATGATCAGCACGGTGGCGCTCATGGGCGCATTCTGCCATCGGCCCGGCGCGAGCTCCCGCGAGCGCTGCATCCATCCCGCGGCCCCGCACGAACCTCAGGAGACAACTCACGCAGGGGACGCGACAAATGCGATCAATCCATGGAACCGGCACCGTGGCCACAGCCGGACTGGCGCTGCTGGCTTCGGCCAGCTTGCTGCATGCATCCAGCCATCGCGAGGCACCGGCAATCACCGAAACGCCCAAGGTGGATGGCACCGACTTCTACCTGTTCAACAGTTACGAGGAGGGTCGGTCCGGATTCGTGACCCTGATCGCGAACTATCTTCCGCTGCAGGATGCCTATGGCGGCCCGAACTACTTCTCGCTGGACGACAAGGCCTTGTACGAGATCCATGTCGACAACAATGGCGACAACGTCGAGGATCTGACCTTCCAGTTCCGCTTCACCAACACCCTCAAGGGCATTTCGCTGCCGGTCGGGCCGGATGGCGAACTGGTCCCGATTCCGCTGATCCAGGCGGGCGGGATCGGCCCGAATCCGGGCGACACCGGCGCGTTGAACCTGGAGGAAACCTACACCGTGACCGTCGTCAACGGCGATCGCCGTGGTGGCAGCGCGCAGGCGGCCACCAACGTGACCACCGGCGGTAGCAGCTTCCGCAAGCCCACCGATTACATCGGCACCAAGACCTTTGCCGACTACCAGGCCTACGCCAATGCCCACATCTGGGAAATTGCCGTGCCGGGTTGCCAGGCCAACGGCAAGGTCTTCGTCGGCCAGCGCAAGGAGGGCTTCGTGGTCAACCTGGGTCAGGTCTTCGATCTCGTGAACCTGAACCCCCTGGGCGCGCCCGACGCCGTGCCGAACACCATTGGCGACAAGAACATCACCAGCATCGCACTGGAGTTGCCGGCCAGCTGTCTGACGGCCGGTGATGATCCGGTGATCGGCGCCTGGACCACCGCAAGCCTGCGCCAGGCCCGTGTCGCCAACCCGTTCCCGCAGAGTGATACCGACAATTCGGTCGCGCCGGGCACCGTGGACGAGACCGTCGAGGGCGGCCCGTGGACCCAGGTGTCCCGACTCGGATCGCCCCTGGTCAACGAGGTGGTCATCGGCATCGACGACAAGAACCGCTTCAACGCCAGCGAACCCAAGGACGACGCTCAGTTCGCCAAGTACGTGCTGACGCCGACGCTGCCGGAACTGCTGGAAATCCTGTTCGCCGAGCCGGTTACTGGTGACGCCAACGCCGATCTCGCTCCGAACGCCTTCCCCCGCGCGGATCTCGCGGTCGCCTTCCTGACCGGCGTGCCGGGGCTGAACCAGCCCGCCGCCGGCGCAGGCGGCCCTCTGGGTAGCGGCACCGTCCTGTCCGAGCAGCTGCGGCTGAACACCACGACCGCGCCGGTGCCCTCCAGCTCGCAGTCGCCGCTGGGCGTACTGGGTGGCGACAATGCGGGATTCCCCAACGGTCGCCGTCCGGGTGACGACGTCGTCGATGCCGCGCTGCGCGTGGCAATGGGCGCGCTGTGCGAGCTGGACAACGCCGCCGTGTTCGGCTGCGGGCCGGACGACGCGCCGGTGGGTGACGCACCGCTGACCGACCAGTCGGCCTCCGATGCCTCCCAGTTCGACAGCAGCTTCCCGTACCTGCGCACCCCGCTGCCGGGTTCGCGGTAATCCAGGAGACGATCACCATGCGACATTTCATTCTCTCCGGCCTGGTGGCCGTCGGCGCGCTCGCGCTGGGCGGCTGCGGTTCCGAGACCAGCATCGACATCGGCGCGGACACGCCGCCGGCCGGGCAACCCGATCCGGAGCCTGATCCGGGCCCCAACGACCAGCCGCTGGCCGGTGACCAACAGGTGCTGAACCTGATCGCCACCCAGACCGACGAGGTCTCGGACCCCATCGACATCAACGGGCTGGGTCTGGTGTTCAACGAAAACCCCGACGCCGACGTATACGGCGATCTGCTGCCCGACTCCTGAACGCAACGCGCCGGATGCCCGACGGCATTCGGCGCGTTCCTGGGAGTCGTGGCAAGCCGGGGCTTGACGTCAGCGCGTCGGGCCGGGAGAACTGACGACTGGTTGGACCGGGAGCACCTGTGCCTGATTTGCGTTGGCTGGCCGCGATCGCGTTGATCGCGCCCGGGTGGCTGTGCGCGCAGCCTTACACGCCGGCGTCGCCGGAGACGGTTCTGGAGACTCTTCCGGACACCGATCCGGCGTTGACCGAGGACATCCGGCAGCTCCAGCAGGCGGTGGGGCGGCGGCCCGAGAGCATCGAGCTGCGCACCGAGCTCGCCGAACGCTATATCGCGCTGGCCCGGCAAACCGATGACCCTCGCTACAACGGCTATGCGCAGGCCGCCATTTCAATCTGGCAGGACGATCCGCAGGCGCCGACCGACATCCTGCTGATTCGCGCGCAGCTAAGCCAGCGACGGCACGCCTTTGACCTCGCGAAGGCGGATCTGCAGCAGGTGCTGGAGCGCGATCCCCGCAATCCGCAAGCCTGGTTGACCCTGTCGGTCATCGAGCGCGTCACCGGACAGCTCGCCAACGCGCACAAGGCCTGCGCCGCACTGCTGACTCTGGCGGAAACGCTGGTCAGCGGGACCTGTCTGGCCGATATCGCGTCGCTGACCGGCAAGGCATCGGAGGCGCTGAGCACGATGGACCGTCTGCTGCAGGGGGAGGCCGCCGCCAGCGCCCCGCATCTGCGGCGCTGGGCACTGACCATCCGCGGCGAGATCGCCTGGCGACTCGGACAATCGACGCTGGCGTCCGAGGCCTTCGAGAACGGACTGGAGCTCGCCCGCGAGGCGGATCAATTCGACGGTTATCTGCTGTCCGCCTGGGCCGATTTCATGCTGGAACAGGGTCGGCATCGCGCGGTGGATGCCCGTCTCAAGCCGTATCCACAAAGCGACGCACTGTTACTGCGCCGCGCGATCGCGGCCCGGCATCTGCAACACCCGGCTGCGGGGGAGATGGCCGACACGCTGCGACGGCGCTTCGCCGCCAGTCAGCGCCGGGGCGATGAGGTCCATCTGCGCGAGCATGCCCGCTTCGCGCTGGACGTCGATAATCGGCCCGCCGACGCGCTGTGGCTGGCGCAACGCAACTGGGCGACGCAAAAGGAACCCGCTGACGCGGTGCTGCTGCTTCGGGCGGCACTGGCGGTCAATCCGTCGGCGGCCGAGCCGGCCATCACCTTCGTCCGCGCCACCGGCTTGCAGGATGTTCGCGTCGAACGCCTGTTGCTGGAACTCGACGAGGCGCTGTCCGCGGCATGATCAGAACCCTGCTCACGGTGGCGCTGCTGATGACCTGTGGTCAGGCGCTGGCCCACAAGCCCAGCGACAGCTATCTCTCGCTGGAACTGTCCGGCCGGTCGGTAACCGGGCAGTGGGATATCGCACTGCGCGACCTGGAACTCGCAATCGGGCTGGATGCCGACGCGGACCGCAGGATCACCTGGGGCGAGGTGCGGCAGCGCGAAGACGCCATCACCAGCCACGCACTGTCTCATCTGCAGGTATCCATGGCCGGACAGACCTGCACGCTCGATCCGGTCGATCTGCGCATCGCGGACCACACCGACGGCCGCTACGCCGCGATCACCCTCAGGGGCGACTGTCCGACATACAACCCGCGACTGGTGCTGCGTTACGACCTGCTGTTCCAGCGCGACGCCCAGCACCGCGGGCTGCTGCGGCTGGGTTGGCGCGGGCGGGTGGAATCCGCGATCTTCTCGCCGGCCCGGCGCGAGCTGGCCTTCGATCTGGGTGAGACCCGACCGCTGCGGGTGGCCTGGCAATACCTGCTGGAAGGTCTCTGGCATGTCTGGATCGGCCTGGATCATCTGCTGTTCCTGGCGGGGCTGCTGCTGCCACTGGTGGTCCGTCGGGAAGCCGGCGGCTTCGTGCCCGCACCCGATGCCCGCACGGTGGTCCACGAGGTTCTGCTCGTCGTCACCAGTTTCACCCTCGCGCACTTCGCGGCGCTGTCGCTGGCCACGCTGGGGCTTGTCGATCTGCCGTCCCGCTGGGTGGAGTCCGCCGTCGCGTTGACCATCGTGTTCGCGGCGCTGAACAATCTGCTTCCGATCGTCCGGCGACGCCTGTGGCTGGTCGCATTCGGCTTCGGCCTGATCCATGGCGCCGGATATGCCAGCGTGCTCAGCGATCTCGGGCTCTCGGCCACCTCGCTCGCGCTGTCACTGCTGGCCTTCAACCTGGGGGTGGAAGGTGCGCAGATCATCGTTGCCGCGCTCTTCCTGCCCGCCGCGTTCCTGCTGCGCCACAGCCGCATCTACCAGTACGGGGTGCTGATTCCGGGCTCTTTGCTGGTCGCTTTGATCGGCATGATCTGGTGCCTTGAGCGCATGACCAACCAATCCCTGATGCCTTGGTGATATCCCGATGATGAACCGTATCCGCCACCGCCGTCCGATCAGGCGCGTCATGCTCCTGCTGGCGCTGATGCTCGCCTCAAGCCCCCCTGTGCACGCCCACGGCGCTCATTTCGGGCCCTATGACGGCGAACTTCGTGCGTTCAGCTTCGAATACAGCCTCGGTGAGCCCGTCGCCGGGGCCGATGTCACGGTCTTTCGTCCGGACGAGCAGTCCAGCTTCCAGACGGGCCGCACCGACGCGCGCGGCGTGTTCGCGTTCGCCCCGGACCGGCCGGGAAGCTGGCGCCTGGAGGTCCGGGACGGCAAGGGTCACGCTGTCCGGCAGGTCGTCAATGTTGGCGGAGCGAAGCAAACGCCGGCGGCGGACGCACCGCGGGCCGCCCATGCATGGCCACAGGGACTGGTCCTGGTACTCGCGGCCAGCCTGCTCGGGAATCTGCTGCTGGGATTGCTGTGGCTGCAGGAACGTCGGGCGATCGACCGTTCCGACACCCGATGACCAAAAATGCTTGACCTCAACATTACTTGAGGATCGAGACTCCCTCACCAGTCACCGCGGAGTGCGGGGACACCACAAAGGAGGGAGTCTCATGACCCGACTCGAACACGCCAACATCACCGTCCCGGATATTGACGCCGCCACCGAATTCCTCGCGGTGGTCGCACCGGATTTCCGTACGCGAATCGATGCCATCTCGGAGCGGGGCTATCGCTGGGCGCACATCGGCAACGACGATTTCTACATCGCGCTCCAGGAACCGCATGTCGGCATCGAACCGAAACCCGCTCGACCGACCTACACCAACATCGGCGTCAACCACATCGGACTGGTGGTCACAGGCATCGACCGGATCACCGAACGCCTCGACGCGGACGGGTATGACGTCAGCTACACCACCGAACGGGAGCGGTATCGCAGCCGTGCGTACTACTACGATCGCGCCGGCTTCGAGTGGGAACTGGTCGAGTACCACAGCGACGACCCGGCGCAGCGCAATCGCTACAACTGAGCAACGCCGGTACGACGCGGATCAGGCCGCGGATCGCCGGGTGTCGACGCGATTGGCGGGCTGATTGGCCAGATCCCGCAGGAGCTGGCGCAGCGGCTCAGCCAGCCTGAGCGACAAATCGTTCGGATGGATGCCGACGCGCAGCGGCTGCCGCATGCGCTGCGCGACGGCGATCTGGGAGCGATTCCACGCGGACAGCGCCAGGGCCCGCGCCGCCGTGTCGGCCTCGAAGCCCACCAGAGGCATCAGACGTGTCCGCCCCGTCCGGGTATCGATCAGGCCCTGGGTGACCTCGACCGTATCGAAGGGGAGCCGGTTCAGATCCTGCAGACTGAGATCCCCCAGCGCCCAGGCCGGCGGAACGTAAAGCGACGGCCGGGGCAGGTCGACACGTGCAAACCAGTGATAGGAGCGGCGCATCAGGGCCAGCAGCTGCTGGCGGCTCAAGGCCAGATGTTCCGCGGCATTGCGGGAGATCAGCGCCGAATGCACACGATGCCGGAATCCGCGAACGCGCCGGGCGCGATGAATCCAGCCATGGGCGGCCAGCGGATAACCCTGCGCCGCCCAGGCCCGGAGTTGCTCAAGCTGGTCAGCCTTCCAGCCCAGCCCGGGCACGATCAGCAGGGTGGGGCGGACCAGTTCGAGCTCTTCAATGAGCGCCAGCACCTCCGCCACCGCCGACAGCGTTCGCGGCATGACGTCATGCACCGACAGCATCGCCGTCGGCATCGCAGCGTCATGACTCATCGCGGCGCGCGGGCGGCCTTGAGAATCATGTCGCCCCATTCGGTGATGGTGTCACCGTTGAGGCGCTCGGCAGCCACCCGTGCCCGATCGGAACGGGCCCGCCGTGTCTGCACGCTCTGTTCGCGCAGCGAGCGGATCTTGTCCGCGATCGCCTCACCCTCGTGGAGCGTGATCAGGCCATCCTTCAGCGTGTTCCACTCGTGGATGCCCGCGCCGGCCGCGACCAGGGCGGGGCGGCCCCGGGCCATCGCCTCCAGCGCGATCGAGCCAAAGGTTTCCAGTCGGGACGGCAGCAGCAGCAGATCGGATTCATCCATCAGCAGGCGGAGCTCGCGACGATCCAGCCAGCCATGGAAATGGACATTGTCCAGCTCACGGGTATCGCGTTGCAGCTCGCGACGCAGCGGGCCGTCCCCGGCGATCGCGAACTGAACATCCGGGCAGGCGCTGGCGGCATCGACCACGGCCTTCAGATTCTTTTCCGGCGCAAGACGGCCGGCGAACAGCACCTGCCGCAATTGCGAGCGGACCGGCACCACCGGCTCGCGCATGAAATCCACCGGGAGCGGAGTGCCCACGACGGCGGCAAGGTTGGCGCCGAGCCGGCGCACGGTCGGAATCAGCCCACGGTTGTTGACCAGCGTGGCGTGCGCGCCCCGGCACAGGACCTGGTTGGCCGTGGTCAGGTAGCTGTTGGCAACCCGCCGCGAAAGCGGATTCCAGTACAGCCGCGACAACTCCTCGAACTGGGTGTGAAATCCGACCAGCTGACCGCAACCATGACGCTTGGCCAGGGCATGCCCCAGCAACCCGAACGGACCGGGCGTGATCGAGACCACCACATCCGGCCGAAAGTGACTGAACGCCCGCCAGAGTCGCGGCACGTTCGGGGTGAGCAGGCGCTGGGTCGGATCGCCCGGCATCGGCACAGTCAGCCGGGTCACGCGAAACTTGTCGGAGGGCTGGAACATCCGCACGCCGGCGGTGATGTCCTTCAACTGCGGCAGCAGGTCGTGATAGTAGGTGCCGGCGCCGTTGCGCTCGGCCACCGAGTCCGAAAAGAACGCGACGCGCAGCCGGCGTGCGGGATGCGTCCGTTCCCCGGATTGCTCGGGCAGGAAGGTTGCGTGCGTAGCGGTCATCAGGACACCTCTTTCCAGCGCGTCTCGCCCAGGGCGCGAATCGCGTCGTAGTCGTCTTGCATGTCGTCCCGGATCGACTGGCGATCCAGAGTGAACTGGTCGATCTGATGCGCATGCGCGCTGCGGTAGGCGGCCGCCTCGCGGTCGGCGTCTTCCAGCGCCCGCGTCATCGCGCCGGAGACGGTTTCACCCAGATGGCGCAGGGCCTTGCGCAGTGTCGCCGCGGGCCGGCGCTGCAATTCGGTCAGTTCCACCGGCGCGAAGCGCGCGGGATCACTCTCGATGGCCATGCGCAGGGTTTGCAGGCCCCCGCGATAAAGCGCCTGGAACCGGGCGGGAAACACGGTTCCGTCAGGATCGGATCCCAGCAATGCCCTGGCGGACGCGATCGAGGAGAGCTGCGAACTAAGCGCTCGCACCGGCTCGCGAACGCAGATCAGGAAGCGCGCATCGGGATAGCGTTCCGCCAGCGCCACTGCCCAGCTCGCGAACGCCGCGTTCTTGGACAGCAGACGCTTGTCACTCCCGCGCACGTAGAGATGTTTCTGCAGCAGGGCGTGGTAGAAGTCGAGCAGGATGCGCCGGTCCTCGTCCGCCATCGTCTGGTCGAAGTCCGCCAGGTTCCAGAGCTCGTCGCACTGCGGGAATCCCAGGGCCACGAGAAAGCAGCCCGCGGCCGGCAGCAGGGCGAGGTAGTCCTCCTCGGCGGCGTCGAGATCAACGGCATGAATGTCGTCCAGATCCGCGGCCAGCCGCTGCACCAGTGCGTGAATCAGCCGCGAGGCCGGGGCACCGAGCCGCGCATCGAGACGACCCAGCGCGAGCCAGAAGCGTCGTTCGACGATCGACGGGGCCAGCACGGCCTCCCAGGTGCTCAGCGTCGTGAAATCCGTGTCATGGGTCAGCGTCCGGTGCACGAACGTGGTTCCGCTGCGAGGAATGCCCAGTACGAACAGCGGCCGGTCCACCGAAAGCTCGCGGTAGTCCGCGTGCAGCAGTTCGTCCAGCGCAAAACCGATCCAGTGCGCGGTTTGCAGCGCGAGATAGGGCGGCGTCAGCAATGCCAGCCGGGCGAGGCGGGCGGGGGTGCGGGGAGCAGCGGGGTCGGACGTGAGCGCGGAGACCAGAATCTTCGCGTGGACTCGAAGGCTGCGGCGAAAGGCTGCCTGCATGACGGTCAAGTGGAGGCTCAACCCTGACGGAAATCAGGGTGAGAGGCTGACCGAGCTATGTGACAGCGATATTGCAGCGATCAGATCAGCCGCATGGTCACCCGCTGAAATGCTCGATCAGCAACTCGCTGATCCGGTCCGGCTGTTCCAGCGGCATCCAGTGGCCGCCCCTCAGTTGCTCGTAGCGCCAGGTGCCTCGCACGTAGCGTTCGGACTCGCGCATCTGCCTCGCGGTAAGAAACGCGTCGCCGGAACTGTAGATCCCAAGCGTGTCGGCCCGGACCGAGGGCAGGGGCTCGCTCATCAACAACCGGGCGTTGGCCCTGTAAACGTTCAGCGCCGCGGTCAGCCGTCCGGGACGGGACATCTCCCGCCTGACCTCGTCGGGGGTCGGATGCGCCGTGAACCCGGAGCGCAGCAGCCGCCAGTCCGCGAAGGGAAGCAGGCGCTCGGCAAAGCCGGGGATCAGGAACGCGAAGGCGTACCAGGCGCGCAACTTCTGCTCCACGCCGGCCCGCGCATAGGCTCCGGGATGCCCAACCGACATGGCCACCAGACGCCTGACGCGTTCGGGTTGCAGCCCCGCCAGCCCCCAGGCGAACACCGCCCCCCAGTCGTGACCCGCCACATGCGCGGCCTCGATCTCCAGTGCATCGAGCAGGCCGCAGAAATCCCCGACGATGCGATCCAGCGCCGATTCCTCGACCCGGGTGGTCAGTTGCGACTGTCCGTACCCCCTGGCATCCGGCGCCAGCACGCGAAAACCGGCGCCGTGCAGGGCATCGATCTGCGCCATCCACATCGCCCCGGAATCGGGAAATCCGTGCAGGAGCAGCACGGCCGGCCGCGTGCTGTCTCCCGGTGCGGAGTCCAGGTAGGAGATGTCGACATCACGGATGTTGCACTGCGCCCGCTGCATGTTCTTGGTCCTGTCGTGGTATCCGCCGGGAAGAGTTCAGTCCGAATCAGCCAATCTGAAACTCGACCGAGTATGCGTTAGGGTAACGCGAGGCAGTCGTCGCGACCGATACCGCACGCTGCCTGATGCAATGCGAGCCCCCAGTGAGCGATCGGGGACATCGCCGCCGGCTCTGGTTCGGCCTCATCAGCACAACTCGCTCCGTCAATCCGTCGCATCGAATGCGGCGTCATGCGTAACTCGGCCCAACGCTTCGTCAGACGCCCGGGTTCGCGCATTCCGGCCCTGCGTCTGACCACAAGCCAAGGAGTACAAGGCATGACGGATGTCACCGAAGAAACGCCCGTCGCACCCACACAACAAGACTATGGAGCGGATCCCCTCCAGGTGCGACAAACCGACAAGTATCAAACCGAATACGTCCAGAGTTTCGTCGAGAAATGGGATGAGCTGATCGACTGGGACGCCCGGTCCGCCAGCGAGGGCGACTTTTTCATCGAAGCCCTGAAGGCGCGGGGCGCCAAGAAGGTGCTGGATGTGGCCACGGGCACCGGATTCCACTCCGTGCGTCTGCGTGAAGCCGGCTTCGAAGTCGTTTCCGCCGACGGCAGCGCGGAAATGCTGGCGATGGCGTTCGCCAACGGGCGCGACCGTGGCCACGTGCTGCGCACCGTGCTCGCGGACTGGCGCTGGCTCAACCGTGACGTCCACGGCAAATACGACGCGGTCATCTGCCTGGGCAACTCCTTCACCCACCTGTTTTCCGAACGCGACCGGCGCAAGGCCCTGGCCGAGTTCTACGCGGCGCTGCGGCATGACGGAGTGCTGATCCTGGATCAGCGCAACTACGACATGATCCTGGACGATGGTTTCAAGTCGAAGCATCAGTACTACTACTGCGGCGACAACGTGCGCGCCGAACCGGAGCATTGCGACGACGGGCTCGCCCGATTCCGCTACAGCTTCCCGGACGGCTCGCAGTACCACCTGAACATGTTCCCGCTACGCAAGGACTACGTGACGCGACTGATGCACGAGGTCGGCTTCCAGAACGTCACCACCGCGGCCGATTTCCAGGAAACCTATCGGCAGGATGACCCGGACTTCTATATCCACATCGCCGAAAAACACCATCCCGACGAGGACTGAGGCCGACCATGAGCGCCAATCAGCAAGCCGTCGTGGACACCACCCGCGACTATTACGACAGCAGTGACGCGGACAACTTCTACTTCCACGTCTGGGGCGGGGAAGACATCCACGTCGGCATCTACGAGTCCGACGAAGAACCCATCCGCGACGCCAGCCACCGCACGGTGCGGCGCATGCTCGATGCGCTGAACCTGACGCCGGACAGCCGGGTGCTGGACATCGGCGCCGGCTATGGTGGTTCGGCCCGGGTGATCGCCAGGGAGATCGGCTGTCACGTCACCGCGCTGAACCTGAGCCCGGTACAGAATCGCCGCGCCCGCGAGATGAACGCGGAGCAGGGCCTGGACAGGCTGATCGACGTGATCGACGGCAGCTTCGAGGAACTGCCGTTCCCGGATGCGTCCTACGATGTGGTCTGGTGCCAGGATTCCATCCTGCACAGCGCCAAGCGCGATATCGTGTTCCGCGAGGTCGATCGCGTGCTGCGCCCCGGCGGTGAGTTCATCTTCACCGACCCGATGCAGCAGGCGGCCGTCGACCCGGACGTACTCGCTCCGGTGCTGGCGCGCATTCACTTGCCATCCATGGGATCGGTGGCCAAGTACGAGCGCTACGCCCGCGAGCTGGGCTGGACGACGGTGGCGCTGGAACGGATGCCGGATGCCATCGCCAAACATTACGGCAGCGTCCATCGGGAGTTGACCGCACGACGTTCCGAACTCACCAGACTGGTCTCGCCGGACTACATCGACCGGATGACCAACGGCCTGCAACACTGGGTGACCGCCGGAGGAAAGGGCGCGCTGGACTGGGGCATTCTCCACTACCGCAAACCGCGCTAAGTCCGCCGCCTGGCAGACCGGGTTCGCGATACCGGCAGCGTCACGGTAGAGTGCGGCCTCAATCGGCGGGCAGGGGACGCCACCGATCCAGTTCATCAGCGCGCCTTCACCAGGTGCATGCCGGATTCGATGCAGGCGTAAGGGCATCGGGGTATCGGCGGGGACCATCCGATGCTCAATTCGCTTGCAGGCTGGCTGCTTCAGGCCGTGATACGCCTGCTCTTCGCGACCTACCGGTTTCGATATGACGGCCGCCCGGGTCTTCGCGGACCCGGCGGCCATGCCAGCTATCTGCTCGCGATCTGGCACCAGAATCTGTTCGCCGGCATCCTCGCGCAAACCGGCCGCCGGCATGTCGTCATCGTGTCCAAGTCCCGGGACGGCGATCCGGTCACCCAGCTCTGCGAAGGACTCGGCCATGTCGTCGCGCGGGGCAGCTCCCGCAGCAGGGAACGGGACAAGGGCGGGCAGGCCGCGAAGGCCGACATGATCGAGCGCTTGCAGGACGGCCTGCCGGGCGCGCTGACGGTGGATGGCCCGCGTGGCCCCGCGCACGTCTGCAAACCGGGCATCGTCGACATGGCGCGACGCACGGGCCTGCCGATCATTCCCTACCTGCCGCTGCCGAAGCGCTACTGGTCACTGAAAAGCTGGGACCGGTTCCGCCTGCCCAAGCCGTTCACACGCATCGACGTCCACTACGGTCCACCGATCTTCGTGCCGCCCGACCTGGACCCGGACCAGTTCGAGCGCTATCAGCAGGAAATCGGCGAGGCCATCGACGCGCTGGACGCCGCCCACAACCCCAAACCGGCGGTGCCCGTGGGCGCATCGGCCCTGCGTTCCGGCAAGCCGTGATTTCGGTCTAGCGGGGCCGTAGACTCCCGCGAAACCTTCGAAAGGGAAAGGCATGCAGTTCCGAGCATTCTGGCGGTGCGTTCTGGCGGTCGTGCTGGTCCTGTCGGGCGGATTGGCCCTGATCATGGCCTGGAACACGTTCCAGCTGCGCGCGGCCTATACGCCGACCGCCGCTCCGCCACCGCCGACCATCGACACCGCCGCGGTACGACATCTCGCCGAGGCCGTGCGTGTCCCGACGATCTCGCTGGACTCGGCGGGTGGCGCTCCCGGGCACTTCGATCAACTGCACGCGTTGATGCGATCACAGTTTCCCGGCGTGTTCGAGACGCTGAACGCCGAAATCATCTCCGACCACAGTCTGCTGCTCACCTGGGAGGGGAGGAATCCGGAACGCGCGCCGATCCTGTTGCTGGGTCACCTGGACGTCGTCCCCATCGAGCCGGGCAGCGAGGCCGCCTGGACCCATCCGCCGTTCTCCGGACAGGCATCGCAAGGCTACATCTGGGGCCGCGGCACGCTGGACGACAAGGCCAGCGTCTGGGCGCAGCTGGAGGCCATCGAACGCCTGTTGATGCGTGACTTCGTGCCCGAGCAGACGGTTTACTTCGCCTTCGGCCACGACGAGGAGACCGGCGGTACCCACGGCGCCCAACGCATGGCGGAACTGCTGGAACAGCGTGACGTGCATGCCGAATTCACCCTGGACGAGGGCAGCGCGATCACCCGCGATCTGGTGGCCGGCGTGGATATCCCGATCGCTTCGGTGATGGTGGGTGAAAAAGGCTATGCGTCGCTGCGACTGACGGCGACGGGTGATGCCGGGCACAGCTCCACACCCTCACGCGACACCGCCATCGGCCGTCTGGCGCGCGGGCTTGCCCGACTGGATGCGCAGCCCCTGCCGGCGCGCATCATCGACCCGGTCGGCACCATGCTCGACCAGCTGGCGCCGCACATGGGCAGCTTCAACCGCTTTGCCATCGCCAACCGCTGGCTGCTCGAACCAATCCTGCTGGACAGCCTCGCGGCGAGCCGGACCACCAATGCGCTGATCCGCACGACCACGGCTCCAACCATGCTGCGAGCCGGGGTCAAGGACAACGTGCTGCCCTCGCGGGCCACCGCCGTGATCAATTTCCGGATTCTTCCCGGAC
Source organism: uncultured Salinisphaerales bacterium (assembly GCA_937896565.1). Taxonomy (GTDB): domain Bacteria; phylum Pseudomonadota; class Gammaproteobacteria; order Nevskiales; family OUC007; genus Abyssibacter. Next base: position 20,496 of record CALBOV010000155.1, read on the forward strand.
AGACCATCGACAGCGTCACCCGGGCGGTCGCCGACATCATTGACGATCCAGGCGTCACCATCGAGCCGATGGACGCATTCGGCAACAATCCGCCTCCGCTATCCGATCCCGACGCACCCGCCTTCCACCGAATTCGGAGGGCGATCCACACGACCTTTCCCGAAGCAGCGGTTGCCAGCGGCATCATCCTTGCTACGACGGATAACAGGCATTACTCGCGTGTTCGCGACAATGCGTACTACTTCGCACCCTTCGTCTACACACCAGATGTCGCCGATCGCATCCACGGCACGAACGAGCGGATCGCCGTCGGCGAGTACATGCGGATGATCGGATTCTACGAGGCGCTGCTCGGCAGCTCGTCAGGCAATGATTGAGCCTGCTGGCGGAAACGACAGCTGCGGTTCTTGGCAATCGGACTGTGCGACACAGTCACGTGAAGGATCTTGTGAAAACTGACGTATCCACCGATATCACCCTGAACGACGCCGTCGGGCAGCTTGGGGCCCTGGCGGAACCGACCCGTCTGCGGATCTACCGTCATCTGGTCCGACATGCGCCGGACGGCCTCTGCGTGGGTGATCTGTTGCCCGAGATCGGGTTGAGCCAGCCCACGCTGTCGTTTCATCTCAAGACGCTGCTGACGGCCCGCCTGGTGACCCGCCGCAAGCGCGGGCGGCGGGTGTTCTACGCGCCGGAGTTCCGTGCCATGAACGAACTGATGCAGTTCCTGATGGAAAACTGCTGCGAGGGCAACGTCTGCCTGTCCGTGCTCCAGGATTGTCCCGCGGCCGCCGAAACCTGATCCGGCTTTTCGGCGGCATGGCTTGAGTCCCGTCGTCTCCGACGGCATAAGAGAGCCATGAGCCACTCGCACTCGCACTCGCACTCGCACGACGATCATGCCGGCCATGCCGCCGGCCGCATGCTCTGGCTGGGCCTCGCACTGACATTGAGCTTCGCCGCGGTGGAGGCCGCTGCCGGTCTCTGGGCGGACTCGCTGGCACTGCTCGGCGACGCAGGTCACATGCTCACCGACTCCGCCGCGCTGGGGATCGGCGCCGTGGCCGCGAAACTGGCGACCCGGGGTCCAACCCCACGGCTGAGCTATGGGTGGAAGCGGGCGGAACTGGTCGGCGCGTTGATCAATGTCCTGTTCATGTATGCCGTGGTCGCGCTCGTCGGATGGTCGGCGATTCACCGCCTGATTGAACCGGTGAACGTTGACGCTCCCGCAGTCGTGCTGGTCGGCGTGCTCGGGCTTGCGGTCAACATACTGGTCGCCTGGTTGCTGCACCGGGGCGAGCAGACGCTCAACACCCAGGGCGCGCTGCTGCATGTCATGGGTGACCTGCTGGGCTCGCTGGCGGCAGTGGCGGCCGGGCTGATCATTCTCGCCACCGACTGGATGCCCATCGACCCGCTGCTCTCGCTGTTCGTCTGCGCGCTGATCGTGTTCTCGTCGACACGATTGCTGCTCAACGCCCTGAACGTGGTGATGGAGGGCGTTCCGGGCGGCATGAACCTGCGTGAAATCGAACGGGCGATGCGCGATGCCGACGCCGCGGTCGAGAACGTGCATCACATTCACGTCTGGGCCGTGTCGTCACGAACCATCGCCTTGTCGGCGCATGTCGAAATGGCCGACATGGATCGCTGGCCGGCGGCGCTGACCGCAATCCGCCGACGCTTGCACGATGAGTTCGGCATCGATCATCCGACCCTGCAGCCGGAACCACGCGCATCCGCTCAGCGCTGCAGATCCTGCTGAATCGGAGCCGGGCGATCCCGGGCGACCACACCACCAGTGCCGATCCGCCTCCGGCGGCGTGCGCTGGCTAGCTGCGAGGGCGATTGGTAATCCAGAGCGACTGGTAGGGCGCCAGTTCGATTTCGCACCAGGCGTCCGGCATGTCCTGGCCGGAAATCAGGTCGTACCAATGCTCGGTGCGCATCAGATTCAGATCGGCCAGCGCCAGCTTCTGCGGCTCATGCGTGAGATTGTTCACGCAGAACACGCATTGATGCCGATCCCGGCTCTGCCGCCAGAACGCGAACAAACCCTCGCGAAGCTGCAGGGTGAACTGGGTGGCGTTCGGATGAAACGCGGGCTGTTCGCGGCGAAGTTCCAGCAACCTGGTCATCCTCGCGAATACCTGGGCGTGAGAGGTCTCCGGATCATCCAGCGCCGTCTCCAGGGCCTCCCGGTTCCACCGCGCGCGATTGATGGAACGGTTGCGGCCGGTCCGCTTCAAGCCGTCGATATCGTTGCCCGTTCCCAGCAGGCTGTGAATATAGATGCCGGGGATGCCCTCCAGCGCCAGCATCACCGCATGGGCGCAGATGAAACGCTCCAGCTGCCATTCGTCCTCACCATGCACGGTACCGCGACAGGCGTCCCACAGCGCGATGTTGATTTCGTAGGGCTTCTGCTCACCACCGGCGACCGTCCGCCACGACACCATGCCGCCGAAACCCTGCATCGCGGTGACCATCGCATCCCGGGCGTCGTCATCCAGCAGACCTTCCACCGGCCTCAGGCCGATGCCGTCATGGGAGGCGAG
>CALBOV010000156.1 GCA_937896565.1 uncultured Salinisphaerales bacterium
CATGCGCGTGACGGCACCGACGATGACCGCGCCCATCGTGGCGTAGACGGTGGCCCAGACCAGCCCGGAGATCAGGTTGAACGCGAGAAAGCGCAGACGCGGGATGCCAACCAGCCCCAGTGCGAACGGGATCACCGTGCGCATGCCGATCGCGAAGCGGAAACCCAGCATGGTGATGTACTGGTGCCGGATGACGAAATCCCGCACCCGCATCGCCCGTCGCGCGAAGCCGGGGTGTGACTCCATCCATCGCGGCCCCAGCGTGCGGCCCGCATAGAACCACAGTTGGTCGCCCAGCACCGCGCCGATCCAGCCGGCGACGATCACATCGCGTAGCGGGAAGTAGCCGTTGTGGGCCAGGAACACGGCCAGAAGCAGTGCGGCTTCGCCTTCGAAGATCGTTCCGATGACGACGGCGAAGATTCCATATTCGGCGACGGCGGCTTCCATCGCACAAGAATAGGGCAGTTGACGCCTTCAGGCGCGTTACCAGCGTGTCTGGCCCCAGCGCTCCGGGTGCGCCCAGTATTTCGGGTTGAGCCAGTCTGGCGTGGCCTTGTAGCTGGCGATGTCGAAGGACCAGACCTCGAAGGCCTCGGAGCGTGCGAGCACGCTGAGCCCCAGTGCGATCAGTTCCCGGTCGAAGCCGTCGTGCCGGGGTGTCAGCAGGAGCAGATGCGCGGCGCCCAGATCGCGCCAATGCGCGAGTTCGCGCGCGTCAGGACTGCCTGACCGCAGGTCGAGCAGGGCCAGTTCGACCCGTGCCGATGGCCGATCGATCCAGTCCAGCGACGGGGTTCTTGCGCGCAGGGCCCGCGGCAGTCCGGGGTCCGGACTGTCGATCCACGCCTCGTAACGATCTTCCGCGGACAGCAGGGGGCGGATCAACTCCGCCAGCATGTCGGGCAGTTGCTCACTCATGGGGCAATCCGGTGTTCGCGGGCGGTCATGACACAAAAAAAGCCCCCGGCCGTCCAGTGACGACCGGGGGCGTTGGTCCGCGATCAACCGCTATTCGAGGATCTTCAACTCGACGCGGCGGTTCAGCTCCCGGCCCTCGGCCGTATCGTTCGGAGCCACCGGTTCGGCTTCACCGTAACCCTGCACCTCCATGCGGGCCGCGTCCACGCCACGCTCGGTCAGATACTCCTTGACCGACTGGGCGCGCTGCTTGGACAGCTTGGCGTTGTAGGCGTTGGAACCCAGGCTGTCGGTGTGGCCACCGATCTCGACGTCCACCGACTCGATGGAGAGCAGGGCGTCGCCCACGGTGTCGAGAATCGCCTTGGCGTTCGGCGTCAGGCGTGCCGAATCCAGATCGAAGGTCACCCCGCGCAGGATCACGGACTGCGTGACGGCGCAGCCGTCGGCGTCGACCTGATCACCCGGTTGCGGAATGCGGCAGTCGTTGGTCAGCGCGCAACCATCGGCGAGCACCTCGACGCCGGCCGGCGTGTTCGGGCACTGATCCAGGTTGTTCAGCACGCCGTCATTGTCACCGTCCAGCGAGCAGCCCTTGGCGTCGACCGCCTGACCTGCCGGCGTGCCCGGGCACTGATCCTTGCTGTCCAGCACGCCGTCGCCGTCGGAATCACGTTCACAGCCGCGCGAATCCACCTTCGCGCCGGCCGGCGTGCCGGGGCAGGCGTCCGCGTCGTCGTTCACGCCGTCGTTATCCGAATCCTGCACGACGGGCACCAGCGCGGCTTCCTCGGCTTCCTTCTCCGCGGCGAGCGTGGCCGCGGACTTGCCGATCGTCACGTGCAGTCCCAGCGCGGCAACCGCCTCGTAGAAGCCGTCGTTGCCGGTGGTGCCGGCATCGCGGCGGCTGTGCGAATCGTAGCGATACATCGCCTGGCCGCGCACGTAGATGCGATCGGAGAAGACCGGGAAGATCGCGCCGATGCCGATGTCGCCGACCGTGCTGTCGTAGTTGGCCGGTCCACCAGCCGCCGGGTGCACCTCGGTCGTGCCGTGGCTGACGCCGATGATCCCGAACACGGGCAGCTTCTCGCGGTTCGGGAACAGCAGGAAGGACGCGCCGAAGCCCTTGAGCTCTGCACTGTCGTCGACCGTGGAGTCCTCATAGTCGGCTTCGGACAGCCAACCGGTGAGTTCGAAGTTCAGGCCGCTGGTCAGCGGCTTGCCGACGGACAGCACGCCGCCGATCGCGTCATCGAGCAGTCGATCATCGTCGACCAGCGTGTACATTGCCATCGGCGCGACGTAGAAGCGTTTGTCTTCCTGCTGCGCCTGAACCTGCGCGGTCATGCCGGCAAGCAGGACTGCAGCAACGCCGGTGGCCACCAATCGACTGATCATTCGTTTTCCCCCAATGCGGATGTTATTCACGTCTCGTCCCTCACGTGCTGTCGGTTGTTCCTTCAACCTCACTGACGCCTATTGTGCGACAGTTCAATCACGGATTGTTAACACGCGGTTCACCGGGTCGCAACCGCGGTTTCCCCTGACGCAATCGCCCGTGATGACGCCTTCGGATGGCTTGTGTATCCTTCCGCGCCCTTTTTCGGAATCCCGGTGAGCCCCGCTCCCATGGAACCCAATCAGATTTCTCAGGAGATCACGGCCCTGAAGGCGCGCTTCGACGCACTTCGGGGCTATCTTTGACGCACCGGCCAAACGCGAGCGTCTCGACGAGGTATTGGCCGAGCTCGGCCAGCCCGACGTCTGGAACGAGCCCGAGCGAGCGCAGGAGCTGGGCAAGGAGAAGGCCCGGCTGGAAGCCACGCTGGAGCCGCTGGAACAGTCCGTGACCGGGCTGGACGACGCCGAGGAGTTGCTGGAGCTCGCGCTGGAGGAATCCGACGACGAGGTGTTGCAGCAGATCATCGGTGACGTGACCCGCATCGCCAGGGCTGCCGAGACGCTGGAGTTCCAGCGCATGTTCAACGGCGAGCTGGACGAATCCAACTGCTTTGTCGACATCCAGGCGGGGTCTGGTGGCACCGAAGCCCAGGACTGGGCCGAGATGCTGCTGCGCATGTACCTGCGCTGGTGCGAGCGTCGCGGGTTCGAGACCGAATTGCTGGAATGCTCCGCCGGCGAAGTCGCGGGGATCAAGAGCGCGTCGGTGCGGGTGTCCGGCGGCTACGCCTACGGCTGGCTCCGGACCGAAACCGGCGTGCACCGGCTGGTGCGCAAGTCGCCGTTCGATTCCGGCGCGCGTCGTCACACCTCGTTCGCGGCGGTCTTCGTGTCACCGGAGATCGATGACTCCGTCGAGGTGGAGATCAATCCGGCCGATCTGCGCATCGATGTCTACCGGGCCAGCGGCGCCGGCGGCCAGCACGTCAACCGCACGGAATCGGCGGTTCGCATCACCCACGGCCCCAGCGGCGTCGTGGTGCAATGCCAGAGCGAGCGCTCGCAGCATCAGAACAAGGATCGCGCGATGAAGCAGCTCAAGGCCAAGCTGTACGAACTGGAGATGCAGAAGCGCAGCGCTGATGCCCAGGCCCTGGAGGACAGCAAGTCCGACATCGGCTGGGGCAGCCAGATTCGCTCCTACGTGCTGGACCAGTCGCGGATCAAGGATTTGCGCACCAATGTCGAGGTGGGCAACACCCAGGCCGTGCTGGACGGCGATCTCGACCCGTTTATCGAAGCGTCCCTGAAGCAGGGCGTGTGATCATTCGCTCCGCCGCGGCGGAGCCCGACCGAAGCTGACCGATGACCGATACGCCCGAACAGACCCCGCAGGCCGAGGCCGCCGAGGACGAGAACAAGCTGATCGCCCAGCGTCGGGAGAAGCTGGCCGAGCTGCGCCAGGGCGAGGGAGCGGCGTTCCCGAACGATTTTCGCCGCGACGCGCTGGCCGCCGATTTGCACGGCATGTACGGCGAACGCGACGCCGAGACGCTGGAAGGCCTGAGCGCCACGGTGGCGATCGCCGGTCGCATCATGAGCCGGCGGATCATGGGCAAGGCCAGCTTCGTCGACATCCAGGACTCGTCCGGCCGCATTCAGCTTTTCGTGCGCAAGAATGATCTGCCCGAGGGCGTCTACGACGCGTTCAAGGGCTGGGATATCGGCGATGTGGTCGGCGCCACCGGCCGCGTGTTCAAGACCAAGGCCGGCGAGCTGTCCGTCTGGTGCGACAGCCTGCGCCTGCTGACCAAGTCGCTGCGCCCGTTGCCGGAGAAGTGGGCCGGGCTCACCGACACCCAGACCCGCTATCGCCAGCGCTATGTCGATCTGATCGTCAACCCGGATGTGCGCGAGGTGTTCCGCAAGCGCGCCGCCATCGTCCGCTTCATCCGCCACTTCATGGACAGCCTCGGCTACCAGGAAGTGGAAACGCCGATGATGCAGCCGCTGCCCGGCGGCGCCGCGGCCAAGCCCTTCGTGACGCATTACAACGCGCTGGGCAGTGATTTCTATCTGCGCATCGCACCGGAGCTGTACCTCAAGCGGCTGGTGGTCGGCGGCATCGAGCGTGTCTACGAGATCAACCGCAATTTCCGGAACGAGGGTGTGTCCACGCGCCACAATCCGGAATTCACCATGCTGGAGTTCTATCAGGCCTACGCGGACTACAACGACCTGATGGACCTGACCGAGACCATGCTTCGGGACCTGGCGCTGTCGGTGACCGGTGACAGCGTCGTGGTCTACCAGGGCGAGTCCTACGACCTTGGCCAGCCGTTCACGCGGCTGACGCTGCGTGATTCGCTGCTGGCGTACAACGACGATCTGGATGCGAGCAAGCTCGAAGATGTTGACTACCTGAAGGCGCAGCTTGAGCGCCACGGCGTGCCGGTGCCCAAGGATGCGGGCTTCGGCAAGCTGCAGCTCGAACTGTTCGAGAAAACCGTCGAGGACCGGCTGATGCAGCCGACCTTCATCACCGAGTATCCGACCGAGGTGTCGCCGCTGGCACGCCGCAGTGATGCCAACCCGGACGTGACCGACCGTTTCGAGTTCTTCCTGGCCGGGCGCGAGATCGCCAACGGATTCTCGGAGCTCAACGACCCGGAGGATCAGGCCGAGCGCTTCAAGGCCCAGGTGGCCGCGAAGGCCGGTGGCGACGACGAGGCCATGGCCTTCGACGCCGACTACATCCGGGCGCTGGAGTACGGCCTGCCGCCCACGGCCGGCGAGGGCATCGGCATCGATCGTCTGGTGATGTTCCTGACCGACTCGCCGTCGATTCGCGACGTGTTGCTGTTCCCGCAGCTTCGTCAGGTGACCGAGGGCGGCTAGCCCGGCGGAGGATCGGACATCGGGTCCGGTCGCCCTGCTTGAAAGCGCCGCGGCGCACGCTAAGGTGCGATGCTCGTGTCGCGGAGCGACGGCCGGGTTCGGTCGCCGATTGCAGCAAAGGAGAGCGTCCATGGCAGGGAAGCGTCATCTGGTCCGTTTGATTGTCGTCCTGGTGGTCATCATTGGCCTGATCCTGCTGGTCAGGCAGCTGATGTTCCCCGAGGCGGCGACGCTCCCCGTCGAGGCAGGGCAGGGGCCCGATCCGACCCTGCCGCCGCCGACCAAGACGCTGATGCCCACGGTCAACGTGGCCCCCGCGGTGGGCTGGCCGCTGGATGCCGCGCCCACCGCGGCGCAAGGTTTGCGGGTGACCGCGTTCTCCACCGGGCTGGAACACCCGCGCTGGCTTTATCGCCTGCCCAACGGCGACATTCTGGTCGCCGAGTCCAACGCCCCGGCCAAGGACAGTGGCGGATTGAAGGACTGGGTCGCCGGCAAGATCATGGCGCGAGCCGGTGCCGGCGTGACCAGCCCGGACCGGATCACGCTGCTGCGCGACACCGACGGCGATGGCTCCGCGGACGAGCGTTCCAAGTTCCTGGAAGAACTGCACTCGCCGTTCGGGATGGCGCTGATCGGCGACGACTTCTACGTCGCCCACGCCGATTCGGTCTGGCGCTACGAGTATCCCGATGGTGCCCTGGTGATCGATGACCCGGGCGAGAAGGTCGTCGACCTGCCTGCCGGGATCAATCATCACTGGACCAAGAATCTGCTTGCCAGCCCGGACGGCTCCAGGCTTTACGTGGCGGTGGGGTCGAACAGCAACGTTGGCGAACGCGGCATGGCGGCCGAGGAAGGCCGCGCGGCGATCTGGGAGCTGGACGTGGCCAGCGGCGAGATGCGCCTGTTCGCCACCGGTCTGCGCAATCCCGTCGGCATGGACTGGGAGCCGGAGACGGGTGCGCTGTGGACCGTGGTCAACGAACGTGACGAGATCGGCAGCGATCTGGTGCCGGATTACGCCACCTCGGTTCAGGACGGCGGCTTCTACGGCTGGCCGTACAGCTACTACGGCCAGCATGTCGATGCGCGCGTCCAGCCGCAGAAACCGGAGCTGGTCGAGCGCGCCATCGTGCCGGACTATGCACTCGGTGCACACACCGCCTCGCTGGGACTGACCTTCGCCGATGAATCGGGGCTCGGGGACGGCTGGCGACAGGGCATGTTCATCGGCCAGCACGGCTCCTGGAACCGGCGGCCGAAAAGCGGCTACAAGGTGATCTACGTGCCGTTCGAGAATGGCAGCCCCGCGGGCAAGCCGGTCGACGTGCTGACAGGCTTTCTCAGCGACGACGAGGAAGCGCTTGGCCGGCCCGTCGGCGTGATCTTCGATGCCGCCGGCAGCCTGCTGGTGGCCGATGACGTTGGCAACACGATCTGGCGAGTCAGCGCTGCCGACGGCGGATCCTGACCGCTCAGCCGAGCAGATGGGCGATGGATACGCCCACCAGGGTGCCGCCAGCGTAACCCAGCGTGCCGACCAGCACGGCCGGCGTGACCAGTCCGGGCCAGTGCTTGCCGGCTGCCATCGCCGCCGCCGTCGTGGGTCCGCCCAGGTTGGCGTTGGAGGCGACGACCAGTTCCGGCAGTGACAGGCCCGCGATCCGGCCGGCGATCAGCATGACCAGCAGATGGATGCTCAGCACCCCGGCGGCCAGGAAGAACACGGTGGGGCCCGCCGACATCGCCACCCAGATGTTCGCGCTGGCGCCGATGGTCGCGAAGAACACCTGCATCAGCAGATAGCCGAAGGGTTCGGCGGCCGTCAGACGCCGCGCCGTGGGCGGGCGCAGTGTCGCCACCGCCACCGACAGTACCGTGATGATCAGCACCGCCGATCCGCGCACCCCGGTGAGCGTCTGCATGCCGTAGCCAATGGCGCAGACGATCGCGGCGAAGGCCAGACCGCTGGCCAGCGAGCCGGTGTCGGCGTCGGGCGTGTCGGTGCCGGCTTGTTCGGTGATCGCGGCCGCGGGCGGACGAAAGCGGCGGGCGATCAGCGGGATGCCGGGCAGCGCGAACAGAATCACGAAGAACACCGTCATCAGCAGATTGTCCGCGGCGACAGCGGCGCTGAGGATCGCGCCGTCGGTCAGATTCACCGCCTGCGCGGTCGCGGCGAAGTTCATCGACCCGCCGATGTAGGTCGCGGCGAACACCGCGGACAGCTGCGCATCCAGTTCCCCCAGCGGCAGCAGGCTGCGCATGACCAGCACGCCGGCCACCGTACCCGCCGCGCCGATCACGAACGCCAGCAGCATCGGGCCGGATTCGCGGGCGATGCGGCGCAGGTCGGCGCGCAGCAGCAACAGCGGAATCGCCAGCGGGACGGCGATGCTCCAGACCTGATCGTAGATTGGTGCCGCCACCGGCACGACGCCGGTGTTGGTCAGCACGAAGGTGACCAGAATCGACACCACCGCGCCGGACACCCGGCTTCCCCAGGGCTGGCGATCGGCCCACAGGCCCACGGCCGCCGCCGTCAGCAGAATGGCCAGTAACAGCCAAGTCTGATCGGCCGAAATCAGCGCCGTCTCGTTCATGATCCTCTCCCCGATCTTGTCGTCCCCGTCCCGCGAGGCATCCGCTCCCGTCGAATGCTCGCGGCCCCAGTCTCCACGGGGACGTGTCAAGAAAGCGTGTGGGTCGCGGAATATCAGGCGCCGTGCTTGAATCCGTTCATGCGATGGACAGCCGTGGCAATCGTGGTGCTGGGAACGGCGTTCTGGTGGTTCACCGGGCGATTCGGTGAGCGGGGCGTGCCGGCTCCGGTTTCGCCGGCATCGACGCAATCGGCCGCTGCGAATAGCGGTGATGAGGCTCGGTTGCCACGAGCACCTTCCGATAAAGGGGATGCGGACGAGGGTGCGCCAAACAACAGCATGACGGCGTCGAGCCCCGCCGATTTCCCGAACCCGTGGTCAGCCCCCGGCGCCACGCCGACGGACGAGTCAAGCCAGATCGCTTCCGATCGGTCGGCCACGGGGCCCGGTAAGCACGACGAAGAGCTCGCTGAGCGAGATGTCGGCAACGAGGGTTCGTCCAACGACACTGCCGCAGTGTTGGATTCGAGCGACGAAGCTCCTTCTGATGATGAGGATGCGGGTACGCGTCCCTGCGATCCGATTGTCCCGGCCCATGACGGGAGCGCGTTTGACCTGCGCTCGGCCCACTCATTTGTTGAGGCCGGGGAGCAATGGGCGATCCGCTATGCCGGGCCTGCATCTCGCAACCCGAATTTCGCTGGCAGCAACAACTCCGGGAAGCAAACCGTTGAGCGTTTGTCGGACATGGTCTGCGACTTGCTGCCATGGACTGATGACCTGCCGGAAGCCCGCTATCGCCTGGTGCTTCTCAACACCGAGTCCGATGCGACGCTGTGGTTGGGCGAGCACTGGCTCAGCGACGGTGAGCGACTGGTACCCATCGACTCGGATGAGTACGCCCGGATGGCGCGCTTGTTCGAGAACCGTCGGGCATTCGACCTGGCCAACGGTCTGGAGCCGACGACAACGGCGCAATTCGAAGCGGATCTTGCCGCTCGGCGAGCGAGGGGGTCACCCGGAGGTGGGTGATGCTGTCAGTCGCGCGCCGCGTTCACGGGAAACCGGGCGGCGATCTCGCGCAGGTAGGCGTAGGCGCTCTTGTCCTTGGATGTGGCGTACATGGCGATGACCACGTCGCGCGCCGGTGACACGTACAGGGCCTGACCGTCGAAGCCGGACTTGAACAGGTCGCCGTCCGCAAACAGCGCGTCCCACTGGGCAAGCGCGTTGACGGGGCGCTCGCCGAGTCGACGTTGCGCCGCGGTCGCCGCCGCGGGCGTATTCAGATACGCCTGATTGCGCCCGCTGTCGGTGATGCGTTCGAGCACGCGGCGGGGCAGCACCGATTCGTCATGTCCGCTCGGCGTGAACAACAGGCCCAGCCGGCCCAGGTCGCGCAGGCGTGACGAAAACATGCCGTGAGCGATGGCCCGCCCATCGGGGGTCAGTCCGAGCAGTCCGTCGCCCTCGGCGCCGATGCGCGACCAGATGCGCCGGGTGACGACCTCGCCGAAACGCTGGCCGGTCGCGTGCTCGATCAGCAACGCCAGCACATTGGTATTGGCCGAGGAATAACCGTAGGCCGTCCCGGGCTCGCGGGCCGACCGCATCCGCCGCAGCGCCTGATCGTGCCCGATCGCCGCGTGGCCCGCGGGTGCTTGCAGGATGCCCTCGGCGTGGATCAGGCCACCGATGCCGGAGTCGGGATCGACATAGGCTTCCGCGCTGTCCAGCGCCGCGATCCCGCTGGTCATGTCGAGCACCTGACCCACCTGCACGCCATCCCAGCCGCTGTTCTTCAATTCGGGGAGATAGGCGACGACATTCCGGTCGCGCTCCAGCTGGCCCTCGTCGATGAGCAGTTCGGTCAGCACTCCGGCGAGCACCTTGGCCACCGACCACCACAGGTGGCTGTCGTCTTCCCGCATGCCGGGATAGCGTTCGAACACGATGTCGCCTTGGTGGATCACCAGCAGGCCCTGTATCCGGCTGCGCGGATCGTTCATCAGTGCGTCGAGCGTGAGGTGCCCCAGTGCCGTTTCCACCCGAACGGATCCGAGTTCCGGGCGGGCCCGACGGGGCATGACCCGGATACCGCCCGCGCGGGGGGTAACCTGGTGCGGGAAGAACTGCGCCATGTTCAGGTAGGCATAAAGCGCCTGATTCCCGCCGGTTGCGAGCTGCTGCGGAGCGAACTGCCCGAGCACTCGGGCCGCCTGATCGGCGGTGAAACCGTCGCGCGCGACCGAGACCGGCCACGGGGTGGGCGCCGGGTCCTGCGCGCGGGCCGGGCCGGGGGCAAGCAGCGTCAGCGCGACCAGGGCGAGGACACGTCGCATCACTGGAACTCCAGACCCAGGCGTGCCGTCATCGTCCTCGGCGCGTTGAGAATGTAGAAATCGCTGCCGACCGAGGATCCGATGATGTTCACCGGCGCCGTCTCGTTCGTCAGGTTCATCACGTTCAGTGCCAGCGACGGTCGGCCGGGCAGCGACGGCACGCTGAAGTTCAGCCCCAGGTTGACCGTGCCGTAGTCGTTGACCGTCTTGTCGCTGTCGATCTGGTAGTAGGTCTCACCGACGTAGGCGTAGCCGACCAGGGCCGACACGTTGACGGTCCAGTCGGGCGAGCCGACGAAGGCCAGATTCGCGCTGTACTGGTATTCGGCCGAACCCGGCAGCGGCGTGCCGGCCGGCACCACACTGTTTCCGGCCTCGAAGGGTTCGGTGGTGTGAGCGTCGACCATGCCCCCGCTCAGCGACAGGATCACGCCCGGGATCGGCGTGAGCCAGCGCAGGCTGGCTTCGATGCCGTCGCTTTCCGCGCTGCCGACGTTGTCGTAGTAGTTGATCTGGATCGCGTTCTTCAACACGACCAGGGCATCGGTGTAGTCGATGTGAAAGGCGGTGAGATCGAACTCCAGCAGGTTGTCGAACCAGCGCGTGCGCAGCCCGAGTTCGTAGTTCCAGATGTAGTCCGACTCGTAGGTTCCGGGCACGTTCTGCGCTTCGTCCTCGGGAATGTTCTGAATGCCGCCGAAGCGGAATCCCTTGTTGGCCAGCACGTAGAGCGAGTGATCGTCGGTGAACCGGAAGGTCACGGCGGCCTTGGGATTGATGCCCTCATCGGTGATGGTGGTGGTGAAATCCGCCGGTGACATGCCGTTGTTCACCAGCCGCGCACCAATGCCCTGGCCGGTGAATCCCCCGGAGACCGCGGTGCGGTAGAGCCGTGCTCCGAGTGACAGTTCCACTGCGTGCCAGGGTGACCAGGTCACGTCGAAGAACAGCGCCCGCTCTTCCGCCAGCGCGTTGGTTTCCGCGCAAAGCACCGACAGCTCGCAGGCGAGGTTGTCGGAGCCGGGCACGAGCGTTTCCAGCAGGCCGGACAGCGTGTCCTCAAGGCCCAGCGTGTCGGCGAGATCGTAGACGATCTGCAGCGTGTCCTCGGTCAGTGTTCCGGCCTGATTCAGCGCTTCGGCATTCAGTTCGAGGAAGTAGCGAATCGGTGATCGCAGATAGTAGGCGCCCACCAGCCATTCCAGCGCGCCGCCGCCGGTGGATTGCAGCCTCAGTTCCTGCTGGAAGGAGGTCGATTCCTGGTCGGTGAGAAACGGGATCGCCAGCAGGTCGGGCGTGCTCGGCAGCGGCTGGCCGAGCAGGCTGCCGTAGGTGTCGATGATGTTGAAGCGCTCCTTCTCGGTCCTGGAGCTGGAGGACACCAGTCGCACATGGTCCCAGTCGTACTGGGCTTCCAGGTTGTACAGGGCGAAGCGATGGCGGTTGGGCCAGGGCAGCAGGGAGCCGCGGGTCGCACGCGGTCCGTCCGCGGAACCCGCCAGTATCAGCCCGTTCGCCGCGTCGTAGTCCTGATCGAGGTAGGTGAACTTGAACTGCAGGGCGTCGGTGGGCTGCCACAGCAACGCGGCGCGAAACTGATCGCCTTCCCCGCGGTTCACGTCCTTGGCGGCCTGTTCCCGCCGCAGGTCATCGGTCACACCGGGATACTCCCGACGGATGTAGGCCAGGCGCGCACCGAGGTTGCCGGAGTCGCCCAGCAGCGGCGCGTTGACGACCACGCCCTGCGCGAATGCCCGCGAGCCCTCGTCCGGCACGATGGACTGGGCGAAATAGCGTGTTTCCCACTCGTCCGGGATCGGGTCGTTCAGGCGGTAGCGCAGCACGCCGGCCAGCGCAGCGCCGCCGAACAGGGTTCCCTGGGGCCCCTTGAGCACCTCCACGGCAGCAAGGTCGAAGGCCGACAGATCCGGCGTGATGCTGGCCGCATAGGGTTCGTTCAGCGCGGTGTCGCCGATGAAGATGCCGACCGGGTACGGCACGGTGCTGGTCGGTGACGCACTGGTGGAGATGCCCCGAACGACGATGCGTTGATCACCCGGCCGCGCGGAGTTTCCGGTCACGCCCGGGGTTTTCTCGAGCACGTCGTTGATGCTCAGCACACCCTGGTCTTCCAGCGATTCGCCATCGATCGCGGAAATGGAGATCGGAATGTCCCGCAGTGACTTCTCGCGCTTGGTCGCGGTCACGACAATCTCCTCCAGGACGGCGCGGTCGCGGGGTTTCGGCGGCGGTCGGTGAGGTTCCTGTTCGTCGAGATGGATCACCTCGACCTCCGGGGCCTCGTCGTCCTGCGCATCGGCGTTTTCCGGATCAGCGGAATCGGGGCCGCCCCCGTCTTCGCGGGGAACGTCGTCCTGTTCATCGAACAGGAACCCCAGGCCGTCATCGGCGCGCGCAGTGCCGGTGTGCGTGGCCAGGATCAGAACGACCACAATCGCTGACAGTGGTCTGCGAATCACGTGCATATCCGTCTCGCTCCATGCGGGAGTTATTGCTTGTTGTCATGTGTCGCCATGTCGCCGCTCACAGGCGGGCAGGGCGCGGTCGCCAGGTGGCTGGTATTCGCTTGCGCGCAACGAGGCGGCGTCGATCCCCTCCAGCCCCCGAACAATGTCAATCACCGCCGCCGTCACCGGTTCCAGCGAATCGCCATGGACCATGTCCAGACGATCCGCGGGATCGAACAGGTACATGGGTGCGGGGAGAAAACTGACCGCGGGCGTGGTGGGGAAGAACAGGGATGCGTCCGTTGGCGGGCGCGTTGCCTCGGGTTTGGGCCAGCCGTACGGCGGCATCATCAGCGAGCGTCCCAGGTCATGGCTGCAGATCGCCTCGGCGACCAACCGCTCCAGTGCGGGCATGTAACTGGTGAACCACCAGCGCACTTCGGGCTTTTCGGTGGGGACCAGCTGGCCGTCGGAGACCGTCGCTTCCCGCGCGACATGCTCCAGGTGGATCGCCGCGACCACCTTGGTTCGCAACAGCTCCGCGTATGTCTTGGCGGTGTGATGCAGTCCGGCGCCATGCGACATGTGCCCGCCCTGAAGCAGAAACATCATGTTGTGCGGCCGCTGCTCGGCGGGTACGCGCGCCCAGTACTGAGCCTGGGCGAGCACCATGGCCACGCCGCTGGCGTCCTCCACCGCGGAATTCCACGGGCCGTCGTGATGGGTGCCGATCAGGATCCACTCGTCCGACTGGCCGGGCAGTACGCCGACGACGTTGTGTGACACGCTTTCACGGAGCTCCCGGTGCACGCTGATGCGCGCTTCCGTCGGGCCCTGCCGCATGAGAGACAGCAGGCGGTCGCCATTGGCCCGACTCAGATACAGTCCTGGGATGTCCCGGGGGCGGGCGTCGTAGGGCACGTAGTAGCGATCGCCCTGCCAGGGAAAATCGAGTATCCCGAGCCAGGCCCGGGCGCCCGCGGCAATGGCCGGTTCCAGCACATGCTGGAACCGGCGGCCCATCGGCACCGTCTGGTCCAGCGTGTCGAAATCGCCGTCGGGATCGTGGTGCCAGCGGGCGACCTGATCGCGCATCCGCTGCTGGCTGAACTCCATCAGCTGGTAGGGCTCGACGGCGATGCTGCCCGCCCGGATCGCCGTGTCGGCGTCCGTCAGCTGCAATTCGCCGGTCAGCCCGGCGGCTTCGGCTGATAGTGGCACGGGCCAGGCTGACAGCATGACGGTCTTGTCCTGCTCGCCGCGTGGCCAGACCGCCAGCGACCAGCTTTTCGCCTCCCAGCGCAGCACTTCGAACGGTTCCAGGCGGACATCCTGCAGGCCGAATTCGATGAACCGGTCACGCCCCCAGCGTTCCACCCATTCGTCCGCCGCATAGCCGGGACGGCGAATGCCCTGGCGTTCGATTGCGCTGATCCACTCCAGCATCGTCGCCTTGTCGGCCGGCATCGGTTCCTTCGCGATGCCCGTCGTCGGCATCGCCACCAGCAGCGCCGCCACCAGTGCGACAGGGCCGGTCGAACTCAACAGTCTGTCTGCGGACATGTCACCGAATCCGTTTCATTTGTTCACGGTCATCCCAGGCCGGCCAGTCGTCTCCCAGCGGATCGGGGTCGGCCTGGCGGATGAAGTTCGCGATGGCCACCGCCATGTCCCGATGGATCAACTCGCGATCGGCCAGTGTTCGTGGCGACCAGGCGAACCGGAAGAAATGCGGTTGCTGTTCCTGGAAATTGCCGAACACGAAGGGAATGTCCAGGCCATGGCAGGCGCCGAAGATGTCGCGCCACGGCGGCTCGAAATCATCCCAGGCAAACACGTAGCGATAGACCGGAACGCCGGTCTCGCGCAGCAGTTCCGCGCTGTTGTCCAGGCGCCTATTGACGAGGCCGTTGAACAGACGACTGGCGATGCGAAACCGGAGATTGGCGAACAAGGACAGCAGGTCGGCGCGGCGCGCGTCCTCGTGGTTCTGGAACCGGTTCCAGAGTTCCTGCCGGTCGAGATGGCTGTAGCGAAAGACCAGCAGCATGCTGGCCTCGTTGTCGACGTTGCCGATCAGCGTCGGGACGGCGTTGAGCAGGCCCGCCGCCGAGTCGGGATCGGCATCCGGCAGCACGGTGCCGTCGCGAAATCCGCCCATCGCCTTGAGATCGGCGCCGGCTTCCAGCACCTGGGCCGTGGTCAGCGCCCGGAGGTCGTCGGCATCGCTGATGTCGTGGCCCGTTTCGGTCAGCTTGTCGACAAAGCGCCGGGCGCGCTTGTCCAGCGCCGCCTCATCGTGACTCAGCGGGATTCCGGACAGCGAGATCGCTCGCGAGAACAGCCCTGTGGCCAGCGGGGAGCGAAACAGGGACCACAGGCTGACCGCGCCGGCCGAGTGCCCCATCACGGTGACCCGTTCCGGGTCTCCACCAAAGGCGGCGACATTGTTCTGGAGCCAGCGTAGCGCCGCGATCTGATCCAGCAGGCCGAAGGCGCCGGAATCGTCCAGCGGGTCTCCCGTCTTCAGTTCGGGGCGGTGCAGTCCGCCCAAGATGCCCAGCCGGTACTGGATCGACACGACGACGGCGTCGAGCTCGTGAGCCAGACGGCTGCCATCGTAGGCGGGCAACGACGCGCTGCCTGCGATGCCCGCGCCTCCGTGGACGAACACCAGCACCGGTCTCGGCGGACCGGCATCGGACGTCGGCACCCAGACGTTGAGATAAAGGCAGTCCTCCGACCCGTAGGGCTGGCCGAAGGTGGCCGCATCGTCGCTCGCGAAGAAGTTGCCGATCTGGGCGCAGGCCGGCGCGAACTCCGTCGCCGTCCGGGTGCCCTGCCAGGGCTCGGGTGGTTGCGGCGCCCGCCACCGCAGTGCTCCCGTGGGAGGCGCCGCGAACGGGATTCCCAGATAGCGGGTCACCGGCATGCCGTCGTCGGCCGCCTGTCCTTGCAGCCATCCGGTCTCGGTGCGGATGACGTCCGGAGCGGCCGCGGCGGTGCCCGCGAGGCAGGCCATCAGCACGCCGGTCAGCAGCTGCCTCATGCCGTCGCCTCCATCGTCTCGCCATCGAGGAATGACAGCAGCACGGCGTTGAACGCCTGTGGTCGCTCGACCGTGACCGCGTGGCGTGCGTCCTCGATGACGGCCAGCCGGGCGCCGGGTATGCGCGCGCAGTCATCGCGCTTGTCCTGCAAGGGCGTGTAGTCCTGATCCGCCGCGACGATCAGCGTGGGGCAACGGATATCACCCAGCCGGTGCACCACCGACCACGCCGCCAGGCCGCGCAACGCGGCCAGGTAGCTGGTTTGGTCATTGTCGCCGAAGCGCTCGATGAACCAGGCTTGCAGTCCTGGCTGATCGGGGAACAGCCGCCCGGCCAGGATACGTCCCAGACGGGGCAGACCCAGCAGCCGCACGATCAGCAGACGCTGCCAGTACGTCAGCCGTTCTCGCCAGCTACGGGGCGCAAAGGCCGACCGGCTGTTGACCACGGTCAGTGACCGAACCCGCTCGGGAAAGTCCAGCGCCATCTGCAATGCGATGGCTCCCCCCATCGACATGCCGACGACATCGGCGCGGTCGATGCCCTCCCGCATGAGCAGTGTCGCCATGTCGGCGGCCTGTTCCGCGATGTCGATCGCTCCCGAGGCCGGGGACGAGATTCCGTGTCCTCGCAGGTCGGGCGCGATGACGGTGAAGCGGCCCGCCAGCGCCAGGGTCTGGGGCTCCCAGTCCCGCGCGCCGGACCCCAGTCCGTGCAGCAGCAGAACGGCAGGTCCCGTACCGGTCTTCCTGTAGCTCAGGCGGCTGCCCCCATGGGACATCACCAGTTCGTCGTGGTCTGGCACGTCTCCTCCTGAGCCCGGGTCACGATCTGAAATCTACACTAACGTTTGTTCTATTTATTGGTCAATACTCGCTGGCTAAGTAGCTGCTCCAACGGCTACCATTCCCATGACCACACAAACCATTGTTCTAGTCATGTCCGTTTCCGCCAGCAGGAACGTCAGCAATCGCCGTATCGTCGCCCGCACGACGGAACTGCCCGAGCAGGTTGATCTGCGCCGGGCGCGTGGGCGAATCCTGGTGGCGGCGCTGCATCTGTTCGCCGATCAGGGGTATGGCGGTACATCCGTCCGCGACATCTGTGGTCGGGCGGGGGTGCAGCCGACGACCATGTACGCGCATTTCCCTTCGAAGGAGGACGTTCTGGCCGAGCTGTTGCGGATCGGCCACGAGGAGCTTTATCGGCGTCTTCGCAGCGCACTGCTGGATGTGGAGCCGGACCCGCGCGTCCGGCTCGAGGCCCTGGTCCGGGCCCACGTGCATTCGCATTGCGAATTTCCGATGCTCGCCGTGGTCGCGAATGCGGAGCTGCACGCGCTGTCGGAACACAAGTCCGAATCGATCCTCGCGGTTCGCCAGCAGTCGGAATCGCTGCTGGTGGACGTGCTCGAACGAGGCGTGCAATGCGGCCAGTTCAAGGTGGCGGACATGCTGCTGACGCTGCGGGCGATCAGCGCCATCGGTACGCGCGTGGCGTTCTGGTACGGCCCCGACTGTGGCCGTACTCCGGAGCAGATCGCGGATACGTTCGCGGCGTTTGCCGCCAGCATCGTTGGGCTGCCGCCCCGGTCAGGCTAGGGCGCGGCGG
>CALBOV010000157.1 GCA_937896565.1 uncultured Salinisphaerales bacterium
ACGATGTCCCCACACGGCATGCAAGCCGGGGTACGCTGTAAGCACCTCCAGCGCATGGCGGGCGGCCGGATCCCGGTCGAATACGATTCGAATGTCTTCGCGCAGACGGTGAAACATGACAGATATTCTGACTGAACTACTAGGAATTATACGCCGCCGTCACCGGCTCGTGCAGCTTGTGCTCGTCTCCGGCCTCGTCGCGGCCGTCGCGGTTGCCGCGAACGCGGTGGAAGACGAGGAGGAGCCGCTGGAACTGGACCCGATCACCGTGGAAGGCGAGGCCGATCCGTTGTACGAATCCGAGCGCCAGATCCACAAGGTCGGCGAGAAGCTGCCGGAGCTCGATACCGGGGCCAACGAGCGCAAGACCGCCACCGACAAGACGCTGGAAGCGCTGGGCCTGAAGGGCGAAGGCATCCAGGGCGTGCACCCGGCCGACCAGCAGCGCGCCAAGGAAACCCTGGAAAACCTGAAATCCGACGGCAAGAAGGACGACTGACCCGGCCAGCGCGGACCAGCACCTAGTCGTGCGTCGGCGGCGTGCTGCGCTCGATCTTGGTCAGAATGCCGCGCAGCAGGTTGACCTCATCGGCGTCAGGTTCGGCGCGATGGAACAGGCGCCGCATCCGCCGCATCAACTGCCGCGGATTGTCCGGGTCCAGATAGCGGACGTGAATCAACGCCCGTTCCAGGTGCTCGAACAGACCATCCATCGCCGCCTGGGTCGCGGGCGGGACGTCGTCCGCGACCTCGACCGCCGGTTCCAGCAGGCATTGCCGCAACTCATAGGCCATGACCTGCACCGCCATCGCGAGATTCAGCGAGCTGTATTCCGGATTGGCCGGCACGTGAATCAGCCGCTGGCAGAGGTCCAGCTCGGCATTGGTCAGCCCGGTCTTCTCCCGGCCGAACAGCACCGAGATCCGGGTCGAACCTGGCAATGACGCGATCCGGTCCGCCGCCTCGCGCGGAGTATCGGCCGGCACCGTGATCGCCCGCAGCCGCGCGCTGGCGCCGAGCACCAGATTGCAGTCGGCGATGGCATCCTCCACCCGGTCGACCACCAGCGCCCGCTCCAGCACGTCGGTGGCACCCGAGGCGCGCGCGGTGGCCTTGTCGCTGGGGAACTCACGCGGCCCGACCAGTGCCAGATCGGACAGGCCCATGGTTTTCATCGCCCGCGCGGCGGCGCCGATATTGCCCGAATCGGTAGTCCCGACCAGCACGATGCGGATGGCGGTCAGATCGCGCATCGTGATTCCCGTGATAATCTCGCGCCGCCTAGCGCCCCCGATGTCCGGGTCGAGTTCCGCTCTTTACAAGACACAACGATGCACCCATTGCTAAACATTGCAGTTGGCGCCGCCCGTTCGGCCGGCAACCTCATCATGCGGCACTACGATCGCGTGGACGAATTGCGCGTGCACAGCAAGCAGCGCAATGATTTCGTGACCGAGGTCGATCGCGCCGCCGAGGCTCGTATTATCGAGCATATTCATCGGGCGAACCCGAACCACGCCATCCTCGGCGAGGAAACCGGCGCCAGCGGCGACAACGAGGTCGTCTGGATCATCGATCCGCTGGATGGCACGACCAACTTCCTGCACCAGTTTCCGCAATTCGCGGTGTCCATCGGCATCCAGGTCCGCGGCCGGCTGGAGCACGGCGTGGTCTACAACCCCTTCTCGCAGGAGCTCTACACCGCCTCCCGCGGCGCCGGCGCTTCGCTGGACGGCCGCCGCATCCGCGTGAGCCGTGCCAACAGCCTGGAGGGCGCGCTGATCGGCACTGGTTTCCCGTTCCGCGAGGACCAGGATATCGACGGCTACATCGCCATGTTCTCCGAGATCATGCGCAAAACCGCCGGCGTGCGCCGCGCCGGTGCGGCCGCGCTGGATCTGGCGTTCGTCGCCGCGGGCCGGCTCGACGGCTTCTGGGAACTGGGGTTGCAGCCCTGGGACATGGCGGCCGGCATCGTGCTGGTGCGCGAGGCCGGCGGCATGATCGGCGATATCTCCGGCCGCGGTGAACCGATGGACACCGGCAATATCGTCGTTGGCAACCCGAAGGTCTACGAGGCGCTGGGCGGCACCATCATGCGCCACCTGCGCACGCAGAAATCGACCTGAGGCCGCCGCCGGGCCGTCCGGCCTTCAGAACAGGTTGAAGTCCTTGCGCAGCCCGACACGGATGTTGGACTGATCGTTCTGCAAATCGTCGCTGGTCCGGCGATCGAAGTCCTGGTTCAGCGACTGGGTTTCCCATTCCGCGGTCAGGAAGAACTGCAATGGCAACTCGATGGCCGTGCTGATCGTCACGCGAAAGCCCTGGGGCTCGCCGAGGTCGACCCAGCCCGCGCCGACCCCGATCTCCCAGTATTCGTCGATGTAACCACGCAGCTCGCCGGTGATGGAATATCCGTCCTCGGTGCTCTCGTCGTTGTCGCCGAAGGTGAATTCCTCGTAGTTCAGCCGGCCATTGAACGACAGTCGACCGACCCCGCCCTCACCGATGAAGTACTTGCCCAGCCCGACTCGGGTGGCCGACACGCCGACGCCCTCGTCGTATTCGCCATCGGTGTAGCGGCCAGCGATGAACACGCCCTCCAGCGGCCCGAACTTGCGCACGGCCAGCGACAGGTCAACGGTCACGCCATCCGCATCGCCGGACAGATCGATGGCCTCGGGCTGGTCCAGGCCGGAGCCGGAGGTCTCGTAGTCGAGCTGGGCGTAGCTGACGCCCACCGTGGTGTAGACGATTGAGGTTTCGGCGGCCGCGGGTGCCGTCGCCGCACCGGTAACTGCGGCCACAAGGCCCGGCAAGATGATCCGTCGCATGGTGTCTCCCTGACGCAAGAATTGCCGGTCTCCGCCGGCCAGAAAACCCAGGATACCGCCGCGCGTCATGAGCGGCTACAGCCCCAGCTGGCGCGCGGCCAGGTCCTTCATCACTTCCGAGGCACCACCGCCGATCGACAGCACCTTGGTCTCGCGGAAGATCCGCTCGGCGCGACAACCACGCAGGTAGCCGGCGCCGCCCAGAATCTGCACGGCCTCCCCGGCCACGCGCTCCAGCATGGCGGTCGCCCCGTTCTTCAGCATGCACAGTTCGGCGATGGGCGCCTCGCCCCGATCACAGCGCCACGCCAGCTCATGGAGACGCGCCCGCTGCGCGGAGATCTCCGTGAGCATGTCCACCAGCTTGTGCCGCACCACCTGGCGCTGGCTCAGCGGCCGTCCGAAGGTCTCGCGCTGTCGCGCCCACTCCAGCGCCTCCTCATAGGCGCATTGCGCCAGTCCCACGGCCTGGGCGGCCAGCGCCAGACGCTCGCTGTTGAAATTGCGCATGATGCCGAGAAAGCCGGCGTTCTCCTGCCCGATCAGGCAGTCGGCGGGCACACGGCAGTTCTCGAAGTAAAGCGTCGCCGTGTCCGAACAGCGCCAGCCCATCTTGTCCAGTGCCGTACGGCTGAGTCCGGGTGCGTCGCCCGGTACCGCGAGCAGCGAGATGCCCCCCATGCCGGGTTCGCCGGTACGCACCGCGACCGTCAGCCAGTCGGCACGCAGGCCACTGGTGATGAACGTCTTGCTGCCGTTGATGACGTAGTGCTCACCATCGCGACGTGCCGTGGTCTTCAGGTTCGCCACGTCGGAGCCGCCGGATGGCTCGGTGATGGCCAGCGCCGACACCTTGTGCCCGGCGAGTACGTCCGGCAGCACGCGCTGTTTCAGCGCTTCGCTGCCCAGCGCGACGATGGGCGGCAAACCGATGCCCAGCGACAGCAGCGAGGCGATCAACCCGCCGGAGCCGGCACGGCAGAGCTCGTCGATGACGATCAGCTCGTAGAAGCCGTCCGGCGTCTCGATTCCACCGTAGGCCTCGGGGAAGCCGACGCCCAGCACGCCCGCTTCGGCGGCCTGTCGATGCAGACTCAGCGGCAGCTCGCCCGCCGACTCCCAGGCATCGAGATGGGGCGCGACCTGTTCTTCGGTGAAGCGACGAACCTGGTCGCGAAACGCGCCGTGTTCCTGCGTTTCCCAGAAGTCCGCCATGCGATCGATCAGACCACGGCGCCGTCGGAAGGCCGATCCCCGTCATCGGTGGGCGGCATGACGTCGTCACGGCTGACCCCCAGCGCGATGGACACCGGGCTGGCCACGTAAACCGACGAATAGGTGCCCACCACGACGCCTACGATCAGCGCGGTGGAGAAACCCGCCATGACCTCGCCACCGATCAGACGCAGCGCGATCAATGCGAGCAGCGTGGTCAGGCTGGTGACCAGCGTTCGGGACAGGTTCTCGTTGACGGAGCGGTTGATCGTGGCCTTGGCATCGCCCGCCGCCGCGCGACGAAAGTTCTCGCGGCAGCGGTCGAACACGACGATGGTGTCGTTGAGCGAGTAGCCAATCACGGCGAGCACGGCCGCCAGCACCGTGAGATCGAATTCCAGGTGCAGGAACGAGAAGAAACCCAGCGTGATGACAACGTCATGCGCCAGCGCGGCCACTGCACCGGCCGAGAACTTCCAGTGAAACCGGAACCAGACGTAGGCGAAGATCAGCAGCAGCGCGATGATCGTCGCCAGCGACCCGTCCACGGTCAGCTCCTCGCCCACCTGCGGGCCGACGAACTCGACACGGCGCAGATCCGGCTGGGCGCCATCGGCCCGCAGCGCGGTGAGCACCTCGCCGGACAGATCGGCACTGCTGTCTTCCTCGCGCGGCGCGAGACGGATCATCACGTCATTGCGCGCACCGAAGTACTGCACGATGGCGTCGTTGAACCCGTTGTCCGACAGCTGACCGCGGATCGTGTCCAGGTCCGCCGCCTCCGGGTAACCGACCTCGACGATCACGCCACCGGTGAAGTCGATGCCGAAATTCAACTGGCGCGTCGCCAGCGAAAACAGCGAGGCGATGATCAGGATCACGGAGATACTCAGCGCAATCTTGCGCTGGGCCATGAAGTCGAAATTCGGCGTTTGGCTGAAAAATTTCATGGCTTAGATCGGGAGCTTGGAAAGTCGACGACCGCCGAACAGCGCGTTGACCAGCACGCGGGTTCCGAAGATCGCGGTGAACATCGAGGAAACGATGCCGATGGAGAGCGTGACCGCGAAGCCCTTGACCGGCCCGGTGCCGAAGATGAACAGCACGACCGCGGCGATCAGCGTGGTGATGTTGGCGTCGGCGATGGTCGAGAATGCCTTGTCATAACCGCCGGCAATCGCTTCCTGCGGCTTGGCGCCGGCCTTCAGCTCCTCGCGGATACGCTGAAAAATCAGCACGTTGGCATCCACTGCCATGCCGACCGTCAACAGCATGCCGGCGATGCCGGGCAGCGTCAGCGTGGCCTGCAGCATCGACAGCACGGCAACGATCAGCACGACGTTCAGCAGCAGTGCGGCGTTGGCGATCATGCCGAAGGCCTTGTAGTAGATCGCCATGAACAGCACGACCAGCGCAAACCCCAGAATGGTGGCATTGCGGCCCTGCTCGACGTTGTCCTGACCCAGGCTGGGACCGATGGTCCGTTCCTCGACGATGGCAATCGGGGCGGCCAGCGCCCCGGCACGCAGCAGCAGCGCCAGATCATGCGCTTCCTTGCTGGTCAGTCCGGTGGTCTGGAACCGCTTGCCGAACACGCCACGAATCGTCGCCACGGAGATGATCTCCTCGACCTTTTCGCGCTCGAACTGCGGCTCGCCGTTCTCGTCGTAGGTTGTGGTGATGATCGTCTCCTTGTAGAGCACGGCCATCGGGTTGCCGACGTTCTTCTCGGTGAACTCGAACATGCGCTTGGCGGCGCGGCCATCCAGTGTCACCGATACGGCGGGGCTGCCACTTTCCTGATCCACCGTCGCGGCGGCGTCGACCAGTTCGTTGCCGGTGGCGATGATGTCGCGCTTGAGCAGATAGGGACGATCGGTGCCGCGCTCGTAGAACAGCTGGGTTCCGGCGGGCGCGATGCCCGTGCGCGCGGCCCGCTCCGGGTCGCCCTCAAGGGCCACGGCGCGGTATTCCAGCGTTGCCGTCGCACCGATCAGGTCCTTGATGCGGGTCGTGTCCTGCACGCCCGGAAGCTGCACCAGAATGCGGCTGGCGCCCTGACGCTGCACCACGGGTTCGGCCACGCCGAGCTGATTCACCCGGCCACGCAGCGTGGTCAGGTTCTGCTTGACCGCGAAATCCAGGATCCGCTGCTCTTCCTCTTCGGTCAGCGTCACCGTCAGCGTGTCGCTCTGGTTGCTGGCTTCGCCGATCGACAGCTCGCGATACTCGCCGGAGAGCGCGGCTTGCGCCTTGTCCAGCGTGGCGGCGTCACGCAGCGCGATGACCAGTTGCCCGTCCTCGATCTTGCGCGAGGTGTAGCGCAGGTCGCGCGCCCGCAGGAATGCCGGAATTTCCTGCATGTACCGCTCCATCGCGGTCTCGCGCACCGACTGCGCGTCGACCTCGAGCAGGAAGTGCACACCGCCACGGAGATCCAGCCCCAGCGACATCGGCTCGGCACCAAGCCCGACCAGCCAGGCGGGCGTGCGCGGCGCCAGACTTAGCGCGACCACGTAATCGCGACCCAGCACTTCGCGCAACGTCTCCGCGGCCGTCAACTGCGCCGTGTCGCCAGGCATGCGCGCCAGCAACTGACCGTCGACAATGTCCACGGACACTGGCTCGATGTCGGCGCGCGACAGGATTGCCTCCACTCGCGAGACGAAACCGTCATCCAGCACCTCGCCGGAATCCGCGGAAATCTGGATGGCCGGGTCTTCGCCGAACAGGTTGGGCAGTGCGTAAAGCACGCCGACGAGCACAACGGCGGCGAGCAGCAGCCACCGCCACAAGCTGTTCTGGTTCATCAAAGAGACTTCAGCGAGCCCTTGGGCAGGACGCTGGAGATCGACTGGCGCTGCACCGTGATGACCACGTCGTCGGCGACCTGCAGCTTGACGTACTCCTCACCCAGGTCGGCGACCGAACCGGTCAGGCCGCCCGCGGTGATCACTTCGTCACCCTTGGAGATGCTGGCGATCAGCTGCTTGTGTTCCTTGTTCCGCTTCATCTGCGGACGAATCAGCATGAAGTAGAACAGGACGATCAGGCCGACCAGCGGGAGCAGTTGAACGAAGGCGTTGGGAGCGGAGGCACCACCCTGCTGGGCGTGCGCCGCGGAGATCAGAAAATCCATGTTTCCGGGTTCGTGGGCAGTCGAAAGGCGGCGTAGTATGCCAGAAGCCCTCCGCATGCTCTCCTCTTCCGTCACCATGTCCGAATCACCTGTCCTGATCGTGTTCTGCACCTGCCCCGACGAGCCCAGCGCGAAAGCTGTCGCGCAGCGCCTGGTCGGCGACCGGCTCGCCGCCTGCGTCAGCCTGCTGCCGTCCGTCGTGTCGGTGTACCGTTGGAAAGACCAGGTGGAGACCGACAACGAGGTGCTGCTCTGGATCAAGACGACCAGCGCGGCATACGCGTCGGTGGAAACCGCGATCCGAAGCACGCATCCTTACGAACTCCCCGAAATCATCGCGGTCGAATCCGCTCTCGGCCTGCCCGACTACCTCCAATGGGTTCACGACTCCTGCTCAGCCTCGTCCTGACCGCGTTCGGCACGCTCGCCTCGGCGAACAGCTTCGGCACCGCGACCACGAATTTTCTGCCGGCCGACGAGGCCTTCGTCCCCGATGTCTGGAGCGACGGAGAACAGGCGACCGTCTCCTGGCGGATCGCGCCCGGCTACTATCTCTACGGCCACGCCCTCGGCTTCTCGATCAACGGCGCCGAACTGACCGTCGGCGTTCCCGAGGGAGAGCCCTACCACGACGAGCATTTTGGTGACGTCTCCATCTACCGGGATCAGTTGTTCGTCACGCTGCCGGCGGCTGCCGACCGGGGTACGCTGACCGTGCGCTACCAGGGCTGCGCCGACGCCGGCCTGTGCTATCCACCCATGCAACGAAGCTTCACCCTGACGCCCTGATGAAAACCTGGATTCCCCTGATCCTGATCGCGGTCGCCGCGGCCGTCGGCGGCTTCGCGCTGCAACGCCTGCTGCAGGCCGACACGAACACCGCCAGTGCGCCCGATGGCCCGACGGCGCTACCCACGTTCAGCATCCCCAACCTGGGCGGCGAACCCGTCACGCCGGACGACTTCCCCGGCCGCACCGTGCTGATCAACTTCTGGGCGACCTGGTGTCCACCCTGCCGCGACGAGATTCCCGAACTGATCGAACTGCAGGACCAGTACGGCGACGAGCAGTTGCAGATTCTCGGCATCGCACTGGACGATCGAGCTCGCGTCGCAGAATATGCAGCGCGGATGGGGATGAACTACCCTGTCCTGGTCGTTGAGGGCGCGGAGGGTTTCGATCTCATGGACGCCTACGGCGCGCAGATCGGCGGCCTGCCGTTCAACGTCATGATCCGCCCCGATGGAACCGTCGCGATGCGGCACGAAGGGGCCGTGACCCGGCAAGAAATCGAGTCGCGACTGTAGCCCCACCACGTTGTAGGAAATTTGCTGCGATTGTCTGCGAAATTTCCTATAACTTCCTGAAAACGGTTCACATCCCTCACCCGGTCAGGCACACTCGATGCAAACCGCTCGGGGATGCGTGTGGCCACGCTGTTGCTGCTCAACGGTCCGAATCTCAACCTGCTGGGTTCTCGCGAACCCGGCATCTACGGGGACCAGTCGCTGGATCGCCTGGAGGCGTCGCTCATTGACGAGGCCGGTGATGCCGGTCACTCGCTGGTGGCGTTCCAGAGCAACCACGAAGGTGAGCTGATCGACCGCATCCATGCCGCCGGGCAGGACGCCATCGACTTCATCCTGATCAATCCCGCCGCGCTCACGCACACCAGCATCGCGCTGCGCGATGCGCTGCTGGCCGTCGACATCCCGTTCATCGAGATTCATCTGTCGAACGTGCACGCCCGTGAGTCGTTTCGGCACACGAGTTTTCTATCCGACATCGCGGTCGGCGTGATCGCCGGGCTGGGGCCAATCGGCTACAGCCTGGCCCTGCGCGCGGCCATCTCCCAATTGACGACCGCCAATCCCAAGGGCTGACATGGATATTCGCAAGGTCAAGAAACTGATTGAGTTGTTGGAAGAGTCCAACCTCGCCGAACTGGAGATCACCGAAGGCGAGGAGTCGGTCCGCATCAGTCGCTATGCCGCGAGCCAGGGCGCTCCGGTCATGGCGCCGATGCCGGCCATGCCCTCGGCCCCGGCCGCGCCAGCCGCAACGCCCGATGCAGCCGCCGCACCCGCGGCCGAGCCCGCCGTCTCCGGACATGTCCTGCGCGCCCCGATGGTCGGCACGTTCTACCGCTCGCCCTCACCCAGCGCGCCGGCCTTTGTCGACGTCGGGCAGACGGTTCAGGCGGGCCAGACGCTTTGCATCATCGAGGCCATGAAGATGATGAACCAGATCGAGGCCGATCGTTCCGGCGTGGTACGCGAAGTGCTGGCCGACAACGAGCAGCCCGTGGAGTTTGATCAGCCGCTGTTCGTCATCGAGTAATGATTGAGAAGCTCCTCATCGCCAACCGCGGCGAAATCGCGCTGCGCATCCTGCGAGCGTGCCGCGAGCTGGGCATTCAGCCGGTGGCCGCCTATTCCGCGGCCGACCGGGATCTCAAACACGTGCTGCTGGCCGACGAGGCAGTGTGCATCGGGCCGGCCAGCGCAACGGGCAGCTACCTGAACATGGCCGCGCTCATGAGCGCCGCCGAGGTGACGAACTGCACCGCGATTCACCCGGGCTACGGCTTCCTCTCCGAGAACGCCGACTTCGCCGAATCGGTGGAACGTTCCGGCTTCATTTTCGTCGGCCCCACCGCCGACGTGATCCGGATCATGGGCGACAAGACCGCCGCGATCGCCGAGATGAAGGCGGCCGGCGTGCCCTGCGTGCCCGGCTCCGATGGCGTGCTGCCGGACGACGAGGACCAGATCCGCGCGATCGCCCAGCGCGTCGGCTACCCGGTGCTGATCAAGGCTGCGGCCGGCGGCGGTGGCCGCGGCATGCATGTCGTGCAGAGCGAGGCCTCGTTGATCTCGTCGGTGAACCTGGCTCGTCAGGAAGCGGCCGCGGCGTTCGGCAACGGTGCCGTGTTCCTGGAGAAGTTTCTGCAGACGCCGCGCCATATCGAGTTCCAGGTCCTGGCCGACAACCACGGCAACGTCGTGCACCTGGGTGAGCGTGACTGCTCGCTGCAGCGACGCCATCAGAAGGTGGTCGAGGAATGTCCGGCCCCGGGAATCACCGAGGCCCAGCGTGAGGAAATCGGCAGCCTCTGCGTCGAGGCCTGCAAGCGCATCGGCTATCGCGGCGCGGGCACGTTCGAGTTCCTCTACGAAAACGGATCGTTCTACTTCATCGAGATGAACACCCGCATCCAGGTGGAGCATCCGGTCACCGAGATGGTGTCCGGCGTGGATCTGGTCCGCGCCCAGCTGCGCGTTGCCTCCGGGGAACCGCTGGGCTTCACCCAGGACGATGTCTGCATGCGCGGTCACGCCATCGAGTGCCGCGTCAACGCGGAGCATCCGCGCTCATTCGTGCCTTCGCCCGGCGAGATTCGCATGTACCACCCGCCGGGCGGGCCCGGCATCCGCGTCGACTCGCACCTGTACTCGGGCTACCGCGTGCCGCCGCATTACGACTCCATGGTCGGCAAACTGATCGCCCATGGCGATACCCGGGAATCCGCGCTGGCGCGCATGCGTCAGGCGCTGTCGGAGATGGTCGTCGAGGGCATCCAGACCAACCTGGAGCTGCACCAGCAGATCATGGTCGACCCCGGCTTCGTCGCCGGCGGTGTACATATTCACCACCTCGAAACGCTGCTGCGTCAGTGGCTGGATTAGACCCCTCCGGGCAGCGCGCGGGCTGGCTGGAAGTCACCGCCACCGGCGCCGACCCGGAGGCGCTGGAGGATGCGCTGCTGGAAGCCGGCGCGCTGGCGGTGACGCTGACCGACGCGGCCGACGTGCCGATCCTCGAACCGGAACTGGGCACCCATCCGACCTGGCCCAGCACCTGCGTCACCGGTCTGTTCGGGGCCGACGCCGACGAACACGCGGTGCTGCGCAGCGTCCGCGCGCAAATCCCCGAAACCGACGTGGGGCCGTGGACGGCATCGCGCCTGGAAGACCGGCAGTGGGTGCGCGCCTGGCTGGACCACTACCACCCGATGCGGTTCGGTCAGCGTCTGTGGATCTGCCCCACCGGTCGAGAGGCCGACATTCCGGCAGGCGCGATCGCGGTGCATCTGGACCCCGGCCTGGCCTTCGGAACCGGTACGCATCCGACCACGGATCTCTGCCTGCGCTGGCTGGACGCGACCGACTGCAGCGGCCTTGATGTACTCGACATGGGCTGCGGCTCCGGCGTGCTCGGCGTGGCGGCAGCCCGGCTGGGCGCGGCCCGTGTGGACGGCGTGGACATCGACCCACAGGCTGTCACCGCGACGCGGGACAACGCGACGCGCAACGGCGTGGAGGTGCACGCCTGCCTGCCGGCGGACGCGTCGAGCGACGTCCGTTACGACATCGTTCTGGCCAACATCCTCGCCGCCCCGCTGATCACGCTGGCCCCGGCACTGGTGGCCAAGCTGAAGCCCGGCGGGTATCTGGTGCTGGCCGGCCTGCTCGAATCGCAGGTCGACTCGGTCGTCGATGCGTACGCTCCATACATGCAGATGCGCATTGGTGCGGTGCACGATGGCTGGGCGCGCTTGCAAGGTCAGATCGACATATCTTCGCCAAGGCGCTGACCTGCCTAGGCATTCCCCCGACCCGAGTCCGCGCCGACAAACCACTGGCCGGCTCACGCTTGCGCTCACCACTCGCAGCGCTATGATCCGCCGTCTTTCCCGCAATGATTCTGCGGTGCCGAGCAGGGAGTTCGGCACAGCCTTTGCAGACCATTGCGCTTCCGATGATTCACCGTCCGCAGAGAAATCGCCCGACCGCCCTGGCTCCATGAAAAACGGCTCCGTACCCCTCCGACCGCTGCGTGAACACGTCGCGGAGAGCCTGTCCCACTACCTGGGACAGCTCAATGGCCACGCGCCCAGCGACCTGTACCAGATCGTGCTCGACCAGGTGGAAGCCCCCCTGCTCGAAGCGGTACTCAACTACTCGGACGGCAACCAGTCACGCGCCGCGGAAATACTCGGACTGAACCGGGGCACGCTGCGCAAGAAACTCAAGGCTCACGGACTGCATCAATGACCTCAGCGCCCACGCTCGTGCGGCGCGCCCTGCTCAGTGTTTCCGACAAGACCGGGATCGTCGATCTCGCCCGGGCACTGGCTGCGCGCGACATTCAGATTCTCAGCACTGGCGGTACCGCCAAGGCGATTCGCGATGCCGGCATTGCCGTCACCGACGTCTCGGACGTCACCGGCTTTCCGGAAATCATGGACGGTCGCGTCAAGACACTGCACCCGAAAATCCATGGCGGCATTCTCGGCCGTCGAGGCCAGGACGACGCCGTCATGGCCGAGCACGGGATTGACGGCATTGACCTGGTGGTGCTGAACCTCTACCCCTTCGAACAAACCATCGCCCGCCCCGATGTCACCGATGGCGACGCCATCGAGAACATCGACATCGGCGGGCCAGCCATGCTGCGGGCGGCGGCGAAGAACCATGCGCATGTCGCGGTGGTCGTCGACCCCGCCGACTACCCGGCGCTGATCGACTCGCTGGAATCCGGCGGTCCCGACATCGCCATGCGCCGCCAGCTGGCCGCGAAGGCCTTCGCGCTGACCGCAGGTTACGACGGCGCGATCACCGCCTATCTGACGCGTGACGCGGGCGAGGATGCGCAGGCCGAACTGCCCGGCACGCTGACGCTCCAGTTCGAGCGCGTCCAGCCGATGCGCTACGGCGAGAACCCGCACCAGTTCGCGGCGTTCTACCGCGAGCGCACCCCGCCCGCGGGCACGCTGGCGACGGCGCAACAGCTTCAGGGCAAACCGCTGTCCTATAACAATGTCGCTGACTGCGATGCGGCGGTGGCCTGCGTGCAGGCCTTCGATCCGGCGGTTCCCGCCTGCGTCATCGTCAAGCATGCCAATCCATGCGGTGTCGCCACCGCGGCGTCGCTGGCGGAGGCCTACGAGGCCGCCTACGCGACCGACAGCACCTCCGCCTTCGGCGGCATCATCGCCTTCAACCAGGCCGTGGATGCCCCGCTGATCGAGACGATTCTCGACCGCCAGTTCGTCGAAGTCATCGCCGCCCCTGCGTTCACCGCCGCGGCCACCGATGTCCTGACCCGAAAGAAGAACGTCCGCGCCCTCGCCCTGGGTGAGGCCGCCTCCGCGACCACCGCGATGGACTACAAGCGCGTCGCCGGTGGTCTGCTGGTGCAAAGCATGGACAGCGCCGGCACGCAGGACGCCTGGACCGTGGCGACCGAACTGCAGCCCGACGCCACCATGCGACGCGATCTGGCATTCGCCTGGACCGTGGCGCGCTTCGTCAAGTCCAACGCCATCGTCTATGCAAAGAATGCGCGGACCATCGGCATCGGCGCGGGGCAGATGAGCCGCGTCGACAGCGCCCGGCTGGGTGTGGACAAGGCGGCGCGGGCCGAGCTGACCGTGCGCGGCGCGGTGATGGCCTCGGACGCGTTCTTCCCGTTCCGGGACAGCATCGACGCGGCGGCCGAAGCCGGCGTGAGCGCGATCATCCAGCCCGGAGGCTCCATCCGTGATGATGAGGTCATCGGTGCCGCCAACGAACACGGCATCGCCATGATGCTGACCGGGCGACGCCACTTCCGTCATTGAGCGAACGTCGGGCCGGCCACACCGGTGGCCGCAAGCAAGCTCGACGTTTCGTGACAGTCCGGTGGCGGCTGGCCTAGTCTAGGCGGAACTGCCCACCCCTGAGGTCGCCATGGCACCACAGCACGTTCTTCTGGCCGGCTTGCTGCTGAGCACCGGCTCCGTCGCCCTCGCCGCCGC
>CALBOV010000158.1 GCA_937896565.1 uncultured Salinisphaerales bacterium
CCTGCGCCGGCTGCCACGGCGCCTACTCGCCCCGCTTCGTGAACGATCCGGCGTTTCTTGACACGCCATTGCTCGAAGGCATCGCCTCCTATGTCACGCCTATCGACATCATCGACACCGACCGCGCCCGACTGGATGGCAATTCCGAGCGCGTGCAGCAGTACTCACGGGGTAACTGGTTCGCCTACGGCGACGGCCCGTACAACGAAGATGGCGTCTCGATATGCGGCAACTGGAACGACCCTTCGCTGCGCAAGGATCGCGAGCTTGGTTATCTTGCACCCCCGCTTTACGGTGTCTGGGCAACCGCACCGTATTTCCACAATGGCTCGGTACCCAACATCGACGCGGTGCTGAACCCCGAATTGCGCCCGGAGATCTGGCGGCGTCATTCCGTGCCCGCCCCCGCGGACCTGGAAGGCCAGGTTGTCATGGGCTTCGACTACAGCCTGAGCGGAGGGTACGACCCCGATGCCATGGGCTGGCGCTACGACGAGCTGGCCTGCGAGGCCAGTGCATCGCTGCCGCTGCTGGGTGCGACCACACCGCTGGTGGACTGCAACCCGTTGCTCGACGAAGGCGCGACGCTGCAAGACGCGCTCTCGGTGGTCTGGCGCAACGGTGGCCTCGCCTGGAATCTGCTCAATGTCCCGATCGTGACGGATGCGCAGATCGAGGAGCGCAAGATCTACAACACGAACTACTACAGCCAGGGCAACAGCGGCCATGCGTTCACGTCAGTGCTCACGGAAGCCGAAGTCCGCGCCATCAAGGAATACCTGAAGACGCTCTGAGGACACCCTGTGACCAAAGCTAAATCCATCATCCAGCGTGGTTCCTGCAGCCCCGAGGAGGCAGCCGCCCTGTTCGACGCGCTCGAGCCCGTGGACACCGCCTTCATGCTCGGCTCCTGGAGAGGCGCCGGTCTCTCCACCGGCCACCCCATGGATGGCTATCTGGAGACGTTCGGCTGGTATGGCAAACGCTTCGATTCCACCGAGAAGGTTCATCCGCTGGTGTTCAGAGCGCCGGGCGGAGCCCTGAAAACGCTGGAACCACAACGGGTGTTCGCGGGCATGGCGCTGATGCGCTTTCCATCTGTCGCGAAATCCGCCGCCGTGGGGAAAGGCTTCGGCATGGCCATGGGGTTACTCGCGACACGGCGCCCTGCCGCCCGATTGCGGGTGACCCGGTATCGCGACCAGACCACGGCGACCATGATCTACGACCGGTTGCCGATCAATGACTCGTTCGTGCGGGTGGATGAGGACACGGTGCTGGGTGTGATGGATTTGCGCGGCATGCGCGCGCCGTTCTGGTTCAGCCTGCAAAGGGACGGCTGAAGTGTTGCTGCCCTTCGTCGCCGAGGCCGCGATCCTGCGCAGCTACGGACAGGCCATGAAGTGGCTGACCACCGTCGTGCCCATGCGCAGCCCCGCGGTCTTCGACGGCCCCGACGCAACCACGACCCTTTGCGAGCACATCGCCGAGGCCGGGGTCGAGCGGCTGCTCGTGGTCACCGATGCCGACCTGCGGGGGTTGGGTCTGCTCGATCCAATCCTGGAAAACCTGGAACGGTTGGGTATCGAACTCACGTTGTACGACCACATCACACCCGACCCCACCACGGAGCAGATCGACGAGGGCGCCCGGCTGCTGCGAGAGCGCGATTGTGACGCCGTGCTCGCGGTGGGCGGCGGCTCGCCGATAGACGCCGCCAAGGTCATCTCGGCCTGCGCGACCAATCACAAGCAGGTTCGCGAACTCGCCGGGATGTTTCGGGTTCGCCGCCGCCCGAAGCGCATTTTCGCCATTCCGACGACGGCCGGAACCGGTTCTGAAGTCACCGTCGCGGCCGTCGTGACGGATTCGGACGACCAGCGCAAGCTTCCGGTCGTGGACGGCAAGCTCGTGCCGCACGCCGTCGCGCTCGACGGAACGCTGACCCTCGGCCTGCCACCGCGACTCACCGCCGCCACCGGCATGGATGTGCTCACCCACGCCATCGAGGCCTATCTGTCGCGCGCGGCCAACCGAAGGACCCGGCAATACGCCGCCAGCGCGGCCCGCCGGACCTTCGCCTATCTGCCGAGAGCCCACGAGGATGGCGGAAAGGACCTGGAGGCCCGCCAGCAGATGTTGCTGGCCTCCCACGAGGCCGGGCGCGCCATCAACCAGGCCAGCGCTGGCTACGTCCACGCCATCGCCCACCAGATCGGTGCCCGCTATCACACGCCTCACGGGCTGGCCAACGCGACCATCCTGCCCAGCGTATTGGCGCATTCACGCCCGCAGATCGATCCACAACTCGCCGAACTGGCCTTGTACTGCGGCCTCTCGGCGCCCGGACCCGGCGACACCGCGCTCGCCGATCGGTTGCTGGAGCACATCACCCAGTTGTGTCGGCGGCTGGCAATCCCGGTCGCGCTGGACGGGCTGCTCGTGGACGATATCCCCGCATTGGCGAAGGGCGCCCTGCGTGAGGCACGGATGCTCTACGCGGTCCCCCGGCTGATGCGAACGCGAGACTGCGAACGCCTGCTGAGCGGTCTGCTGCCGGCCTGACACGGCTCGCGCGAACCTCCTAGGGCCTGGGCGATGGCGGCCGGATCGTGGCATCACCGCGTGGGTCAATCAGAATCTTGGCGTGGGTTTCCGGGTCGGCCAGGGCATCGAAGGCCGCCGCCACGCCGTCCAGCCCGACCACGCCGGTGATCATCGGCGCGCAGTCGACCTTGCCTTCGGCGATCAGATGCAGCGTGTCGCGGTACTCCAGCGGGGTCTGGCCGAACACGAAGCGCAGGTCGATCTCCTTGTGAATCGCCATCGCTGGCTCGAAGCGGTCCACCTGCATGCACACGCCGACCACGACCACCCGCGACATCAGCGGCGCTCCGTCGATGATCTGCTGCACGACGCCGGGCACGCCGACGCATTCGAAGATCACCGGCCGCTGCGGCATGCCGACGCCCAGCGTTTCCACCGTGCGCCAGACCATGTGCCACGGCACCGGCAGCTTCGACAGATTCTCCTGGGTATCCGCCGCGAGCTTCACCAGATCCGGCAGCTCGTGGAAAAAACGATACCGGTCGCGATCGGCATAGGGATTGTCCTTGGCCGGATCGATCACCACATCCGCGCCGCAGCGCCTGGCCAGCTCGCGACGACCCGGCGAAAAATCGCTGGCGACCACGGTGGCCACGCCCTGGGCCTTGAGCAGGCAGATCACCGCCAACCCCACCGGTCCGCAGCCGATCACCACCGCCAGATCGCGCTTGGCAATCTCGCTGCGACGCACCGCGTGCAGCCCCACCGACATCGGTTCGGTCAGCGCCGCGAGCTCGGACGACAGGCCGTTCGGCACCGGCAGCAGCATCGACTCCTGCAACAGCATCCGCTCGGCATAGCCGCCAGTGGCGACCGGCGACAAACCGCACAAATGCACCGCATCGCCAACCCGCAGCATCGGCTGGGCGACCACCCGCGTGCCCGGCTTGAGGCGCCGCCGCGTCCGCGGCCCGTGATCCAGCACCGTCGCGCAGAACTCGTGGCCAAACACCAGCCGGTCCGTGCTGGCCGGAACCAGATCGCCGGCGCCGACGCGGCCGAGCAAGTCCTTCATCGAATCGCAGGCGTGGCGCAAATGCAGGTCCGACCCGCAAATCCCGCAGCGCTCCACCTCCACCAGCACCTGCCCTTTCGCCGGCACCGGATCGGGCAGGTCCATCACGCTCAGTTCGGTGTTCTGACAGACAACGGCTCGCACGGGCGTCTCCCTGATAATCGGGCGGCTCGGAATTAACTTGTGCCACCTATGATGCCAAGGAGTCGGGGAGATGCGCCCATATGACCGCTCCACGGCGGGGCGACACCGGTCGGAACCCGCACGGCATCACGACCCCGTAACCAAGTCGTTATAGTGGCCGTTTCTTGGCAGAGACCCATTCCCCATGCGTTTAGCAACCTTTCTTGTTGCGGTGCTGGCAGTGTTCAGCGCCCAGGCCGCTCCGCTGGGCCTTGAAAAAGCATCAGCGCTCGAATCAATCGTCCAGATTCAGCCCGAACTCGTCGCCCGGCAGGCGGCGCTGCCGCAACCCGACGCATCCGGCCGGTTCCCGATCGCCCGTGGCGTCGTCACGGACTGGACCAGCTCGACGACCGGCCTGTGGGAACGCCTGCCGAGCGGCGAACAAGTCTGGCGTGCCCGCGTGTTCGCCGAAGGCGCGGTATCCGTCGGAGTCGCGCTGTCCCAGGATTTCGAGGTCGCCGGCCAGCAACTGGCGATCTACTCGCCCGAAGGCGACAGCATCCGAAGCCTGCGCGCGCCGTCCCGAGCCGGGGGCGTGGTCCACAGCCCGTTGATCAGCGGCCATGAGCTGGTGGTCGAACTCGCCCTGCCCGCCAGCACCGCGGTGCGCCCGACGGTACGCATCGAACAGGTGAAGTCGGGCCAGTACGACCCCAACAAGGCCGATGCACCGCAGAAGTCCGGCGCCTGCAACATCGATGTTGTCTGCCCCGAAGGGGACGACTGGCGGGCGGAGATTCGATCGGTCGCCCGATTCGAATTCACCGAACTGTTGCTGACCTATCTCTGCACCGGGCAGTTGCTGAACAACACGGCGGAGGACTTCCGCCCGCTGTTCCTGACCGCGAACCATTGCGTCAGCAGAGAGAACGTGGCGCAGTCGGTGAACCTGTACTGGAATTACGAAACCTCGAGCTGCGGCGGCACGCCGGATGGTTCGCTGGCGCAGGTGCAGGGCGGCGCGACACTGCTGGCGACGAATTCGGATTCCGACTTCTCGTTGCTGGAACTGACGGAAACACCGTCCGAGGACTTCGCGGTCTACTACGCCGGCTGGGACGCCAGCGGCACCACACCCGCCGGCGCCATCGCCATTCACCACCCCTCCGGCGACGAGAAACGCATCAGCTTTGAATACGACGCACTGACGGCCACCAACTACAGCGAAGACGATCCCGACGCCAACGGCACGCACTGGCGCATCGAGGACTGGGATCTGGGGACGACGGAGGGCGGGTCCTCCGGGTCCGCCATCTGGGACCCCAACCATCGGGTGATCGGACAGTTGCATGGCGGCGCCGCGGCCTGCGGCAATGACGATCCGGACTGGTACGGGCGGCTCAGCGTGAGCTGGGACAACGGCGCCGACGACAACAGCCTCAAGCCCCACCTCGATCCCGACAACTCCGGCGTGCTGACACTGGATGGCGCCGATCCCTCGGGTAACGAGGAGGAACCGGATCCTGGCGAAGGAGGAAGCACCGCACCCGACGGCAGCAGTGGAGCACTGGGCTGGCTAACCCTGAGCGGTCTGTTGATTGGGTTCAGGCTGCGTCGGCGCAGGCGTCTCTAGGACCACACTGCCAGAACCCGGCCCCTCGGATGCTGCCGGGTTTCCCGCGGCATCAGGCTTCGCGACCGAGATCAGAGGCAACGGATTCATCGATCAGGCCAAACGTTTCACGCGATCAGGGCCGGGACACCTCAAGGCTGAGCTGCGCACGCAGGTTCGCCAGCACCTGGTCGCGGGCATTGGCGTCACCCTGGGCCAGGGCGGTCATGTCGACGCCATCAAACCAGCGGTCGTAGTGGAGGCTGAGGGTAACGCTGGCTTCGCGGTGGTCGGAATCCAGTGACAGCACGCCGCTGAACTGGCGTTCGATAGGCAGTGGCGCGAGGCTGACGTCCAGTTCGAAGGCGGCGTCGGTGTCGCCGTAGGTGCCCCGCAAGCGCAGGCTGTAGCCGACCATGTCCAGGTCGTCGGGCAGTCCGATGGCGTCGTCATCGGCGGCGGCGATCTGCCATCGCCCACCGCAGTAGCTGGCGACCGGCGGCGACAGGGTGCCCAGCAGCGTGCTGTCCGCATCGTCCCCGGTCAGGTCGATGACATGGGGCTCGCCGAGCCGCGTATCGCTGCTTTGCGTATGCGCCTGCGCGGTGCCGATCAGACCGTCCAGCAGCATGCGCAGCACGAAGCTCGGGCTGGCGCAGTCGTCGGTGATCTCGACGCTGCTGAGCACCAGATAGGCCTGCGACAGCGTCACGGGCACACCCTCGGTGTTGTCGAAAGTCTTGTCGCCGGCAGGGGTTGGCGCGGTATCCAGTGGCGTGGTCTGCAGCAGCCAGTGAACCTGGGTGCCGACCGAACTCTCGCCGCCACCACAGGCGCCGAGCAGCAAGGCGAGGAGAATCAGACAGCGCTTCATGGGCAGTTCTCGTTCATGGGGACCGTGCCGAAGGGATCGGCGATGTCGGGATTGCAGACGAAGCTCCAGTCGGTCAGCGCGTTCAGAAACGCCAGCAGGTCGTCGACCTCGTCATCGGTGATCTGGAAGCCGACGACCAGGGTGTCGGTGTACGGACTTTCGGCGCCGTCACCGGCGGTATCGCCGTCCTCGATGAGCCGGCCGCCGCGGGCGTAATGGTCGACGATCACTTCGCGCAGCGTGGCGATGCTGCCGTCGTGCATGTACGGCGCGGTCAACGCGATGTTGCGCAGCGTGGGCGCACGGAACTTGCCCATGTCGGCCGGGTTTTCGGTGAACTCGTAAAGCCCCTGGTTGCCGGCCGGATAGTTGCCGACCTCCAGCGGCAGCCCCGGCCCGGGACCGGCGATGTTGTAGAGCCCGTTGTTCTTGTATTCGATGGTCTCGATGACCGAGCCGTCATGCTGCACGGACTGGGCGAAGTTGAACGCGCCGTGGCAATGGAAACATTCCAGCCGCTCGGAAAAGAACAGCTCGCGACCGCGTTGCGCCGAGGCGGACAACGGCTCGGGGTCGACGCTGCGCTCGGAACGGTCAAAGGCCGAATCGCCGGAG
>CALBOV010000159.1 GCA_937896565.1 uncultured Salinisphaerales bacterium
ATCGGCAGTGCCCGCGTGCGGGCGCAGATGGCCGAGCACGCACAGCGGCTGGAGCTGTTTTTCTCGCTCGCCGACGAATGCCGCGATTATCTGTTCGTCATCGACATGAGCAATGGCAAGGTGGTCGAAGCCAATGCCGAGGTTCGTCGCATCACGTCTTCGGAGCGTAGCGAGGTTCATGCCGGAAGGCTGAGCGCCGAACGCCTGTTTGCCGCGGGTCCGACGGGATGGAACCGCCTTCGGGCCTCCATCGAGTACTACGGTCAGGCCACCGTCGAGCTGGAGGTCTTCAACGGCCCCGGGCGGCGGATGCCCATCGAGATTCGCGCCCGCCGCGTCGCCTATGGGCCGCGTCAATACATGATTTGCGTGGGACGCGAGGTGTCCCGCGAACGGGGGCTGGAGCGTGAGGTCATCCGCCTGCGCTCACCCGATGAGGAAACCGGCCTGCCATCGCAGGAGGCCTTGCAGGTCGAACTGGATCGCAGCTGGAACTGGGCGATGAACGACGACACAGCGCTGGTGCTGATCATTCTGGCCCTGGAGCGCCCCCCGGGGCAGGAGGCCGTCGAAAATCCGCACGTGCTGAAGCAGGTTGGGCAGGCGTTGCTGGGCAATGTCCGTCGCTCCAACGAATTTGTCGGTCGGATTGGAGGCGAGCGTTTCGCGGTGATCGCCACCGGAGGCGACGAGGTCGCGGCCCGGACACTGGCCGATCGCCTGCGCATGCAGGTGCGGACCGCCAGCATTACCGATCCGTCCTCGCCACTGGGACACAGCACGGTCAGCGCGGGCATCGCGATCGGTCGGCCCAGCGATCTGGGCAGTGTGTCGGAATTCATCGATCTGGCGGAAAAGGCGCTGCGGCTGGCGCAGTCCGAGGACACGCCGACCGGACTTCATCTGATCGCGGTCTAAATCAGCCATCGCGGCACGGAGCTGTTCAGACGCGCAATTCGCGCCAGTCGCCCCGCTGCCAAAGCCACACGAACAGCCCCGTCTGCAGACCGCGCCACACGAACATCGCCAGCCAGATGGCGACCAGTCCGTAGTGCAGCACCGGCCCGAGCACGTAGACGACGGGCAGAAACAGCAGCCATTGCAGGCCCACGGCGACGAACATCACGCTGCGGCTGGCGCCGACACCCAGCAGCGCCTGCATCAGGATGATGCCGGCACCGTCGATGATCAGCCCCACGCCGAACAGTTGTAGCGGGATTTTGCCCAGTTCGACCAGCGACGCCTCGTCCAGGAACGTGCCCAGCAGCACTCGCGGAATAAACAGCATCGGCAGGCCGATGGCGGCGAGCCAGAGGCAGCCCAGGCGCACGACATCCCAGGCCCAGCGATGGGCGTCGTCCGATTCGCTGCGGCCCAGCGCCTGCCCCGCCAGCGTGCCGGCGGCCAGGCCGAAGCCAATGGCGGGCAGGATCGCGACCAGCATCACGTTGATCAGCACGGTGGACACGGCGAGTTCCGGTGTTCCCACCTGTCCGATCATCCAGAACAGCACCGAGAATCCGGCGGCGAACAGCGCCTGCTGCAGCGAGTTCGGCAGGGCCAGCCGGATCAGGCGGCCGAAGTCGCCGGGACGTCCGCGCGCATGGAGAAAGCCGCGATCCTGCGCATGTCGCCGCGCGACGGTGGCGTAGATGGCGGTCCCGATCCAGACGGCGATGCTGGTGCCCAGTCCCGCGCCGAGCACGCCCATTTCCGGCAGTCCCAGCTTGCCGAAGATCAGGCAATAGCTGATCGGCACATTGAGCAGGTGCGTGGTCACCAGCGTGCGCAGATAAATCTTCGTGTGGCCGACCCCGCTCCAGAAACCGCGGAAGCAGAAGTTCGCCCCGATCGCGATCACGCCGAGCAGGCGTCCTTGCCAGTAGACCGACCCCTCCGCGGTCACGGCGGGGTCCTCCAGCAGCGCGTCGACGATCCATGGCGCCAGCCACCACAGCCCCACCGAAAGCGGCAGTCCGGCGGCAACGGCCATGATCAGCCCGTTGTTCAGCGGCACCGCGGATTCGCCGTGGCGGCCCTCGCCCACGCGTCGGGCCGACGTGGCCTGCACACCGGCGGCCAGGCCGGTGATGGCACCCACCGCCATGAAGTTCAGGAATCCCGCCAGGCCCACGCCGGCCAGGGCTGGCGCGCCCAGGCGACCGACCATGGCGATGTCGATCAGGTTGAGAATGTTCTGAGAGGTCATCCCGCCGATGATCGGCCACGCCAGTCGCAGGATGGTCCGGCGACGGTCTATGGGCATCTGGGCCAGAGCCTTCTTAACGAAAGGTTCACGTTTCCGGGGAGATCATCGAAGGCCATCGGCGTACGGTCTATCATTGGATGTACGCGATCGCCATCTTCAGGGAGTCATGATGAATCGTAACGCAGGTCTGCTTGCGGCCGTGGCCGCGGCTGCATTGTTCACGGGGTGTGCGACCGGTCCGTTTGCCACGACCGCGGAGGATGATGGTCAGGTCGCCGCGCTGGAGCGTGAACTGGCCGCCGAGCGCGCGGCCAACCGATCGCTGGCCGCGGAACTGGATCAGGCCCGGCAGGGGGAGCCGGCTCCGGTGCAGCCGGTAACGGTCACACGGGACTCCGACCTGGAGCGCGAGCTGGCGACGCAGCGGGCGCGCAACCAGGCGCTGGCCCAGGAGCTGGAGGCGCAGCGGCGCGTGCAGGCTCAGCAGGCCGAGACCGCGCGCCGGTTCGCGGAACAATCGCCCCCGGCCGCACCGCCCAGCTCGCCGGTGGGCAGCGAAATGCTGCCGCCGAATCCCAAGCCGGGCGAGTGCTATGCCCGCGTCGTGACGCCGCCGAAATACGAGCAGCGCGAAGAGCGGGTGATGGTCAAGCCGGCCAGCGAGCAGGTCGAGGTGATTCCGGCCCGCTACGAGTGGGCCGAGCAGCGCGTGCTGGTCAAGGAAGCCGGCGAGGAGATCGTCGAGGTCTCGCCGCCGGTCTACCGGACGGTGGAGGAGCGCGTGCTGGTGAAGCCCGCCAGCGAAAAGGTCGATACCGTGCAGGCGGAGTACAAGACCGTGACCGAGCGGCAGCTGGTGCGACCGGCCTACACGACCTGGAAGAAGGGTCGCGGGCCGATCGAGAAGCTGGATGAGTCGACCGGGGAGATTCTCTGCCTGGTCGAGGTGCCGGCCGAGTACAAGAACGTGGAGAAGCGGGTGCTGGTGACGCCTGCGTCGACGCGCAAGATCACGATTCCGGCTGAATACACCACCGTGCGCAAGAAGGTGCTGGAGCGTCCGGCGGAGGTCAGGAAGGTGACCACACCGGCCGAGTACGAGACCGTCCGGGTGCGGCGCCTGGTCGAGCCCGCGCGGGAGGTTCGCAAGACCATCCCGGCCGAGTACGACACCGTCTCCACGTCGGTCAAGGTCACCGACTCGAAGATCGCCTGGCGTTCGATTCTCTGCGAGACCAACACCACGCCGGACGTGGTGCGCAAGCTGCAACGCGCGCTGGATGATCGCGGCTACAACCCCGGCCCGATCGACGGCCGGATCGGTCAGCAGACCATGGCGGCCGTCGTGCGCTTCCAGCGCGATAACGGGCTGTCGTCGGGTGGTCTGACCATGGAAACGATCCGGCGCCTGGGCGTGCTGTAGGCGACTGATCGTGATGGTGAAAAAGCCGGGCATTCGCCCGGCTTTTTCATGCGTGGAGCATCACGCGCCCCGGTCGGAATGGCCCAGGTCGCGCGTCGGGTCGATCCGGTCACGGACCAGTTGCTTCAGTTCCTTGGAATCCGGAAAGCGGTGGTGATCGGCGCGATCGAATAATGGTTGCTCGTCCAACAGCACGCGGAACACTCCACCGGTGGACGGGCGCAGCGCGACTTCGGCCAGATCGTCGGCGAAGGTGAACAGCAGTTCCTGGGCCAGCCAGCTCGCGCGCAGCACAAAGCGGCATTGCGTGCAGTATTCGATGGCGATTCGGGGTTTGTCGGACATGGTCGTCTCGGTCTCACCGGAGGCGACATCAGTTTAGGACCAGTTGCGGCTATATCCGTGTGCAATTTGGGCCGCGGCATTCGATTCGCGGTCGAATTCAGGCAAACTCGCGCGCCCCAGTCAGAGCAGGATCCCAGGCATGACCGCAACATCGTTCCCGCGCGAGGAAATCCGGATTCTTTTGCTGGAGGGGGTCGCGGAGTCCGCGGTGAACACGCTGCGCGATGCCGGC
Organism: uncultured Salinisphaerales bacterium; assembly: GCA_937896565.1. Classification (GTDB taxonomy): domain Bacteria; phylum Pseudomonadota; class Gammaproteobacteria; order Nevskiales; family OUC007; genus Abyssibacter. The sequence goes on from CALBOV010000159.1 coordinate 4,210, forward strand.
TACACGCAGATCGACTATCGCGATGGCTCCTTGCCGTCCGACGAACTGAAAGCCGCGATCGCGGACGCGCATGTCGTCGGCATCCGCTCCCGCACGCAGCTGACCGAGGAGGTCTTCTCCCAAGCGCGTCGGCTGATGGCGGTGGGATGCTTTTGCATCGGGACCAACCAGGTGGATCTGGAAGCCGCGGAGCGCCGCGGGATACCGGTCTTCAACGCGCCTTACTCCAACACGCGCAGCGTCGCCGAGCTGGTACTGGCCGAGGCCATCCTGCTGATGCGCGGGATTCCGGCGAAGAACATGGCCTGCCACCGCGGCGGCTGGATGAAGTCCGCCAGCGGCAGCTACGAGGTGCGCGGCAAGACGCTGGGCATCGTCGGTTACGGCCACATCGGCACCCAGGTTGGCGTGCTCGCCGAGGCGCTGGGCATGCAGGTGCTGTTTCACGATGTCGAGCCCAAGCTGGCGCTGGGCAATGCCCGTCCCGCATCCGGGTTGAATGATCTGCTGTCACGCTCAGATGTCGTGACCCTGCACGTTCCGGACACGCCGGCCACGCGGATGATGATCGGCGAGGCGGAACTGCGCGCGATGCGCAAGGGTTCGATGCTGATCAACGCGTCGCGCGGCACGGTCGTCGAGATCGAGCCCCTGGCCCAGGCGCTGAAGGACGGCCATCTCGCCGGTGCCGCGGTGGACGTGTTCCCCAAGGAGCCGAAGACCAACAAGGATCGCTTCGAGTCCCCGCTGGTTGGCATCGACAACGTGCTGCTCACGCCTCACATCGGCGGCAGCACCCAGGAAGCGCAGGTCAACATCGGCGGCGAGGTCGCGAGCAAGCTGATCCGCTATTCCGACAATGGCTCGACGCTGTCCGCCGTGAACTTCCCGGAAGTGCAGTTGCCCGAGCACGCCGGCAGCCGCCGCCTGCTGCACATTCACGAAAATCGTCCGGGCATGCTGTCGGCCGTCAACGAGGTCTTTTCCGGCAGCCGCGTGAACGTGGATGCGCAGTTCCTGCAGACGCGTGGGGCGATCGGTTACGTGGTCATCGACATTGATGCCGATGCCCAGGGCGCCAACGCCATGCGCCAGCAGCTGGCCGCGTTACCGGGCACGCTGCGCACGCGTCTGCTTTACTAATGCGATCTGAACGACGACAGGAGTTAGCCTCGATGAAATCACTGACGCACCGGGTCGCGTCGCTGGGAGTGGTTGCGCTGCTGCTTGGCGCACCGGCCCAGGCCGTGGATCGCAGTCCAGCACCGGAGGGTGCCGGTGTCTACATCATTTCGCCCGCGGACGGCGAAATCGTGGGCACGACCGTCACCATCAAGTTCGGGCTCAGCGGCATGGGCGTGGCACCGGCCGGCGTGGACAAGAACCACACCGGTCACCACCATCTGCTGATCGATCTCGAGGAGCTGCCGTCACTGGATCGACCGCTGCCGGCGACCGATCAGGTGCGGCATTTCGGCGGTGGACAGACCGAGGTCACGGTCACCCTGGAGCCGGGCGAGCACCGGCTGCAACTGCTGCTGGGCGACTACCGGCACATTCCTCATGAGCCGCCCGTGTTGTCCGCTCCCATCACGGTGACGGTGGAATAGTCGGACTCCGGTCGCCGAGGTGTCTCGGCGACCGGGTTCGTGCCTGACGCAGATGCCCGGTCACGGCGTTCAGCCGTGGCCGGGCGTCGCGGTTACAGGCGTTCGACGGCCACCGCGGTCGCTTCACCCCCGCCGATGCACAGCGAGGCAATGCCACGTTTGGCGCCTTGCTTCTCCATCGCGTTGAGCAGCGTGACCATGATGCGGGCGCCGGAGGCGCCGATCGGGTGCCCCAGCGCGCAGGCGCCGCCATGCACGTTGAGCTTGTCATGCGGGATGCCGATGTCCTTCATCGCCGCCATCGCGACCACGGCGAAGGCCTCGTTGATCTCCCACAAATCCACCTCGTCGGCCGTCCAGCCGAGCTGATCCAGCAGCTTGCGGATGGCGAATACCGGCGCGATGGTGAACTCCGCCGGGACCCGCGCATGCGAGGCGTGGCCGAGAATCCGTGCCACCGGCGTGATGCCCAGTGCTCCCGCCTGCGACTCGCGCGTCACCAGCATGGAGGCCGCGCCGTCGGAGATGGAGCTGGCCGTGGCCGCTGAAATCGTGCCGTCCTTGCGGAAGGCCGGGCGCAGCGACGGGATCTTCGCCGGATCGGACTTGAACGGTTGCTCGTCCTGCTGGACCGTGACATCGCCCTTGCGACCCTTGATGGTTGCCGCGATCACCTCCGACTCGAAGCTACCGTTCTCGTTCGCCAGCTTGGCGCGGCGCAGCGACTCGATGGCGAAGTTGTCCTGGTCCTCGCGGGTGAAGCCGTATTTCTCCACCGTGCGCTCGGCGAACTCGCCCATCGGCGTGCGCTTCTCGTAAGCGTCCTCCAGACCGTCCAGCGCCATGTGATCGAGCAGTTCGGCATGGCCGAAGCGGTAGCCCATGCGGCCCTTGGGAATCAGGTACGGCGCATTGGTCATCGATTCCATGCCACCGACCACGGCGGCGTTGATGGAACCGGCCTTGAGCAGGTCATGGCCGAGCATCACCGCCTTCATGCCGGAGCCGCACATCTTGTTGATGGTCAGGCAGCTCGCGCTGGTCGGCAGGCCGCCACCCAGCGCGGCCTGGCGGGCCGGTGCCTGGCCCTGGCCGGCGCCCAGCACGTTGCCCATGATCACCTCGTCCACGGCGTCCGGCGCGATGCCGGAGGCCGCGAGGGTCTGGCCGATGCTCAGGGCACCCAGTTCGGAGGCGGTCATGGCCGCCAGGCTGCCCATCATGCCGCCCATGGGCGTGCGGATGGCGCCGCTGATCACAATCGGATCGTCACTCATTGCTTGTCCTCGAAGTGCATGTTCGCTCGTGAAAGTCCGGTCGCGGCGCGCCTACTTGGGCGGCAGGCGGACGGCGCCGTCCAGGCGAATGGTCTCGCCATTGAGCATGGTGTTGGTCAGGATGTAACAGGCCAGCGAGGCGAATTCCTCGGCCTTGCCCAGCCGTGGCGGGAACGGCGTGATCTGGCCCAGCGCCTCGCGTGCCGCTTCGGGCAGCGCGGACATCATCGGGGTCTCGAACAGGCCGGGCGCGATGGTCAGTACCCGAATGCCCGCCCGGGCGAACTCGCGTGCCAGCGGCAGCGTCATGCCGACCACGCCGGATTTCGATGCGGCATAGGCGACCTGGCCGATCTGGCCGTCGTAGGCAGCAACGGAGGCGGTGTTGACGATCACCCCACGTTCGCCGGCGGCGTTCGGTTCCTGCTGCTGCATGGCGGCCGCCGCCAGACGGATCATGTTGAAGGTGCCGATCAGGTTGATCTGGATGCAGCGGGTGAACGAGGCGAGGTCGTGCGGCCCGTCCCGTCCCACCGCCTTGCTCGCGACGACGATGCCCGCGCAGTTCACGAGGCCGTCGATGCGACCGCCCAGTTCCACCGCGGCGTCGACCGCGGCCTTGGCGGCCACCTCGTCGGTCACGTCGGTGGCGACGAACCGCGCCGATGCGCCGAGTTCCTCGGCCAGGGTCTGGCCGGCGTCCCGGTTGACGTCGGCGATGACGACACGGCCGCCGGCCGCAACAATGGCGCGAGCGGTCGCGCCACCCAGTCCGGACCCACCGCCGGTGACCAGGACGGTACTGTCTTTCAACTCCATCTGCGCTGCACTTCCGTGATTGTCAGGGGGGCGAAAGCCTACCGCATCCCCGCTTCACGCAGAGAACTCGGGCAGGCGCTCGCGCAGTTCGTCCCACAGCGCCTCGTAGGCGAGCGCGGCGGGGTGTCGCGGGGCAAAACTGCCGACAGGGGCACGTTCCTGCCCCATTCTTTCGATCACCGACGCATAGGGGATGGCGGTTCCGAGTCTCCGCTTCAGGCGCTTGGGTGCGTCCACGAGCAAGTCGTTGTGCAGCCGCCGACGCCGATCCACCATTGAAAAAAATGGATGCAGCCGGCGCGGCTTGTGGCCCAGCGCCTTGTATTCCTGATGAACCAGTTCGAACGCCCGCAGCGACAGGTGACTGGGGACGATCGGGACGGCCACGGCATCGGCGGCGGTGAAGATGTTGGCCGCCAGGTGCGACAGACTGGGCGGGCAGTCCAGCACCACCAGCGTGAACATCTCCCGGAACGGGGCCAGCAGGCGCTTGAGCGCGTCCTGCCCCTGGACCTTGCGCAGCAGGATGTCCAGGTAGCGCAGCGAAAAATCCGCCGGCATCAGCGACAGGTTCTCGAAGCGTGTGGGGCGCACCAGACGACCGACCGCCAGCTTGCCCTTGATCAGCTTGTCGGCGTCAACGGACTCGGCCGCCTCGGCTTCCAGATACCAGGAGCCGGCGCCTTGCGGGTCCAGGTCCCAGAACAGCGTCGGGTAGCCGTCACGGGCGGCCAGATAGGCCAGGTTCACCGCCGCGGCGGTTTTTCCGACGCCACCCTTGAGGTGGTAGAGGGCCAGCGTTTGCATGGCGCGCATTCTACCCGGGGTCGCCTATCGGGTTGGCGGCGATTCTTCCGGCGCGGAGTCGGCGATCTGCTCCATGGCTTCCTCGACCACCTCGATCAGCCGGGTGACGGCCTCGCCGAAGAAGATCGACAGCACCAGTCCACCGATCGGGAGTGTCCACAGCAGGCGTGGCTCGTTGGCGCCACGGTCTTCCGCCAGAACGGTGGCCGACAGATAGAAATAGCAGCCCGCCATGATCAGTG
>CALBOV010000160.1 GCA_937896565.1 uncultured Salinisphaerales bacterium
CAGTTGATTGAACGGCCGTGCAACACCCTCGTCCAGCCCGTCTCGTTGAAACCGCTCCGCCGCGATCCAAAGCGCTTCACCATCTGCGCCCGCATCCGCCAGGCGATGTAGCCAAGCGACATCGTCGCTATCGCCCACGAACGCCTGAAACAAGCGGAGTGACACCCATTCGTGGCGATAGAGGTTGCGTTCCTGCAACTCACCACGCAGCCGCTGTTGAAACGCGATGCTCGCCTTCCCCAGATCGTGCAGGAGACCGGCAAGCTGAGCCAGCAGACGAACGTCCTGCGCCGTGTGCCAATCGTTCTCTCTGGCACGGCGGAGAACATCGCGCTGCGTTCTGTTCGTCGGAACCGCGCCCTCGGCATTGAATCGAGCAGCGTTGCCGACAATCCAGAGCAGCTCGCTGTGATCACGCCCCCGTATCCAGTGGCAGGCCACCGCGGTGTTTTTGCGCGCCGTCTTGCGCAGCAACTTCCTCAGCGTATCCAGTCCAGCCTGCGTGATCGGTGTTTGCCATGTGCGATCACCGCGCCGTTCGGCAAACTGATCGAGGATGCGGCGGGTTTCCGTCAACGCGCGTTTTTCACATTGCGAAACCAGCAGCACATTCATGTCACGCCGCCCGCTTCCATCGCGACACGTTTGAGCGTGTCGATCATGAAATCCAGCGACTCGGTCTGTGTCAGCGTTTCGATGCAGGCTTGGCGAAACGCCTGCTCCTCGTCGCCCCGCACCGCGGACACAAACGCCTGCGGCAGGATGACGGCATCCTTGATCAGGTCCGCGACGTCGAACACCAACCCGCCGCGCCGGGTCTTGCCGTGCAACACCGCCAAACCGTGTGGCAGACCAAGCACCCAGGTCGCGGTTGCTGCGAGCCCGTAAGCGAGATAATTGCCGTGATCCAGAAATCGATTGGCGGGGTCCACGCCGCCGCCGCGCTTGGCACGAGTGAATGCACCGTAGCCGGATGCCCGTGCGGCGGTCTTGAACAGATCCTTGGTCAGCCGGGCTTCGGCTGTGAGCAGCGCCTGAGTATCGGGCGCCGATGAAACTTCGGAATCCGCGCGGCGCAAGAGGCTGTCGAGCTGTTCGCCCGATACCGCAAACCCGGCGTCACGCAAGGCACGGCTACTCAGCCAGTGATCGGCGATTCGCTTCAGTCGCGCCTGCTGAAATCTCCGCGCGGCATCCAGTCTCCCTGCCTCATCAAACCAGAACCCAACCCACGCCTGAAGGTATTCGGTGGGACGATATTCACTCTGGGGCGACAACCAGGCGACTTCGACGTCGACCTCGTTGGCACTGAACAACGGTGTTCCGCCACCACCGCAGAAACCAACCAGCACACCTGCCTTGGCCAGCTCACGCATCGCGGCCTGAGTGATCGACGTGCCGGTTCCCAGCAGGACCGTCGTCGTGTTCGCGATCGGGATATTCCAGTAGTGGGACTCACGCCCCGCCTCGGTGACGTACTCCACCCGACCACCGTTCACGAGTACCCGGCATCTTTCCAGGTAGTAAATGTTCGCCCGCTTCGAGTGCAAGATGCTCTTGAGAGACGATGGCGTGAACTCGTCCATTAGATGACTGAGAAGCGAATGACGTTCACGACAACCCTGCGGACAGCGCGACCAGCAGTATGAGATCGCGCAGGACTCTGCCCAGTTTTCGCCACGCTTGTTCCTGCCGCTCGATCTCACGGCGAAGTTCTTGTCGCTCACGCCACGAAAGCCCGCGCATATCAATCACTTCAATCTCCGCATCACTGCGCAAGACGACTTGATTGCGATTCACGGAGCGCATCGTCCTACATCTCGAGCGGCAGACAATCCTGAAATTGCCACCACCGGTTCTGGTCCTCCGCTACGCTGCTCAAGCGAGCGGCAGTAACTTCACCCCGATCCGTCATTCGACTCACTGCCATGCTCTCCCCCTTGGCAGATGCCCCAGCATTCGCGCGCCCGGCGGACATCCACGGCGCATTCGTCATCCCGGTAATACGAATTGCGCCGCAGAATCCGGACATCGCAAGCTCGCAGCAACATTCGACGATCGAGCATGGCGGCAACCGATAAGAACTCGGTTGCAGCATGCGCGACCCGGTTGCCAATACGTGTCCACTGGATATCTCGTCAGTGGGTCAGGATGGCTCCTGCTTTGTATTGACCGGCACTTTTCCCGGTAGTCGCGCTGCGTATTGCTCCATCTCCTCCAGCGCAGCAACGATACGATCCAGAGGCAGCTCGGCCCAGCGCCGCATCTGTTCGATCCGGACGCCTTCGAAGGTGGTCAGCGACCAGTCGATATCGTCGTCCGATTGGCTCATGCGTCCGGTTCCAGCAGGCGCAGGTTGTCGATGTCGGCCAGGTCCTGAACCCGGCCTGCGGCCCGCTTCATTCGAATCAGCGTGTCGCGGGAGACGATGGGAATATCGAGTGTTTCACCAAAGCGCCTGCGGGAAGCGCGGTCGTATTCGGCATCGAAGTCGAAGGGTTCGGTCACGAACACGTCGATGGGCGTCTCGCGATGGGCGTCGCTCCAAAGCTGAAACACCTGCATGTTCCTGTCACGCACCCAGCATGCTCGTGTGTCGGCGTCGGCGAACTGTTCCGGTTTCACCGGCAACAGAGGTTGATACCCCAAGGGTTCCAGAGCGTGGAATGCCCGCAGCACGTTGTGCTGATCCAGCTGAATGACGAGGTCGATATCCTTGGTGTAGCGCGCGTAACCGTGTGCGTTCACGGCCAGACCGCCGACGACGAGATAGCGCACATTGGCGTTTTCCAATGCGGTCAGCACCATTTCGACACTGTTCAGTCTCATCGCCGTTCGATCGTGTTCATGAGAGAGATCAGGTGTCATCCTCATACATCACGGCCGCGGCCTTCAACCGCTCCGCCACGGCCTGCCGCAGTTCTGCCGGCGCCTCCACCATGACATCCGGCCCATAGCGACAGATATCCAGTACGAGTTCTTCGCTGTGGTGGTAGGGAAACCGCAGCCGGAAGCGGCCATCGTCCAGATACTCGCTCTGCTGCCGCGGATGCCATTGCTCGTCGCCGATCCACTGGGCGCGGTGGGCCGTAAACAGCAGGCTGGCTTCACGCGTCGGCGCACCCGAGAAGATGCCGAAACTGGTGGCGAGCACATCCTCCAGTTGGTCCTGCGGAATTTCGAGCACGGGTTCGTGGCTCACCTGGGCCGCCTCGATCCGGTCGACAGAGAACGTACGTAGTTCCTCCTTGCCGTGACACCAGGCATCCAGATACCAATTCTCTCTGTAGTGGGTCAGCCGCTGGGGAGAGACGGCGCGAGTGGACACCGCTCCGTCGCTACGCGCCCGATAACGGATCACGATTTGCTGGCGTCGGACGAGTGCATCGGCCACCACGCCAAAGCATTGTCCGGCTGGGCGACCAGCCATCTGAACGATCCGAATGCGGCGCTCCCAGTCCGGCAGGCCGACGCCGCGCCGGCTCAACAGCTCGTCAATGCGCTTCGATATCGGCGCCAGGTAGTCGTCGAGCAAACCCGGCTGGGCGCGCTTGAGCAACGCCTGTACGCCGACCAGGGCGATGAGTTCGTCCTCGTTGAACCACAACCCGGGCAACTCGAATACGGGCTCACTGGGATGCTGGTCGTAAAAGTAGCCGGTGGGGCTGAAGCAGATCGGCGCATGCAGTTCCTCCTGCATCCACTTGGCGGCACGATGGACGGTGCGAGTCGAGCAGCCGCCCATGATCTCGGCGAGCCGGGCCTTGGTCACGGGCCGGCGCCGGTTCGACAATTCCCGGTGCAGAATGAAGACGCGGTCGAGCTTGTCCATGGACCCGGTGACCTGCGTTCGAAGCTGCCATGCAGTATGCGACGACGATTTGCCGACACAAAGCGCGCCGCGCCGATTCCTTGACCGCAATTTCACCGATCAACGCCCGTCGATCCGTCGTGTTCCGCACCCGCCCATCGACCGAAAAACCGGCTTAATCAGGCACTTGCACGCGATGGGATTTGGCATGCCTTGTCACGGGACTGTCACTTGCCTATACCCGATAGGAGTCGATTCACCCAGGAATCGACAAGGAGAAAACGATGGCGATGTGGCTGCATGAACTCAGCGTCGGAGACTGGTACCAGGTCGGTAACAACTCACCGTTTGAAGTCGTCGCAATCGATCTTCGCGCAGAGACCGTGGAGGTGCAGTACTTCGACGGAACCGTGGCCGAGATCGATTTCGATAGCTGGATAGAACTCGCGGCAACGCCCGCCGCACCCCCGGAGGACTGGAGCGGTGCGATGGACATGGAGCGCGACGTTTATCTGGATGTCGCGCGGCCGTCCCACTGGGACAATCCGCTGGATCACGTCGACCTCTGAAGGCCGCCTCCGGGTGAATCGCTCACCCGGCACATGCAGCTCGCTGCTGCCGGACCATCCGGTCACGCGCGGGTGAATCTCCGCTCCGTCGCGTTGTCTGATCAGGCAGCCTTCGCGAGCCGTTCGACCCTTCGGTCACGCCGCGCCCATCGATCCGGACCGGACACGGATGACCGACAAACTGATTCGCGACGCCCTCATTCTGTGGGCGACGATTGACCCCATTGGAACGCTGGCCATTTTCGCCTCCATTACCGGAGGCCTCACCGAAGCCGCCCGGCGGCGCACCGCGCTCAAGGCCGTGCTCTACGCCGGCTGCATTCTCGTCGGCGCGGTCGTCATCGGCCAGGTCCTGCTCACTGCCATGGGTATCCGGTTGGTGTCGTTGCAGGTGGCGGGCGGGATCATCCTGTTCCTGTTCGGCCTGAAGATGGTCTTCGGCACACCGTTGACGCAGCAGGCCACCGAAGGTGAACCCGGCCACGACATCGCGGTGTTCCCGCTGGCCGTCCCCTCCATCGCCACGCCGGGCGCGCTCATGGCGGTGATCATCCTCACCGACAATCACGTTTATCCGATCCAGGTTCAGCTGGCGACCACCGGTGTCATGCTGCTGGTGCTGCTGGCGACCTTCCTGTTCATGCTGGCGGCAGGACGCATCATCGCGGCGATTGGACAGAACGGTTCGGCGATTCTGGTGCGGGTGATGGGGATGCTGCTCGCGGCGCTGTCGATCGAGCTGGTGATGGAAGCGCTGAATATCTTCGATCTGCTGAACACCAGCACGAACTGACCCCGGCAAGACCCCGTCATCCGGGTGTCATCCCGCGGCCTACAATCGTTCGGTGTCCCATCGGGGGGCCGAAGCTTGAGGAGACCGTCATGTCAGTGAATCCCATTCCGGAGGGCTACCACAGCGTTACGCCCTACCTGTTTGTTACCGGCGCCGCCGAGGCCATTGCGTTCTACGAGAAAGCGTTCAATGCCACGGAGGTCTTCCGCCTGCCCGGCCCGGACGGCAAGCTCATGCACGCGGAAATCAGGATCGGAAATTCGCATGTCATGCTCGCCGACGCGATGGAGGAGTTCGGAGTCAAAAGTCCGACCACGCTGGGCGGGACATCGGGGAGTTTGATGATCTATGTCGACGACGCCGACACGCTGTTCCAGCAGGCGATCAATGCCGGCGCGACCGAAGCGAAGCCGATGGAAGACCAGTTCTGGGGCGATCGCATGGGCGCGCTGATCGACCCGTTTGGACACCAGTGGAACATCGCGACCCATGTCGAAGACGTTCCGGAAGACGAGATGCAGCGCCGCTTCGAGGCAATGATGTCCGAAATGGGTCAGTGACGCCGCGTCAGGACGCTTGAGACGACGGGTCGGTCAGGTCATTCGTCTGCGCCGACTCGTCGCCAGCCTCGGCGGCCGACTCGCTGAGCCTTGCCAGCAACGCGGCCGCGCCCAGTGCACCAAGTGCGGCAACGCCCAGCGAACCCGAACTGCCCGTGGGCGGGCGATCGGCATCCGGTGCCTGCGGATCGGGGTTGACGAACCCGGTGTTCCGGAAGGGGCCGCTGATCTCGAAGATCTCGCCACGCACCTCCTCTCCGGTCGCCTCGTTCACCGTGTGCCGCTTGCCCTGACTGGCAAAGTAGAGCCGCGTACCCGAAGCATCGAAACCAGGCCCGGCGATTTCCGAATGCGGCACCGGATAACGCATGAACGGCGCGACCTTGCGGTCGTCCGTGATGATCACCAGTTCCATGTTGCCGCCGTCTTCGGCGACGAACAGATCGTGGCTCTGCGCATGCACCACCATGTTGTCCACACCACGCAGCGGCGCGGCGTCACCAATCTCGTTCGCGTCGTAGACGATGTCGACATGCTCGGCGATGGTGTCGTAGGCCCAGACGCGATTCGATCCCTTGCAGGTGAAGTACACCAGCCCACTGTCATACCAGCAGCCCTCGCCGCCGTTGAAAACCGCTGCCGTGGGGACCTGGTAGCGACACTCCAGCGGTAAACCCAGCGGATTGAGTACGGGCTGCCAGCTCACCTGACCCGGCTCGGTTTCGTTGATCTCGCCGAGGATTCCGGTGGGGTCAAACTCGTCAATATCGACGCCCAGCGTCGCCACCGCCTCACGAATCGCATCGCCGTAGGGCACCCGGACCGGCGGGTTGTCGCCGACCACCGCGACTTCGAGCACCCCCAGGGTCAAATCCGGCCGATCATCGTCGGGCCAGATCGTGGGGCGGAAACGATAAAGCGCGCCGTCACCCTGATCTTCCGTCAGGTAGATCGCCTTGCCCACGGGGTCCACGGCGGCGGCTTCATGACTGAATTGCCCCATCCCTGCCAGCCGGATGGGTTGATTCAAACCGGTGGGGTCACATTCGTAGACGAAACCGAAGAAATTTTCCTCGCAGGACAGCCAGGTGCCCCAGGGCGTCATGCCGCCGGCGCAGTTGTTGTTCGTGCCCTGCAGGACCGGATAGGCGTCGATGACGTTGCCGTCCGCATCGAAACGCACGGCGCCGACACCGCCCTGCTCGCCGCACATCTCGGAGCCCGGGTCGTCAAGGCATTCGTCGGCAATGATCGGGATTTCGGAATTGCTGACGTAGATCCAGCCGCCATCCTCCTGCGGAATCACCGCCCCGCCATCGGGCGCGCGATGCCACACGTAGCTGGATTCGCCGCCGTCGGCCAGCTTCACCGGTGAGTAGGCTTCGGCGATCTTGCGCGATGTGAAACCCGGCGGCAGAAACAGCCCATTGGCATCCGGACCGACGAGCTCACCGTAAGGGCTGGCGCCCGGCACCGCTGGCGCGGCATAGGCCCGCTTCCAGAAATCACGACCCAGGGAAAACGTACCTGCCACGGTCAATCCGGCCTGCAGGAATTGGCGGCGTTTCATTCGAGCACAGGTTCAAAGGTCCAACCTTCAGGCTAGTGGCTGGACGTGAACCCGCGATGACAGCTCAGCCTCACTGGCCATCCCGGTCAGGAGATGGTCTGCGTCAGCACCTCTGGACCTTCCGTGACCGACGACTCCTGACGACGCCTGGCGAGCTCGCGCCAAGACTCCATGCGCCGCCCCAGCAAGGTTTCCAGCCTCAGAACATGGGGCTCGAGGCGGCGTTGCAGTTCGGTGATCTCGTCGTGTGTCACACGCACTTTCCAGCGCTCCATCCCGGTCAACCAGTCCGGCAGGTGACGCGCGATCCGTTCACGACTCAGGATGGCGAACGGCGAATTGGCTACTCGCATTCGAAAATGCAGACCCGTCCCGTTGTACCGGATGTAGAGTCGTCTGGACACGGGAACTGCGGTCTATAATTCCCTCGGAAAGAGAACAAACTGGCAATCCCGCCTGGAGACGAACATGAAACCTGTTGCACTGGCGCTGGCGTTGGTGATCGCTGGCTCGGCAAATGCCGGATTGCTTGATGGCGTCAAAGACACCGTCACCCCACCCAGGTCCGAGCCGACCCGATCGCCCCCCGCTCATCAAAGCATTGTTCAGCACCGCGATGCCATTCCCGGCCGCTATATCGTCGTGCTGAAAAAACCGGCCAACGCCGGCCTGTCGCAACTTACAGGCCTGGCGAAACAGCTTGCAGCTCGCCACGGTGGCCAACCCGACCTGCTGTTTTCGAAGGTGTTGTTTGGCTTCGCCGGACAGTTCACCCAGGCGCAGGCCCGGGCGCTGGCCACCGATCGGC